>CANGFE010000058.1 GCA_947453155.1 Beijerinckiaceae bacterium | reverse complement strand
GCAGCTCATGTATGCATCCGACTATCCGCATTGGGATTTCGACTTGCCGAGCACGATCTATGATCTGCCCTTCCTGTCGGAAAAGGCCAAACACAATATTCTGGGCGGCAATGCTGCGCGCACGTTCAAACTCGAGCCGCGCAATGAAGCCCAGAAGGCCAATCTCATCAAGTATGGCAATTACACCGCAGGCTGATCCTGGGAGCGGTGTCCGCAGCCAAAACGGGCGCGGAAAAAGAAGAGGCTGGCAAACAGCTCATGACTATCTCAAGGCGGCCTTCGGGCCGCCTTTTCTCATGGGCGCAGGCCGTATAGGATCGCCTCCAAGATGAATCTTCGGCAGCTCACTTATTTTCAGCGTGTCATTGAAGCGGGCAATATGACCGCGGCTGCCGAACAATTGCATCTGGCGCAGCCCGCTCTTGGCGCGCAAATCCGCCAGCTCGAAAAAGAATTGAATGTCGCGCTGATCCTGCGCCATTCGCGCGGTGTCTCGCCGACAGAGGCCGGCCGTCTGCTTTATGAGCGCGCCAAAAAAATCTTGCGCGAGGTCGAGGATGTGCGCGCGGAAGTGCAATCGCTCGGCGCGGGCAAGAAAGATTCCATTGTGCTTGGCCTCTCGCCCTCGATCATGCTGCTGATCGGCGCGGAAGTTCTGCTCGAAGCCAAGCGCGAAATGCCAGGCGTCTTTCTGTCGCTTTCAGAAGAGCGCTCCAACGTTCTGGCCGACGCCTTGGAGCGCGACCAGCTCGATGTGATTCTGGCTTATAATATTGGTGGACGGGCGGGCTTTGAGCGCCAAGCCATTCTTGAAGAAGATTTCGTCTTCGTGACGTCACCAGAAAATGCACCCAGTGCACCGACCGTGTCGCTGGCTGAGGCATTGGAAGCCGAGCTTGTCATTGGTGGTGAACGTGGTCTCATCCGCTCTATTGTGGAGGCTGAGGCGCAAAGATTGTCGCTCAAATTGCGCGTCGCCTTTGAAGTTCATTCGATCAATTCGATGAAGTCACTCATTGCGCGCGGTGTGGGCGCAAGCGTCATGCCTTATTCTCTGGCAGCAGAAGAATTGCGCGCGGGCAAATTGGTTGGGCGCAAAATTGATCGGCCTGCGCTGACCCGCACGCTTTATGCGGTCATGCCTGCCGGGCGTCACGGCCATGCGCCAGATGGTGAAATGATGCGCTTTGTTAAAAAGCTCGAAGAACGCATTTTGGCAGCGCTCGGCCCCTTTGGTCGCGCCTTGACCTGAGCTTTCATTTGACAGAGAGCCCCCGCATAGGGAATTTGCGGGATTGAAGATCAAGAACAGGTGCGCTCGTGGCCGATCATGGCGGTTTTGCTGCCTTCCGTTTCCGTGACTTTACGGCCTTTTATGTCGCCCGCACCTTTAATGCGCTGGCCGTGCAAATGGTCGATGTCGCGATTGGCTGGCTCGTTTACGCACTGACCGGAAGTGCGTTCGCGTTGGGTCTTGTCGGTCTGTGCATCTTTGTGCCGAACTTTTTGCTGGCACTTCCTGCAGGCCAGGTCGCGGATATGTTCCCGCGTAAGAAAATTCTGGGGCTCTGCGCTTTCCTCTCAACCTCTGCCGCTGTCGCTCTGTTCATTGCCGCTGCCACTGAATCTGTGAGCGTGCCCTTTCTCTATGTGCTGATCGTGATCTTCGGCATCGGCCGCGCTTTTTCGGGCGCTGCGGGTGGCGCGATCATTCCAAGTCTGGTGCCCAAAGAACATTTGCCCAATGCCATTGCATTGAGTTCCTCGGCTTACCAAACCGCGACCATTGCCGGTCCAGCGATTGGCGGCTTGCTCTATGCGTTTGGGCCTGAGGTTGTCTTTGGGATCACGGCGATCTGCTTCGGCATCAGCCTGATCGCCTATCTCGTCATCCAGACGCGCCCTATTCAAAATGCGCCGGAAAAAGTCACGATTGAATATATGACTGCGGGACTGCGTTTTATCTTCTCCAAGCCGATTGTTTTGGGGGCGATCACGCTCGATCTTTTCGCGGTCCTTCTGGGCGGTGCGACAGCGCTTCTGCCGATTTTTGCCGCCGATATTTTCCTCGTCGATCCTTTTGGGCTGGGCCTGTTGCGCTCAGCGCCTGCGGTCGGCGCATTCACCATGTCGCTTGTGCTGGCGCATTATCCTTTGCGTAGCAAAGCGGGGCTTCGTCTGTTTCAAGTGGTCGCCATTTTTGGTCTGGCGACGATTGGCTTTGGTCTCTCCACCAATTTCTATGTGGCGCTTGGCTTTCTGCTGGTGCTCGGCGCGTCCGATATGGTGAGCGTGTTCATCCGTTTCTCGCTCATTCAGCTTGAGACGCCAGATGAAATGCGCGGGCGCGTGTCGGCGGTGAATATGCTCTTCATTGGCGCATCCAATGAGCTTGGCGAATTTGAATCGGGCACATTGGCCGCCTTCGTCGGTCCGGTGAAATCCGTGGTCATCGGTGGCATTGGCACCATTCTCGTCGCCATTCTTTGCGCGCGGAAATTCCCCGAGCTCTATCGGCGCGATCAGCTGAACTGATCTTTGCTCCGCCATTGCGAGGAGGGCAGGTTGACATTTTGGCGGTTTTGATTAGAACAAAACATGAACAAATAGGGCGGGGTTGGTTCATGTTGCAGAAGTTGAAAGGGCCGGTCGTCACGCCGGTGGATGTCAACCGGGCGCCACGCAAGCTTCTTCTGCGTGTGCCGGGTCTGGGCGAAAAGAGCGTCGAGCGCATTTTGAAAGGGCGGCGGTCACAAGCCCTGCGTCTGGCCGATGTGGCCCGCCTGACGCGCGGGCTCAGATGGGCGCGGCCCTATATTATGACGCGGGACTGGAACCCGCTTGTGCATGCCCGTCCCAAGCCCTCCACGCCTCCACAGTTGGCTCTCTTTGAGCCTCAGAGCCTTTGACTTTCCCGCCCGTTTTCTTAAGCATCAGCGCATAAGAATTTCGGGAGGAAGCAAGAAAATGTCCTATCGTGGAATGACCGCTGAAATCGTCACCATCACTGGCGACAAAGGCGACAAGATCGAAGCCTATTACGCTAAGCCTGCCGGCAAAGGCCCGTTTCCGGGCGTTGTGCTGATCCATCACATGCCCGGCTGGGATGATTGGACGATGGAAGCCGTGCGCAAGCTCGCCCATCAAGGCTTTGCCTGCATCTCGCATCATCTCTACCACCGCTTCGGCCCCGGCACGCCGGATGATCTCGCAGCCAAGGCCCGTGCCGCTGGCGGCGTTTATGATGATGAAGTCGTCGCCGATGTGAAGGGCGCGATGGAATTCTTGCGCGCGCAGCCGGAAGCAAACGGCAAAGTCGGTATGATGGGCTTCTGCTCGGGCGGTCGTCACACTTATCTCGCAGCCTGCCGCTTGGATGGCGTGGATGCAGCGGTTGATTGCTGGGGCGGCAATGTCGTCGTTGATGATCCCACACAATTGACCCCGCAGCGTCCTGTGGCACCGATTGATCTGACGCCGAATTTGAAAGCGCCGATGCTCGGTCTCTTCGGCAATGAAGATAAGAACCCTTCACCCGCACAGGTGGACACGCTGGAAGCCAAGCTGAAGGAATGCGGGAAGACCTATGACTTCCATCGTTATGATGGCGCAGGTCATGCGTTTTTCGCTGCTGAGCGTCCGGCCTATCGTGTTGAGCAAGCCAATGATGGCTGGCAGAAGATCTACACCTTCTACCGCAAATATCTCGGCTGAGGAGTTGAGCCATGTGCTCTTACATCACCGAGAAAACCGAAATATCCGGTTCGGCGAAAGGGGCGGGCGGCTGGTCCAATGTGACCGCCGCGCATGTCTATTATGATCACCCGTTCCATGCCTCGCTCGACCACGCTTTGTCGATCGATTTCATGTCGGGAGATACAACGCGCAAGGTCGCTGTCGAAATGTCAGCGGAATCGGCGCGCGCTCTGGTGGCGAGTATTCTCGCCGCCTTAGAGAGCGGCGAAGAGGCGCATGGATAAAGAAAAGGCGGGCTCTGGCCCGCCTTTTTTATTTCAGTGACCGCCCATCACGCGGATCGGGTTGCCTGCAAGCCAAGCTTCCAGATTTTCGACCGCATCAACAAAATACTGGCGCATATTATCTTCCGACGCATAACCCAGATGCGGACTCAGCACGATATTGTCGAGCTTTGTGAACGGATGGCCCTTAGGGAGCGGCTCGACATTGAACACATCGAGCGCGGCACGGCGAATGGCACGACGTGTCATCGTATCAATCAGAGCGGCTTCATCGACAATTGGTCCGCGGGATGTATTCACGAAAATAGAATCGGGTTTCATCAGCGCAAATTCTTTTGCGCCGACGAGATTGGTCGTGCGCTCTGACAAAACGAGATGCACAGAGACAATATCCGAGCGGCGGAACAAATCTTCCTTGCTCACCCATTCGGCGCCGCCAGCGGCAGCTTTTTCCGGTGTGAGATTTTGGCTCCAGGCAATGGTCTTCATGCCAAAAGCATGACCGATTTTGGCAACTGCTGTGCCGAGCTTGCCAAAGCCGCACAGGCCCAAGGTGCGATTGACGAGCCGCATGCCCAGCGTGTCCTGCCAGCCGCCTTCGCGCATGATGCGATCTTCATGGGGCAGATTGCGTGCTGCCGCGAGGATCAGCGCCCATGTCAGCTCAAGTGTGGTGGCCTGCGCCAAAATATTGCTGGTGTGAGTGACGAGCACACCGCGCTCCTGGCACGCTTCGACATCAAGACCGCGATTATGCGCGCCCGTGGTGAGGATCATTTTCAAATTCGGCAGACGTTCGATGAGATCGCGGCGGATCGGCATGCGCTCGCGCATCATCAAGATCACATCAAAAGGGGCAAGCGTTTTGGCTGCTTCATCGACGCTGGCAATGTTCTTGGTGAAGACGGTGATCTCCATCTTCTCCTTCACCTTCGACCAATCGGCGAAAGACAAAGAGAGGTTCTGGTAATCGTCAAGAATGGCAAGCCGCATATCGTCCTCCACAAGTTGCCGGGCAGTTTTAAGGTGGCGCCTGACAGAGGCAAGAGCTGTTCATGAATATATGCATATTTTTGCGCTTGATCACCGATTTATGAAATGCTTGCATATGAGCAACAAGGCCACGCGGGCCGAGCCAGGGGCCTTTGATCCATGAATGCACGCATCGATTTTTTAGGGCTGCAGGCCTTTCTGGCGATTGCCGAGCGCGGCTCGTTTCAGCGCGCGGCAGCGCAGCTCAATCTGTCCCAGACCGCGCTCTCGCACCGCATGAAAAAGCTTGAGCAGGATTTGGGGCTGAAGCTTTTTCTACGCACGACACGACAGGTGTCGCTTACGGAAGCGGGTGCACAACTTTTGCCGCGCGCACAGGCCATGGTGTCAGAGCTTGCCGCGTCCTTTGAAGATTTGCGTCACAAAGGACGTGAGAAACAGGCGCGCATTTCCGTCTGCTGTCTGCCGACATTAGCTGTTCATTATCTGCCAGCTTTGTTGCGTGAGTTTCATGCCGCGCATCCGGGCGTTTCTGTGCGTGTCTATGATAATTCAGCGACCGAGATTTGTGATCTTGTGCGCAATGGCACCGCCGAATTCGCTTTGACACTGGTCTCCGATACGCATCCTGATCTTGAAGTGAAGCCGCTCATGAAAGAGCCCTTCGTCCTGCTCTGCCCCAAGACGCATGCCATTGCCCAAAAGGGCGGCGATGTGAGCTGGAGTGATTTGGCAGGCATCCCGCTTGTGCGCACAAGCCGACAGGCGGGCAATCGCTTGCTGATTGATGATGCGCTGGGCCCGCGCCGCGACCAGCTCGATTGGCGCTGGGAGGTTTTGCACATTGCCACAGCCGCCAGCATGGTTGCGGCTGGTGTGGGGCTCACCGTAGTGCCGCGTCTGGCAACCGACGGGATTGATATGAGCAGCCTTGTCGCGCTGCCGCTGGTCAATCCCGGTGTGACGCGCACGGTTGGTATTTTGAGCTCGCGCGAGCGGCCACTCTCGCCCATGGCAGAGGCTTTTCGCGCCACGGTTGAGCGTGTCGTCAAAGCGGATGGACAGGCGCGCGCTAAGCTACCCACACCGCGATTGCGCCGTGCGTGAAGTCATCTCATGTATCGTCAGAAAACCGTCATTTGAAATTCTGTTCCATCCGGCCCATTTTGCGGGCAGAAGAGATCGCAAGAAGAGAGAGAAGATGAAAATCACCCTCATCGGCTATGGCGAAGTTGGCCAAATTTTTGCCCGCGAATTGCTTGGCGGCGGGGCGTCGAGCGTCAGCACATTCGATGTTCTCTTTGCCGATGCGGCGCGTAGCGAAAAGCATCGCGCGACAGCTGCCAAAGACAATGTGCGCCTGTGCATGAGCGCGGCCGAAGCGGGTGAGGGCGCTGATGTCATCATCTCTGCCGTCACCGCCGACAAGGTGAAACAGGTTGCCACCGAGGCTGCGACATGGCTCAAGCCCGGCCAATATTTTCTTGATGTGAATTCTGCGGCGCCCAATACCAAACGCGAAGCCGCGCAGATTGTGGCGCCCACCGGCGCGCATTATGTCGAAGGTGCCGTCATGGCGCCGGTGCCGGGCCCCGGCATTAAAGTGCAAATTCTGGGCGGCGGCCCGAAGGCTGAAGAGCTCGCGCCACAACTCAATGCGCTGGGCATGAATATTCAGCCTGTAGCGCAAGAATATGGCCGTGCCTCGGCCATGAAGCTTTGCCGTTCGATCATGATCAAGGGCATTGAAGCTTTGATCGTTGATTGCGCCAAGGCGGCAAAAGAATGGAATGTTGAGACGGAAGTCTTCGGTTCGCTCGATGCGAGTTATCCTTCGATTGACTGGCGCAAGCTCTCGGTCGATATGGCAGGGCGCGTGCGCCAGCATGGCGTGCGCCGTGGCGCAGAAATGCGTGAAGCTGCCGCCATGGTGGCTGATCTTGGCATGATGAATGAACTCGAATTGGCAGTGGCGGATGCGCAGACGCGCGGCGCTGGCAAAGCCGGATTGTAAGAGAGGTTTTGACGTGACGGATTATACGCCGACGATTCCGGGTCCCGATCCCCATACCAAGACACCGAAATTCAAACTGCCCCCGAAATCTTGCGACGCGCATTGTCATATCTTTGGGCCGGGCAGCAAATATCCCTATGCGCCGGACCGTACCTATACGCCCCCCGACGCGCCGCTTGAGGCCTTTCGCAAGCTGCATGGCATTTTGGGCGTTGAGCGCGCCGTCATTGTGAATGCATCCGCGCATGGCACGGATAATCGCGTGGCGCTTGATGCGATTGCTCAGTCAAATGGCGCTTATCGTGCGGTCGCCAATATTGACGATACGATCACGGACAAGGGTTTGCGCGAATTGCATGAAGGTGGCTTTCGTGGCTGCCGCTTCAATTTCGTGCGCCATTTGGGTGGCGTGCCGGATATGAAAGTTTTCGATCGCGTCGTGTCGATGATTGCGCCGCTCGGTTGGCATCTCAATCTGCATTTCGATGCAATTGATCTGCCCCAATATGCTGGCATGCTCGAAAAGCTGCCTTGCACTTATATCATCGACCATATGGGCCGCGTGAAAGCGTCTGACGGATTGGAGCAGGAGCCTTTCCGTATCCTCATCGATCTCATGAAGAATGATGAAAAGGCCTGGGTGAAAGTCTGCGGGTCGGAGCGCGTGTCATCATCGGGCCCGCCCTTCCATGATTCTGCACCTTTTGCCGCAAAACTCATTGAAGTGGCGCCAGACCGCTGCGTCTGGGGCACGGATTGGCCTCATCCCAATGTGAAGTCCATGCCAAATGATGGTGATCTCGTCGATCTCATCCCACTCTTTGCGAAGGATGCGGAAGCACAAGAAAAGATTTTGGTGAAAAATCCGGCCCGCCTTTACGGCTGGGATGTTTAACTCCCGCCGTTGCGAGGGGCATAGGCTCCTCGCAACGACAGGAGAGATTTTGCAATTATATTACTTGATGAGTTCGCCGGCTTTCTTGGCGATCTCAGGAGCAACTTTGTAAGAGTCGATTACGAGCTGCTGGATTTCCTCACCCTTGACCGGGGTGATTTCCAGCTTCGCCTTCTCGGCCTCTTCCAAAAATTCCTTGTCGTTCATGGTGGCCCAGAAGCCGTCACGCAAAGCCTTCACGCGGTCGGCAGGTACGTTTGGCGGCGCCATGAAGGGGCGGCCCATGACCTGACGGGCGAAGATGAGCTTCAGAATCTGATTCTGTTCATCTGTCTTGGCGGCTTCCAGCACGGAAGGCACGTTCGGCAGATCGGGATGCTTCTTCATCGACAGCTGGACGATGACGTTGATCTTCTTGTCGTCGAGCCATTTCTGCTGCGTCGACTTCACGCTCGACCAGGACCAGCCGCAGCGGCCCTGTACTTCGCCGCGTTCCATGGCGAGGTTGACGTCATTGCCGCCCGGATAACCGATGATGACTTTCATCTTGGTGTCGAGCACGCCGTTGAGCACACGCGGGAACTGGTCGGTATCAGCGCTGCCGCCCGTACCACCGACGATCAGCTCTTTCGAAATCAGGTCATTATAATTTTTGACATCCGATGTGTGCCAAGCCACGCAGACTGACACTTCATCATTGGCCGAGCCAATCCAATTATATTTGGTGGCATCGAATTGCGTGCCAGGCAGACCGAAAAGCGGATCGAAAGCCGCGCCGCGCGCTACAGTGCCCATGGCCGTGCCGTCTTTGGGCGCGACATTGTAGATGTAATTGGCAGCGCGCAGCGAACCGGCACCCGGCATGTTGGTGACGATCACCGTCGGGCTGCCAGGAATGTTACGGCCATAGAAGCGCGAGAGAATGCGCGCATAGACGTCATAGCCGCCGCCGGTGCTGTAGCCGACATAGATGTTGACGGTCTTGTCCTTGAAGAATTCAGCCTGCGCGAGCGCGGCATTGGAGCCAGCGGTGACAGACAGAGCCAGCGCAGCTGCGCCCAAGGCATTCATGCGAAAAGTCATAATTGGAGTTCCTCCTGAGGTCCGCCCTTGAGGAGTGGGGGCCTATCGCCGGTTTGGGGAGGTGCGACAGGCTGGACCTCCCCGGTCTCTAGCCCAAAAGTCTTATGCCGGGCAAGGTCGAAGGTGCTTTGCAGAGAGCAGTTTAGCGTGGATGGCTGGTCGCAAGAGCGTGAGCGGCCCATGGGTGGCCGTGGGTGTGATGAGCGGGGGCTGCGGATGAGCGAGGCACGGGTCGACTACGAAGTGCGGGACGGTGTGGCGCGGATCACTCTCAGCCAGCCGCAAAAGATCAATGCCATGTCCTTCGACATGTGGTCGGCCTTGCCCGCGCTCGTGGCGCGCGCTGTCGCTGACGGCAGCGTGCGTGCCATTGCTGTCGAGGGCGCGGGAGAGAAAGCTTTTTGCTCAGGTGCTGATATTTCGCAATTTGGCGAGAAGCGGTCGAGCGAAGGGGCGGTGGCTGCTTATGAAGAGGCGGTGCGCGGTGGGCTTGCCGCTTTGTCAGATGCCGAAAAGCCGACGCTCGCATTGATCCGCGGCATTTGCTTTGGCGGTGGTCTCGCGCTCGCCATGTCTTGTGATCTGCGGCTGGTGCGCGAAGGCGCACGCTTTTCCATACCCGCTGCCAAATTGGGCTTGGGCTACGCTTATAACAATCTCGATTTTCTGGTGCGTCGCATCGGCCTTGGTGCGGCAATGGATATTTTCTATTCCGCGCGCCAATTGGATGCGCGCGAAGCGCAGCGTCTCGGGCTCGCACAGCATGTTTGGTCCGAAGAGACTTTTGAGAATGAAGCCGCCGCATATCTTGCGCGTCTGGCTGCCAATGCGCCGCTCACTTTGCGCGCGCTTGCGGTTTCTTTCCGCGAATTGGCCAAGCCCGAAGCCGAGCGCCATCGCGCGCTTGCAGACGCTGCTGTGGCAGATTGTTTTGCGAGCGAAGATTATCAGGAAGGTCGGCGCGCCTTCCAAGAGAAACGCGCGCCGAATTTCAAAGGCCGTTAGTGGTGATGAGAATGATCCATCATTTCGCCTGCTGCACCACCTGAGGGCGCAGAGGCGCCCATGCCCAGCACATTGAAGGTCACAGGCACGTCGCCAGCTTTCTCAAATTTCAATGTGCCCGAGAAAGGTGCGCCTTCTTTCAGCGGTTGTTTCAGGCCCATAATCATCAGGTGATAGCCACCTGGCTTGAGCTCGACGCTTTGTCCAGGGGCAAGTGTCAGGCCATCGCTCAAAGCGCGCATTTTCATCACGCCATTGTCCATGGCCATTTCATGCACTTCAATGCGATTGGCGATATCTGTTGCGCCGCTGATGAGGCGGTCAGGCGTCGAGCCTGTATTGGTGAGCCGCAAATAGCCCGCGCCGACATTCGCGCCATTGGGTGTTGCGCGTGACCAGACTTGTTCGACACGAAGCGCACTCTGCTTTTGCGCAGCTGCGACACGCAGAACAGGCGCGGGATTTTTGGCAGCTTGTCCGCCTTGCGGAATATCGACCCAGCGCCATTCGCCCTTTTCACACGCCTGCACGACAGGCAGATAGATCGGACCCGACGCCTCATCGCGCAATTGGCCGACGAAAATGAATTCGTCATATTCGCCATCCTGCACGCGTCCACCTGACCAAGTGATTTTCTTCACCCCCGAGGTGATTTCTTGGCCATGTGCCTTGATGGGCTTGGCGTAAGGCGCATTTTCAACACTGAGTTGCCAGCCTGCTTTTGGCATGGGGCGTACCAGCGCGAGCGCCTCTGGAATTTCCACGCTGAAAGATGTGGTGGGCGAGCCACCATCGCAGCCATGGCCGAGGCGCAACACGCCTTTGTAAGACTGGCCGGCCACAGCTTCTGGCTTTTCCAGTGTGACATGGGCTTGCGCAGACAGGCTGAGCAAAGTCGCGGCACAAGCCGCAAGCAAAAGACGAGACATGAGAGATATCCGAATATGAGTGATCTGTAGGTGAGAGGTTCACAAGATCAGATCATCGGTGGCGCGCGCGCGCCGGGCCCTCGCTCAAGCGGATGAAGATTTTCAGCTGCATTGCTGATCGGCATGCGCCCAACAAGCTCAGCGATGCGCGCCAAAGCGAGATCAGCTGATACAGGGAAGATCCCGAGCGCCGCATGGGCCTGCAGGCATTGCGCCAAGCACAGGCAATCCGGATGGGCGTCTTTTGGATCGGGCGCATGCGTGCCCAGCGCGATCTCGGCGCAGAGCGGGGCATTGTCTGGGTGAAAGGCCGAGGCTGGCGCCGCGCCTGTCAGAAAGGCCTGCAAGACAAGCGCATACAGGGCGAGGGCCGGGAGCCCTTGCCGCAGCATTTTCTGAAAAGCTGTCCACGTCTTGCGCATGGCGCGAACAGAGCCTCGAAAAGCCGCGGCGGTCAAGCCGCCGACCTGTCGCAGATCACCCTTGCGCTCAACAAAAGTCCGCGAGCCTGCGTCCGTCTGTCTATTGATGCGTCTTTTTCCGGCTTTTTGACCTTGGGCTCGGCGCGATCGTTTTACAGGCCGGGTTCAGGCCGCGCTTGGGGCCTTGGCGCGCTTTGCGTCCTTTGCCGCCTTTGGTGCGTTTCCCTTGCGAGCGATCTGCGTTCGGAGGGATGGATGGGTGCCGCAAGCTTGGCTGGAAAGCGTATCCTCATCATCGAAAATGATGATTTTGTCGCGCACGACTTGGTCTCGGCTATTTCTGAAATCGGCGGGATTGTGATGGGCCCAGTGGCGAGCCTGTCTGCTGCATGCGATCTGATGGCAGCTGATCAGATTGATGCTGCCGTGCTCGATATCAATTTGCGCGCAGATATGGTGTTTCCTGCCGCCGCTCAATTGCGCGAGCGCGGAATTCCCTTCGTCTTTGCCAGGGGCCAGGAGCAGGCCTCTGTGCCGGATGCTTTTGGGCCTGTCCTGCGCGCAGAAAAGCCGCTCGATACGGATCAAGTGCTCTCTGTCCTGGCGCAGCGCGCGGGGGATCAGCTCACACGTGGCGCGGGTGACGGCGCGCCGCCGCGCAGTTTTCTCTCTTGGCTTCCCACGTCCGAGGCCAATGACATTTTGAGCTTCTGCGAGAGCGTGGAATGTGACGCGCGCGATGTCTTGATTGTCGAAGATCAGCCCATTCGAAAAATCTATTTTCCAGAGACGGCTGTGCTGACTGTTTTGGCAACGGGCACCAATATGCGCCCCATTGATGCAGCCATGATTGGTCCCGAAGGCATGACAGATATGGCGCATTATGATGGTGATCGCGCGCCGCTGCGCACCTTTGTCCTGATTGGCGGCCGCATGAAGCAAATCGCCGCTGAGACATTTTTCTCGCTCGCGCAGCGCTCACCGCGGCTGCAATCACTGATTGCCAATTATCGCGAGACGATAGCCGTACAATTTGCGTTTGCCGCTCTCGCCCATGGCACCATGACCATTGAAGGGCGTCTCGCCCGTTTCATTTTGATGGTCCAAGATCGCTTGCAGGGTGAGGATATTCTCATCGTGCATAATCTCATTGCCGATGTCTTGGCCGTGCGCCGCTCCGGCATCACCACGGCTTTGCATGTGCTTGAGGGCATGGGGGCGATTAAATCCGTGCGGGGACGCATCATCATCCGCAATCGCACCCTGTTGCGCGAGCTGGCTGATGGGTCCTATGGCGTGGCCGAGCGGGAATATCTGCGCATGATGAGCCGTCCGGGCTATGGCGAGGCGGGCTTGCGCCAGCCGATTATGGGCGGATAGGGGCAAAGCCGGGGCGGGCGCTCCAAAAATGCGCGTCAGCACGCCGCTGGGGGCCCAAAGTCGTCAACTTGTTGAAAATAATGGTCGGAGTGAGAGGATTCGAACCTCCGACCCCCTCGTCCCGAACGAGGTGCGCTACCAGGCTGCGCTACACTCCGACATCTGGCGGGGCGTACCCGCCGCTGGTGAGGGGCCTTATAGCGACGCGGGCACAGGGGGGCAAGGGCTTAGAGCCCTGAGAGGGCCCGATTTCCCGGTCTCGTGCCGCCGTGATTTTCTTGAGAAAGGATGAGGTTGCGGGCGAGCGCTCGCGCCATTATGGTCCGCCCGCTGGTCAGAACCGAATCTTCTGAAATCACAGCATATGTTGGGGCGTCGCCAAGCGGTAAGGCAGCGGATTTTGATTCCGCCATACGGAGGTTCGAATCCTCCCGCCCCAGCCATTACCTCTCTTCAAAAAGACTATCGACCTTCGTCTCGGCGAGGCGTGTTTCGACATTGCCGAGCAGCGTTTCAACATGCGCGCGCAAATCGGCGATCCAACTGCGCGCTGCATCTAGCTCCCGCGTGCGGGCGGCGAGTTCTGCTTCCAGTTCGTCGGCATGGGCGAGCGCGGCGGCTTTCAGCGCTTCATTCTCTGCCCGCAGCGCATCAGCTTCGGCGCGCGCTTGTGCTGCATCTTGGCGCAGAAAGTCCACGCTGCGAACCGCTGCATCCGTCAAAGCGCGATTGCGCTCGACCAATTGGTCAATGGTGGTGGCAGCCCGTGTCACCGTATCAAGCGTGGCGTTGATCCGATCGGCTTCTTGGTCGAGCTCATCCATCGGGGCAGGGCTTACCGAGAGTTCGACACGTGCGGCCGCAATCACATCGCGCAAGGCCGCATCCAGCGCCGACATGTCGGGCACCGGGCGTTCGCCTTCGGGGGCAGGGCGGGATTGGTTTTCGAACGACACGGGTCGGCTCCAGCGAATCAGTTCGGGCAGTATGCGCGCGCCTGTGCCGGAGCGTCAAAGCTCAGCTGACAGAATGGGGGCAAAAGCTTAAGGGACAAAACTTTTCTCGTGAACCGGAACCGCCGAGCCAGCTTGAGGGTTTGTTCTTTGCCAGTCCGCAGGCCGCGGATTGGTTTCTTCTTTTCGTTCACTGACAGATCCTGACTTGGCCGCCCCTTCACGGGGGCGGCCTTTTTCTGTTTGTGGCGATGCGCAAATGATTGCTGAAGCAGGTCATGAGCGTTAGCTTCACTTTATTCTTATTCTCAAAGCTTCAGCTGACGCTGCGGCATTTTTTAGTTTTTTATTTTGAGGCATTTCATGAAGGCGGTCATTCTCGCCGGTGGCTTAGGCACGCGGCTGACAGAAGAAACCACCATGCGGCCCAAGCCCATGGTGGAAATCGGCGGAAAACCCATTCTCTGGCACATTATGAAAATCTATGCCGCGCATGGCATTTGCGATTTCATCATTTGCCTTGGTTACAAGGGCTATTTCATCAAGGAGTTTTTCGCCAATTACATACTGCATATGTCCGATGTGACGATTGATCTGGGTGCGCGCACCTTTGAAGTGCATCGGGCCGAAAGCGAGCCTTGGCGCGTCACGCTGATAGATACTGGCGAGAGGACGCAAACTGGCGGGCGCTTGAAGCGCATCCAGTCGCATCTGATGAACTAAGAATATTTCGCCATGACTTATGGCGATGGTCTGGCCGATATCGACATCACCAGTGAGATCGCCTTTCACAAGGGCCATGGCCGCTTGGCAACCTTGGCGGGCGTGCGGCCCGGAGCGCGTTTTGGCGCGCTGGAACTCGATGGCACGCGCGTCGCCGCATTTCATGAAAAGCCGATCGATGAAGGGCGGCGCATCAATGGCGGCTTTTTCATTCTCTCCCAAAAAATCTTTGATTTGATCGAGGGCGATGAGACGGTGTTTGAGGGCGAGCCCTTGGAGCGGCTCGCCGCATCCGATCAGCTGCGGGCTTTCCTGCATGATGGCTTTTGGCAGCCGATGGACACATTGCGCGACAAAATGCTGCTCGAAGAGGAATGGCAAAGCGGTCATCCGCGCTGGAGGGTGTGGTGACACCTGCCTTTTGGAAAGATCGCCGCGTTTTTGTCACCGGCCATACGGGCTTTAAAGGCGCATGGTTGGTCGCTCTGTTGCGGCATCTGGGCGCGCGCGTCACGGGCTATTCACTAGCCCCGCCCACCGAACCATCCTTGTTTGAAGCCGCGCGGCTGAGCGGCGCAATCGTCGATCTGCGCGGTGATGTGCGCGATGCAGTCCATGTCGAAGACGCAATCTGCCATGCCGAGCCTGACATTATTCTTCACTTGGCCGCGCAATCGCTGGTGCGTGCTTCTTATAAAGATGCGCTTGGCACTTACGCGACCAATGTCATGGGCACAGCCCATGTTTTGAACGCGGCCCGTCGTGTGGCTCCCGATGTTGTTCTCATTGCCACCACAGACAAAGTCTATGCGCATGGCGAGATCACGCGTCCGTTTCGCGAAGATGATCCGCTGGGCGGACAGGCTGATCCCTATTCAACCAGCAAAGCCTGCGCGGAAATGATCGCGACGCAATATGCACAGGCGCTGGGAGAAAGATGCGTGGTGCTAACAGCGCGTGCAGGCAATGTGATGGGCGGCGGTGATTTTGCAGAAGATCGCTTGCTGCCCGATGCTGTGCGGGCCTTTTCGCAAAAAGAGCGGTTGGCTTTGCGCTATCCGCAAGCGGTGCGCCCTTGGCAGCATGTGCTTGATCCGCTGACGGGCTATCTCACCCTCTGCGAGCGGTCCTTTGGTCGTGCAGCTGAATTTAATGGCGCGTGGAATTTTGGTCCCGGTGAGGCGCATGAATGGAGCGTCGAACAACTGGTGCAGGATTTTGCCCGCCATTGGCCCGGTGCCGCTTGGCAATGGCAAGCAGGCTTGCATCCGCCCGAAGCACAAATACTGCGGCTTGATTCCTCCAAAGCGCGGGAGCGGCTCGATTGGCACTGTCGCTTGCCGATGGAGGACGCCTTGCGCTGGAGTGCTGATTTTTATCAGCGCATGGGGCAGGGCGCCGATGTGCGTGCGCTGATGCAGCAGCAGATTAAGGATTATCTCGCCAAATGCGCATTCTCCTGACAGGGGCCAGCGGCTTTTTGGGTTCCGCCATTGCGGTCGAATTGCGCGCGCGCGGACATCGTGTGGCCGGCATGCGTCGCCGTTTGGATGGTCAATCGGCGGATGATTTTCTGGGTGACTTTCTGAGCTTGAAAGATTGCACACCCACCATCCGCGGCTTTGCGCCAGACGTTCTCATTCATTGCGGCTGGTCGGGTGTGCCCGCTGCCACGCGCGACTATCTATCCCAATATGCCAATGTTGCAGCCAGCCTCGCGCTTGCTGATCTTGCCATTGATGCTGGGGCAAAGGCCATGATCGGCATTGGCACGCAGGCTGAATATGGCTTGAACACAAAACCCGTGCACGAGGATGATGCCACGCTGCCCGTCACACATTACGGCATAGCCAAACAGGCCGCAGGTTATGGCCTCTTGCGTCTGGCGCGGCAGCGCGATTTACGCGGCGTCTGGTTGCGCCTCTTTGGTCTTTACGGTCCGTGCGAGACAGCGCCTTCCATGCTGCCATGGCTCGCACAACAATTCGCGCAAGGCCGCACGCCTGATCTCACCCCTTGCACGCAGTTTTGGGATTATCTGCATGTGCGCGATGGCGCGCGGGCCGTGGCTGATCTGGTGGAATCCTCCGCCGAGGGGCTGTTCAATCTGGCAAGCGGCCATGCGCGGCCGCTGCTCGAGACCGTGCTGCTTTTGCGCGATCTCATGGCCCCGCAGATCGAGCCCCGTTTTGGTGCTGTGCCCTTCGGTCCTAAACAGGTTCATTGTCTGGCGGCAGATATTTCGCGCCTCAGTGCCGCCATTTCATGGAAGCCGCAGATTTCTCTGGAAGAGGGGCTAGCAGAACTGGCTCTGGAGGCTTTCGGCGCAGGCTCTTCCTGATATGCTAGCCCGGCAAGACGCGCGATGAGGCGCGCGAGGTTTTGAGAGGGGCGCATGAGCGGGTCGCAAGTTCAAGTCGAGAAGGACGTCGTCTATGCGACGCATGAGGGCGAGGCGCTCAAAGGCACGCTCTATCGTCCCGCGGGCGCGGGTCCCTTTCCAGCCATTGTCGCTCTGCATGGCGGCGGTTGGCGGCAGGCCTCTCCGACCGTCTATCAAAATCTCGGGCCATGGCTCGCGGAGCGCGGCTATCTCGTTTTCGCACCTGTCTATCGCAGCGCCAAAGCCGGCGCGCCGTCTTACCCCAAGGCCGTGCATGATGTGCGCGCCGCCGTGCAATTTGTGAAAGGCGCTGGCCTTGGCGCTGATCCTGCGCGCGTCGCTTTGATGGGCGAGAGCGCGGGCGGCCATCTCGCCTCGCTTGTCGGTCTGGCTGGTGAAGAAGCCCTCTTTCGTGAAGGCCAGCCCAAGTCGGATCACAGCGCTTTGTCGAGCGAAGTAAAGGCGATTATTTCGATTTACGGTGTGTTCGATCTCGTCGCGCAATGGAAGCATGATCTGTCCATGCGCCCCGCGGGACAAAATATTGTCGAATTGTTTTTGGGGACCATTCCCTCAAAAGATCGTCGTCTGGCTTTCGATGCGTCGCCCATGTCTTATGCCATCGAGCGGCTCAACAAGCCCGGCGTCTTTTTGGCTTGGGGTACGCAGGATGATGTGGTCGATCCGGCCAAGCAATCCGTACCTTTCCTGGAAGCTCTGAAAGTTGCGGGCTTTTGGGTGCGCACGGCCATTGTCGAAGGCGCACCGCATTATTGGGCGGGCGATCCGCTGGCTGAAGAAGGCTCACATTCGGCCTTCTTCGCCCATCGCCTGCTGCGCTTCTTGAAAGCGCGTCTCTGATTGGTTCTGTCGGGAGTTGGTTATGGCTGTCACACGCACGCAAGTCGGCATTATCGGCTCGGGCCCCGCAGGGCTCCTGCTGGCGCAATTGCTCGACAAGGCGGGAATCTCCAGCATTATTCTGGAGCGTAAAGACCGTGCTTATGTCGAGAGCCGGATTCGTGCGGGCGTATTGGAGCAGGGCACGGTTGATCTGTTGAATGAAGCCGGTGTCGGCGAGCGCTGCGCGCGCGAAGGCATGGTGCATAAGGGCTGCTATATTTCGATTGAAGATGAGCGCTTCGAGATCAATTTCGAAGAACTTACCGGCGGCAAACATGTCGTCGTCTATGGCCAGACAGAAGTCACCAAAGACCTGATCAATGCGCGCATCGCCTCGGGTGGCGACTTGCGCTTTGATTGCGATCATGTCGCCATTCACGACATTGAGACGGAAAAGCCCCGCCTGACCTATCAGAAGGATGGTGAGGCGCATGAGGTGCACTGCGATTTCATCGCCGGTTGCGATGGCTTTCACGGCATCGCGCGCCAGACCATTCCTGCTGAATTGCTGAAAATCTATGAGCGCGTCTATCCGTTCGGCTGGCTCGGTATTTTGGCGGAAGCGCCACCCGTTGCTGACGAGCTGATCTATGCGCGCCATTCGCGTGGCTTTGCGCTTTATTCCATGCGCTCGCCCAAAGTTGTGCGCCATTACATCCAATGCTTGCCTGATACCGATCCCGATGATTGGTCGGATGATCGCATCTGGAATGAATTGCGTTTGCGCCTGCCGAAAGCTGATCAGGACAAGCTCGTCACGGGTCGCGTCTTTGAAAAGAGTGTCACACCGATGCGCTCTTTTGTGTGCGAAAAAATGCGTCACGGTCGCTTGTTCTTGGCAGGAGACGCCGCCCATATCGTGCCGCCTACAGGCGCCAAGGGGCTCAATCTGGCAGCGAGCGATATTTATTACCTGCGCAATGCGATTGTCTCTTATTACAAGACCAAGTCGCAGGATGGGCTCAACACTTACGCCGATAAGGCGCTGGCGCGCATCTGGAAGGCGCAGCGTTTCTCATGGTGGATGACGAGCATGCTGCATAATTTCAGCACGACGGATGATTTCGATGCGCGTGTGCGCGGCGCCGAGCTCGCTTATATTCTGTCATCACGCGCAGGGCAGACATCGCTGGCTGAAAATTACGTCGGCCTGCCGTTTTAGGCGCCGTCACTGCACATCAAGATCGAGATTACTGTGAGGCTTTCTGGTTTGCTTCGCTACGCTCGCAATGACGGAGCCTAGGGCCAGACCCTTCAACCGTCATTGCGAGCCAAAGGCGAAGCAAACCAGGGGCCTCATATGCGACCTCGGATTTGCTTCGCTTACGCCCGCAATGACGAGTCATAAAAAAAGGGCCGCTTTGCGGCCCTTTTCTTGTTAAGCGTTTTCGACGCCCAATTCCCAATCGTTTGGCAGAAGGCCCGAGCTCATGCCGCCTTCGACATAATATTTCCAGAGCTTCTTCACATGGGGCACGCGCTTGAAGTCGCG
>CANGFE010000057.1 GCA_947453155.1 Beijerinckiaceae bacterium | reverse complement strand
GTGTCCTTGTAGGGGTCGCCGACGGTATCGCCCGTCACCGATGCCTTATGCGCATCAGAACCCTTCAGATGCTTCACGCCATCCTTGTCGATGAAGCCGTCTTCAAAGCTCTTCTTGGCATTGTCCCAAGCGCCGCCACCCGACGTCATCGAAATGGCCACGAAGAGACCATTCACAATCACGCCCAACAGCGAAGCGCCCAGTGCCGCGAAAGCATTGGCCTTCGAGCCGGAGATCGCCAGCACGCCGAAATAAGCGACGAGCGGAGCAAGCACTGGCAGCAGCGACGGAATGATCATTTCCTTGATCGCCGCTTTCGTCAGCATGTCCACCGCACGGCCATAATCAGGGCGCTGTGTGCCCTGCATGATGCCCGGCATTTCCTTGAACTGACGACGCACTTCTTCGACGACCGCACCCGCTGCGCGACCGACTGCCGTCATGGCAATGCCGCCGAACAGATAAGGAATGAGACCGCCGAAGATGAGACCCGCGACAACATAGGGGTTCGACAGATCGAAGGAGATCTGACCGATGCCCTTGAAGTAGGGGCGCCCTTCCGCAATGAAGGCCTGCAAGTCATTCGTGTAAGCGGCGAAGAGCACGAGAGCGCCGAGACCGGCAGAGCCGATCGCATAGCCCTTGGTGACAGCCTTCGTCGTATTGCCAACCGCATCGAGCGCGTCGGTTGAATGACGCACTTCCTTCGGCAGACCGGCCATTTCAGCAATGCCACCGGCATTGTCGGTGACCGGACCGAAAGCGTCGAGCGCGACGATCATGCCAGCCAGACCCAACATCGTCGTGACCGCAATCGCCGTGCCGAACAAGCCTGCGAGCTGATAGGTCGAGATGATGCCACCGACGATCACCATGGCTGGCAGCGCTGTTGATTCCAGCGAAACTGCAAGGCCCTGAATGACGTTCGTGCCATGGCCTGTGACGGAAGCTTGCGCAATCGACACAACCGGACGCTTGCCCGTGCCGGTGTAATATTCGGTGATCCAGACAATGAGACCATTCACCACGAGGCCGATGAGGCCGCAGATGAAGAGGTTCGTGCCGGTGATCGCCATGCCGGCGACTTCACCAAACTTGCCCCAACCAACGGTCAGGCTGGTCGCAGCGCCAAGGCCGATGACCGAGAGCAGCGTTGTTGCCCACAGGCCCTTGTAGAGAGCGCCCATGATGTTCTGGCTCGGTCCCAACTTCACGAAGAACGTGCCGATGATCGAGGTGAGAATGCAGCTCGCGCAAATGGCCAGCGGATACATCATCGTCGAGAGCAACACATCCTTGCCTGCGAAGAAGATCGCACCGAGCACCATGGTGGCGACAACCGTCACCGCATAGGTCTCGAACAAGTCAGCCGCCATGCCTGCGCAATCGCCGACGTTATCGCCAACGTTGTCAGCAATCGTGGCAGGATTGCGCGGATCATCTTCCGGAATACCTGCTTCGACTTTGCCGACGAGGTCAGCGCCGACGTCCGCACCCTTGGTGAAGATACCGCCGCCCAAACGCGCGAAAATCGAAATCAGCGAAGCGCCGAAGCCGAGCGCGACGAGCGCATCAATGACGACACGATCCGACGGCTTCATGCCCATCGGGCCGGTGAGAACGGCGAAATAAACAGCCACGCCCAAAAGCGCGAGACCAGCCACCAGCATGCCCGTCACAGCGCCGGCCTTGAAGGCAACGTCGAGACCCGCAGCGAGTGACTTGGAAGCGGCCTGTGCAGTGCGCACATTGGCACGCACCGACACATTCATGCCGATGAAGCCAGCAGCGCCCGAGAGGACTGCGCCGATCAGAAAGCCGATGGCCACCGTCCAGCCGAGCAGGAAGCCGATGATGACGAAGAGCGCCACACCGACATATGAAATGGTGAGATATTGGCGACGCAAATAGGCCTGCGCACCTTCGGCGATGGCCTGAGCAATCTCCTGCATGCGTGCATTGCCGGCATCAGCAGCCATCAGCTGCTTGATGGTAAAGGCGCCATATACGACGGACAGCAGTCCGCCGATAATAATTAGCAACATCAAACTCATTGAATCCGCCCTTGGTTGGGACCGTGAAATCGGCCCTTGGTGGTTTCCTGCCCTTGGCCCCTCTCGGGGTCTTTTTGGGATGCGCCAGTCTAGGCCCCGACTCAGCGAAGCTGCAATGGCTGGCGCACCATATCGTGATTATAGTCCAGCGCTGACGTGTAGAACAGAGCGGCCAAGCTTGCGCCCGGAGCCCCTGTCAGAGCCGCCCGAAAACGGCTAAAAGAGCCCAATGGATCAGACCCACACAGACCGGGACGCCCTCGCCCGCGCCAGCGCAGCGCTTTTGGTGCAGATGCGCGCCGCCCGCCCGCTCGTTCAGGTCATTACCAATTTCGTCTCCATGGATATTGCCGCCAATGTGCTGCTTGCCGCGGGTGCCGCCCCCGCCATGGTCCATGCTCCGGAAGAAACACCCGATTTCGTCCGCAAGGCGGCAGCCCTCGTGATCAATACAGGCACGCTCTCGGCGCCCGCCGCGCAGGCGATGGATGTCGCCACGGCGGCCGCACGCACGCATGGCGTGCCATGGGTCCTCGATCCTGTCGGCGCAGGGGGCACGCCCTTTCGCGATACGACCATCGCCAATTTGTTGCGTCGCCGCCCTCAGGTCATCCGTGGCAATGCCTCGGAGATTATGGCGGTTGCGCGCATTGCAGGCCTGACCCAAGCCGCAGGCGCGCCGCGTGGCCCTGAATCAACGCATGATACGGATGAAGTCGCTGAACTGGCGCAAAGATTGGCGCGTCACGCATTGTGCACCGTGGCGGCAACCGGCGCCGTTGATTTCGTGACAGACGGCCGCCGTCATGTGCGGCTCGCCAATGGCTCGCCCCTGATGACACGCGTCACCGCTCTGGGCTGCGGATTGACGGGCTTTATTGGCGCCATGCTCGGCACAGGTGCGCAGGCTTTTGATGCGACCCATGCGGCGCTGGCCACTTATGCGATTGCCGGCGAGATAGCGGCCGAGATTTCCGATGCGCCGGGCTCTTTCCGCGTCGCCTTTATCGATGCGCTTTATCGCCTCGATGAGCAGCAGATTTTTGACCGCTTGCGCTGCCTTTAAAATTTACCGGGAGCCGCCTTTTTATGCGGCTCGTCTGGTTCGATCGCCAAAGCTTTCATGAACAGACCGCTCGCATAATAAGAGGTCGAATTATAGGCGATTTCGATGATCTCTTGGGGCGCAAAATGATCGGCCAATAGTTTGAATGTTGACTCGCTCACCTGTCCCTTGTTGAGCGTCATCTCATCCACAAAAGCGAGAACCGCTTTTTGCTTGGCATCAAACAGCTCGGCCTTGGCTTGCCATTGGCGCAGAGCATTGAATTGCGCTTGCGTCAGCCCCGCTTGCAAAGCCAGCGGATGATGATGGTGCAATTCATAATCACATTCGACATTGATCGCTGTGCGGCAGATGGCGAGTTCGCGATAGAGACGCGGCACATCGCAATCATTGCGCAGAGCATAGGTGAAGGGCCGCTTGGCCGATGTCAGCTTGGGAGCATGGCCGGTGACTTTGTGCAAATTGAGAATATGACCGCCACGCTTGCGCGTGTTTTCGAACAATTCTGCAACAATAGGATCCAGCGGGCGCGGCAATGGCGGCAGGCGCGAAACCTTCACATGCGGATCGTCCGCCCCCACGCCGTGATCGGCATCGGACTTGGTCATGAACTTCCTCCCCAGCGACGGCCTTATGGCTCTTTCGCTCTATCCCCAGCTTCTACCCTTCCGTTGGCGCAAGCAAGATGCAAAGATACCCCCTAAAGTCACTTTCCGCATCTGATCTCGCGTCCTCAATGGAGGCCATGACCGGACCGCGATGGAGGATAAAGTGTCGGCAATGAGCTTGAGCCAATGTCTCGAATGGGCGCGCGGCCGTACGGATCCCGAAGGCGATCTGGCCGATGCGGTGACGCGTCTGAAGCGTTTTGAGCGTGCGGCCACCCTTGTCTATGGCGATCATGCGCATGAGAAACTGATTGCCGAACGCACCGATGTCGAAGACCCTGCCGCTTGGCTGCAGACTTGGTCCTCGTCATGGATTGCGCGTGGCGCTGACCCCGCCGATATTTTGGGCGAATTGCACTGGGTCGAAACGCTCTATGAGCGGATGGGACGCCTGCCCTATGGCACGCCCGCCCATCTCAATGCCATGCGCTATGCCGACGCCCATCGTGCGAGCCTGTTCGACAAACTCGGCCTCTCGCCGATGGAACGCACAGAGCAAGAATAGAAGCGGCGTCTTTGCGAGCATAGCGAAGCAACCCAGAGGCCAAACATGAGGCTCTGGCTTGCTTCGCCTTCGGCTCGCAAGAGCAGCTTATTTCTTCATGCCGTTGAGATGCGCGATCACTTCATCGGCATGCATGACGTCGGCATATTTGTGATGCAGATCGAAGAGATTGACCTTGTGGCTCAGCATCGAGCGATCATAAGTGCATTCTTCAACCAGCACGCTGTGGAAGCCGTAGGAATAAGCATCCACCGTAGAGGCGCGCACGCAGCCTGATGTGCTCTCGCCGCAAATGATCAGGCTTTCAATGCCCATCAAGCGCAGATGCGCCACCAGTGGCGTACCGAAAAAGGCCGAAGCGCGTTCCTTGTAAATCACAAGCTCGCCCGGATGCGGCGTGAACTCATGATAGATGCCATATTGATCTTCGCTCTCTTTGCGCATGGAGCGGAAGGTCGATTTCACGCCCGCCGTATCGGCGTGACGCGTGGAGTAAATCACCGGCACGCCAGCTGCACGCGCGGCGGCAAAGAGCTGCTTGGTGGGTTCAATCGCCTTCCAGGCATTTTCACCGCACGAGCCCGCATGTTCGCGGTTCACGTCCAAGACCGGGCGGTTCCCGCCTTCATAGGCCTTGTTATAGAGGTCGATCGCGAGAATGGCTGGCTTGGGGCCGACATAGAGCTTGCGATGATAGGGCTCGTAGATTTCCAGAATCTCGGGGCTGACAATATCTTTCCAGCAATGGTCTTCGAAATCGCGCGCCATAAGTGCCTCCCTTTTCTTGGTGTTTCTTGATGCCCATCGTCGGCTGCAACTGGGCTTTTGTAAACCAGCTTCAGAAATGGCTATAGGAGCCACCCACGACATTCAAAGCACGCCCATCGGCCCAGCAGAAGGTGGGGGCCTGTGTGCTCGCCTTAACCTCACCGATCCGTGTCACAGACACGCCCAAGGCCTCAGCGGCGACCTCAAAGGCCCGCGCCTTGTCTGCGGGGATACTCGCCAAAACCTCGTAATCATCGCCACCCGTCAGGGCGCGGGTGAACAGAGCCTCATCCATGCCTACAACCGATCGCGCGGCCGGCGAGAGCGGCACATCGGCCAGCTTGACCTCGGCCGTGACACCACTGACCCGCATCATTTTGGTGAGATCGCCGATGAGCCCGTCTGAGACATCCATCGCCGCATGGGCGTGTTCCAGCAACGCGGGGGCCAAAGCATTGCGCGGCTCGGGCATGAGATAACGGGCCACCAGATGCGCCCCGCCCTGACCGGCGGAGATCTGGCCCTGACGCTCCAGAAGCCCAAGAGCGGCATCCCCGATGGTTCCTGTAACGTAGAGAGCATCGCCAGCGCGCGCGCCTGTGCGGGGCACCATGCGGCCCTCTGGAACGGTGCCAAAAGCTGTCACGGAGACCATCAAAGGTCCCGGTGTCTTCACCGTGTCACCGCCCAAAAGCGGAAAAGAAAAAGCCTCGCTATCGCGCTTCAAGCCGCGTGCGAAAGAGGCAAGCCAAGCTTCATCATGCTTGGGCAAGGCGAGCGCCAGAACAAATCCGCGCGGTGTTGCGCCTTTGGCGGCCAGATCGGAGAGATTGACGCGCAGCGCCTTGGACGCGATGGCATCCGCCGGATCGTCGGCAAAGAAATGCACGCCCGCCACAAGAGCGTCGCAGGTGATGACAAGATCATGGCCAGTAACAGATGCGATGCGCGCGGCATCGTCGAGAAGACCCAAACCGCCTTCGCCCGCAAGCGGGGCAAAGTGACGGGCGATCAGGTCATCCTCGTTCATGGGGCGTAATCAGCCCTTTTCGGGCTTGGTCTCAACCGGCTTAGCCTGACCCTGAGCTTCTTCTTTGGTCGGGCGAGGCCTCACGCGCTGATGAACACGCAGATCATGACGAGCCTTTTCGGCCGCGGCCATAGCGTTGCGATTGCGCGTGAAGAGACTGTTCAGAAGGATCGGCAGCATGGCGTTCTCCAGCCCGAGGGCATTGCCACTATAAACGGTTCCGCGCCTCAATAAACTAGGAAGCGTTACTGAATTCTTCTGCACGCAGCTCGCGGGCGATTTTATCCAAAACGGCATTGATCATGCCAGTCTCTTCCCGCCCCAAAAAGGCCGCGGCGACGTCTACATATTCCGTGATCACGACACGGCCGGGAATATCTTTGCGCTTTTTGAGCTCATAAGTCGCCGCACGCAGGACTGCGCGCATCACCGCTTCCACCCGCGCCAACGGCCAGCCGCGCGCCAATGTCGCATCAATCAATTGGTCGATGGCGAGCTGATCATGCAAAACGCCATTCAGCACATCGCGGAAAAACGCGAGCTCGGCTGGCTTATATTGATCGCCTTCAATCTCGCGGCCAATCCAATAGGTCTCAAACTCAGCAAGAATCTCGTTGAGGCCCTTGGCCGCAACTTCCATCTGGTAGAGCGCTTGCGTTGCATTGAGACGTGCGGCGGCGCGATGTTCGCGAGACATTACTTCGCCCCGCCCTTTTTCAACGCAATCAGCGTGAGCGCAGCGCGTAGCGCATCGCCGCCCTTGTCGCCTTGCGCAGGATCGGCGCGCTCAATGGCCTGTGACTCATTCTCGACGGTGAGGATGCCATTGCCGAGCGGCAATTTGCGCGCGACTGACAGATCCATCAAAGCGCGCGAGCTTTCGCCCGCGACAATTTCAAAATGATAGGTTTCGCCACGAATGACACAGCCCAAGGCAACAGCGCCATCGTAAGGTGTTCCGCGCTCAGCGGCAGCGTCGAAAGCGATGGCAATGGCGGCGGGAATTTCGAGCGCGCCGGGCATGGTGAGCACATCGACGGAGACTTTTGCCGCGTCAGCTGCACGACGTGCGCCCGTGAGCAGCATATCGCCAATATCATCGTAGAAACGAGCTTCGACCACCAGCAGGCGGGAACCAGCCACGCCTTCGATCGGGGCAAGAGAGCGGCGCGCTTCGGCCATGGGTGGTCACGTCCTCGATTAGAAACAGCGAGCGTCTGACTAACGCGGAAGGCCGCTCAGAGCAAGTTTTGAGCGGGCTTATTTCGCCTCAATCAGCCGGGCCGCATAGCGCGCCATCAGATCGACCTCCAGATTGAGGTGATCGCCGGTTTTGCGCTCGCCCCAAGTGGTCACCGCCAGCGTGTGGGGGATGAGCAAAATCGTGAAGCGATTCCCGGTGACCGAATTGACGGTCAACGATGTGCCATCGAGACAGACAGAGCCCTTTTCCGCAATGAAGCGGGCGAGGTCAGCGGGGGCTTCAATATCAAAATGCGCCATGCCGTCGAAGTCACGACGCTCGACAATTTTCGACAGACCATCGACGTGACCGGTGACGATGTGCCCACCCAGTTCATCGCCGATTTTCATCGCCCGTTCGAGATTGATATGAGTGCCAACTTTCCATTCGCCGACCGTCGTGCGCGCCAGAGTTTCGGCAGCAGCATCAACTTCGAAAAAGCCTTGGCCCTTGTCAGAGCCCATTTCAACCGCGGTCAGGCACGGACCCGAGCAAGCGATAGAGGCGCCCAGCGCAATGCTTTTGGGATCATAAGAGCAAGCAATGCGGATGCGATGCAAATCGCCCTTCGGCGTGATCGACACAATAGTACCGACATCACTGACCAGACCCGTGAACATTAGGAAACCCTCTCATAGCGGATGAGGCGATCCGCCCCTGCTCTGCTTTCACTTACGCGCGAAAAGCGCGTCGGATTGTCCAATTGCTGACGCGCCGCCTCCGATAACGCCGGCAGACCCGCGCGACCAAACGGCTTTTCGCCACGGATGAGCACGATTTCATCGGCCAACCCCTGCCCGATCAGCGCGCCTGCCACATGCGGCCCGCCTTCGCTGAAGACGCGGGTGATGCCGCGCGCACCAAGCGCCTGCAACGCCTGTGTGAGATCAACATGTCCATCCGCACCACGCGCCACGAATTCAACATGCACGCCCTGCGCTTCAAGGCTGGCGCGTTTGTCAGGCGAGGCGCCAACGCCTGCAATCACCAGCAGCGGCTTTTCTTTGGCTGTCGCCACGAGGCGCGAGCGCGCAGGCAAACGCAAATCGCTATCGAGAACGACACGCAAAGGTGCGCGCTGTTCGAGGCCGGGCATCCGCACGGTCAGCAAAGGATCATCGCCCAAAGCCGTGCCAATGCCGATCATGATCGCATCATGCATGGCGCGCATGACTTGCACGCGATTGTTGGCGATCTGCCCCGTGATCATCAAACGTGGATCATGCGGATTGGCCGAAGCCGCAAAGCCATCCGCCGTTTCCGCCAATTTCAGCGTGACCATGGGGCGGCCGCGCGTCACGCGCAGAATATGGCCGAGATTGGCGCGCGATGCGTCTTTCGACAAAACGCCCACGCGCACCTCAATGCCGGCTTTGCGCAAAATCTCATGGCCACGCCCCGCCACGCGCGGATCGGGATCTTCCACCGCGGAAACAACACGCGCGACACCCGCATCGACAATGGCATTGGCGCAAGGGCCGGTGACGCCGTGATGGCTGCACGGCTCTAACGTTACATAAAGTGTCGCGCCGCGCGCCGCAGCACCGGCATCAGCAATGGCCACAGTTTCCGCATGCGGGCGACCGCCCTTTTGCGTGGCACCACGCCCGACAATCACGCCATCTTTGACAATGAGACAGCCGACCGCCGGATTGGGCGCAGTCTCACCCAAGCCCCGCCGCGCGAAGGCAATGGCAGCTGCCATATAATCTTCATCAGAAAAAAGCGCCGCGCTCATTTTGGCTCTTGCGCCGGATCGCTCGTCTTGCTGGGCGTCAAGGGTTCGGCGAGTTCATCAATGATCGTCGAGAAGTCGCTCGCTTCGCGGAAGTTTTTATAGACGGAGGCAAAGCGCACATAGGCGATGGAATCGAGGGCCCGCAAGCCTTCCATCACCAATTCACCAATGTGATCGCTCTGGATTTCGGAATCGCCCGAACTCTCCAACTGGCGCACAATGCCATTGACCATGCGCTCGACGCGCTCGGGATCAACGGAACGCTTGCGCAAGGCGATGGAGAGCGATTGCATCAGCTTATCGCGATCAAACGGCACGCGACGCCCCGACTTTTTCAACACCGTCAATTCGCGCAATTGCACGCGCTCGAATGTGGTGAAGCGGCCGGCACAATCAGGACAGACACGACGGCGGCGAATTGCGGACGAATCTTCGGTCGGACGCGAGTCCTTCACCTGTGTATCGAGACTTCCGCAATAAGGGCAGCGCATCGTGTCTCAAGCCCTCAAGGATAGATCGGGAAACGGCGTGTGAGTGCCGTCACTTCATCACGCACTTTGGCTTCAACCGCCGCATTGCCCTCTTCGCCATTTTTGGCGAGGCCATCGAGCGTTTCAATGATCAGCGCGCCGACCTTCTGGAATTCGGCGACACCAAAGCCACGCGAGGTCGCAGCCGGCGTGCCAAGGCGAATGCCCGATGTCACAAACGGCTTTTCAGGATCAAACGGAATTCCGTTCTTGTTGCAGGTGATATGCGCGCGACCCAGAGCTGCTTCGGAAATCTTGCCGTTCAGCTTTTTGGGACGCAGATCAACCAGCATCAAATGATTGTCGGTGCCGCCTGTCACAATATCAAAACCACCAGCACGCAGCGTTTCAGCCAATGCTTTGGCATTGGTGACAATCTGCTGCGCATAGACTTTGAATTCGGGGCGCAAAGCTTCGCCAAAGGCCACAGCCTTGGCGGCGATGACATGCATCAAAGGGCCCCCTTGCATGCCGGGGAAGACGGCCGAATTGATCTTCTTGGCAATGGCCTCATCATTGGTGAGCACAATGCCACCACGCGGGCCACGCAAGGTTTTGTGCGTTGTCGAGGTGACAACATGTGCATGCGGGAATGGCGAGGGATGTGCGCCACCCGCAACAAGCCCTGAGAAATGCGCCATATCGACAAGGAAGAACGCGCCGATTTCATCAGCAATGGCGCGGAAGCGCGCGAAGTCCCAATGACGCGCATAGGCCGAGCCACCAGCAATGATCAGCTTGGGCTTATGCTCATGCGCAAGCTTGGCGACCGTGTCCATGTCGATGCATTGCGTTTCGGGCTGCACGCCGTAGCTAACAGCCTTGAACCACTTGCCGGACATGTTGACGGCAGAGCCATGCGTCAAATGTCCGCCGGCGGCCAGATCAAGACCCATGAATGTGTCGCCCGGCTGCAAGAGCGCCAAGAACACAGCCTGATTGGCCTGCGAGCCGGAATTGGGCTGCACATTGGCAAAGCCGCAATCAAACAATTTGGTGAGACGTTCAATCGCGAGGTTTTCGGCGATATCGACAAACTGGCAACCACCGTAATAGCGACGGCCCGGATAGCCTTCGGCATATTTGTTGGTCATCACCGAACCCTGTGCTTCGAGCACAGCGCGCGAGACGATATTTTCGGACGCGATCAATTCGATCTCGTCACGCTGGCGGCCGAGCTCGAGCTCGATGGAGCGTGCGATTTCGGGATCGGATTGAGCAAGGCTCGCCCCGAAGAAAGAATTGGAGAGCTTGTAAGCGGTCTCAGCCATCGGCATCCGGCTCCTGATTGGCCGCCCAAAGCGGCACCAAAACCCTCCGGAATGGAACCTATGGGCGCTCCCGACAGGGGCACACGCTACATCTGGTTCCAAACCGGCCTTGAAAGATTGCCCCGCTTAGCACGGCCCGTCTGTGACCGGAAGGCGACAGAATGACCTTTCGAGGCAAAAAGAAGGGGTTGGCCACAGGGTCGGCGCAAAGAAAAGGCCCGCCCCCATGTTCGGAGGCGGGCCTGATCGAAGGATCGCGGAAATACCCGCTTAGCGGCGGGGCACGTCGGTCAGGGCCATAGGCTCCAAGAGACCACCCTCGCGGGCCTCGGACGAGGAGGCGGCGGAGACGGAAACCGCGCCCGCGCCAAAACCATCGCGCTGATAAATATCGTCGCGGAATTGAATCAGGCCGTCATTCGACCAAGCGGTGACATAAATCCAATAGACCGGCACCGGCTGGGTGATGCGTGCATCGACGCGTTCGCCCGAGCGGATCACATCGTCAATGCGGTCGCGATCCCAACCGGGGGAATCTTTCAAGAGCCACGCCACATAGTCGCGGACATTCTGCACGCGCACGCAGCCCGACGAGACGAAGCGAAAGTCGTCACCAAAAATGCCCTTGGCCGGCGTGTCATGCATATAGACGCCATGCGGATTGGGAATATTGATGCGCACGAAGCCAAGCGAATTCACGTCGCCGCCGGGATCCTGACGGAACTTATATTGCGTGGCTTCCATCGAATTCCAGTTGATGGCATTGGGCGCCACTTCCGAACCAGCCGAATTGTAAACGCGGATCTTGTTGTCCGAGAGATAATTCGGATCCTTCTGCATTTTCGGGATCAAATCCTTGCGGATGATCGACGCCGGAACGGTCCAGAACGGGTTGAAATTGATCTCCACCGCCTTGGCCTGCATGACAGGCGATTGACGATCGATCTTGCCAACACCTGCCTGGTGATGGGTGACAACCTGACCACCCTCGACCGTCTCAACCGAAGCGCCGGGGATATTCATCGTCACGAAACGACCGCCCAGATTGCCCGAAAAGGCGCGCAGGCGAACGAGATTGATTTCCAGCTGGCGCGCACGCACTTGGGCTGGAACATTGAGCGCGGCAATCGTCTGTTGCGCAACAACGCCGGTCGATGAAATGCCGTGGCGTGCCTGAAAACGCTTCACGCCCGCTTCAACATAGGAATCGAACACAGGGCTTGTGCCGGCCGTCTCATCGAGATCGCCGGTGATCATCAGGCGCTGGCGCAAAGCGACAACTGCGGCGCTCTTGGTGCCGACCTTCATCGTCTGGTTCGGAACGTCACTCCAACCACCCCGCGCTGCGATGTTCTGATAGAGCGCAATGGCCTGCTCAGTCGCGGCAATGGTCTGGCCCGAGAGAATGGGGGTCGTCGTGCGCGGCACGCTGAGGCGCGGATCGGCCTCATATTTCTGGACCCATTCGGCTTGCTCACCGAAGAGACTGCCATCGGCAGGCGCGGCCAAGGCAGGCGTGCCCAAAGCCACAAGGCCGAAGCCCAATCCACGGGCAAAGGCCCTGCGGGAAATGGAATGGTCGAACTTGCTCACCGATCGCTCCAATGCGTTCCAAACCTGTCGTCCTCACCGGGGCGGGCTGCATGACAACCCCTCGACCCGCAGAAAGCCTGGAACAGGCCCTCAGGAACCCGTCAGCGCTAACATGGACAAGGTTAAAAAAGAAGGAACAGCAAGGCCGAAGTATGGCAAGCCTGCCGCCTTCTGATAGAGGCCTGAGCGCAAAGGAAAAAGGGCACCTCGGACCAGCACCCCTGCCGGTCTTTTGGCGGCATGGCGCGTCTAAAGTCGGTAACGGATCTGGTCGGTCCAGAATCGCTCCAGTCGGGTCAGCGCCAGATTCATCCGCGAAAACTCGTCCCCCGTAATGCCGCCGATCTGCTCCACCGTCAGCATATGCTTGGCATAAACATCGGCCACGATCTGATGCACGACCCGCCCACGCTCGGTCAGGCTGATGCGCACGGAACGGCGATCCATGCGCGAGCGCGCATGATGGAGGAAACCCATCTCGACCAGCTTCTTCACATTATAGGAGACGTTGGAGCCCAGATAATAACCTTTGGTGCGCAATTCGCTCGCGGTGAGTTCTTTGTCGCCAATATTGTAGAGCAGCAAAGCTTGCACCGCGTTGATATCGGCGCGCTTGCGACGGTCAAATTCATCCTTGATCACATCGAGCAAACGCCGATGCAAACGCTCCACCAAAGTCAAAGCTTCCAAATAGGCTGGATGCAGATTTTCCGGCCGCTCAGGCTGAGCGTTGAACGCCTCACTCTTGACGACAAGTTCCATCATCTTTCCTCGCAATCACATAAAACCGATGCGAGGGAGAATACCGAGCGCGCGTGAAAGCCAGTCTAATAAACGAGATGAATCCGATGTTTATGCGTTACGTGAATCGAAAATGAATCTCACCACGCATTAAGCTTGAGAAAGAATGGACTGACCTATCGTCAAGCTTCAGACGGCATCGCGCTCTTGGGCGGCATACCAACTCAAAACGAAATAAGCGACGATCAACGCGACATCCAAAGCCAGGATCAAACGCCCGCCTTCAATCATGCCGACAAAGCCAATGAGAAACATTTGCGCGGAAACGGCAAAGAGCCACAGTACGCCACCCCACGGAACGGCAAGCCACAGGCCGACTGCTGCCACAAGATTGGTGATGGCAAAGAAAATAATCGTCGCCCCTTCAAAGGACGGCATGGCGTCAATCGACAGGCCTTCGGGCGCCAGAATATTGCGCCATTGCAAAAGCCCCTGCGCCAGCCACAGCACGGCGAGCACGCGCATGTAGATGATCAGATAAAGCCCCCAGCGAAACGAGCCATGGCCGGTCGCGCCGAGGTGAATGACCTCGCGATTGGCTTTCTCGTTGAGGGGGTAGAGTTCCATGGAGCCTCTGGCCTGGGTGGCAGGGCCATGCGCCCTGCTCTCGCCACGACCCAAGGCATAGAGAGAAGGCCCTGCCCGGTCAACGCGCAAGCCTCGCCAGAGGTCGGGCTTTAGCCCTGCGGCGAAAGATGCTAGGCGGGAAAAGACGATTTTGGAGCAAGAGCATGGCCGCACCCTCCCACCCCCATTCTGCCGACCGGATGATGCTGGTCCAGCGCCCGCGCCGTCTGCGGCAGGCGGATTGGTCACGCCGCTTGGTGCGCGAGAATGTGCTCACGGCCGATGATCTGATCTGGCCAATTTTCATTCTCGACGGTGAAAAGACACGCCAGCCCGTCGCCTCCATGCCAGGCGTTGAACGCCTCTCGATCGATGAAGCGGTGAAGGCCTGCGCGCATGCGGCCTCGCTCGGCATTCCGGCCGTCGCGCTGTTTCCCTATACGGATCCGAAATTGCGCAATGAAGAAGGCTCGGAAGCTTTCAATCCTGAAAATCTGATCTGCAAGGCCGTGCGCGCGATCAAGGCGGCTGTGCCGACGATTGGCATCATCACCGATGTCGCTCTTGATCCATACACAAGCCATGGCCATGACGGATTGATGCAAGGCGATGAGATCGTGAATGATGCGACGGTACGCGCACTCGTCAAACAATCTCTCAATCAAGCGCGCGCGGGCGCCGATGTGATTGCGCCCTCCGACATGATGGATGGCCGCATCGGCGCGATCCGCACAGCGCTGGATGAAGAAGGTTTTGATCACGTGCAGATCATGGCCTATGCGGCCAAATATGCCTCGGCCTTTTACGGCCCCTTCCGTGATGCAGTGGGATCGGGCGGTTTGCTGCGCGGTGACAAGCGTACCTATCAGATGGACCCCGCCAATTCGGATGAAGCTCTGCGCGAAGTGGCGCTTGATCTCGAAGAAGGCGCCGACATGGTGATGGTGAAACCCGGCATGCCCTATCTCGATATTGCACGTCGCGTGAAAGAGACTTTCGCTGTGCCGACCTTCGCCTATCAGGTGTCGGGCGAATATGCGATGATCATGGCTGCGGCCCAAAATGGCTGGCTGGATGGTGACAAGGCGATGATGGAAAGCCTGCTCGCCTTCAAACGCGCGGGCTGCAACGGCATCCTCACCTATTTCGCTGTGAAAGTCGCAGAAAAGCTGAAAGGGGCGTAAACGCCCAACCATTGCCGTAGCGCGAGCTTGACCTATAATTACCTCTGACCCTGGAGGATGAAATGGTCTGGCGCCCCCTTTTCGCCATTCTTGCGATTTTGAGCCTGAACGTGCCGGCCTTAGCGAAAGGCCCGCTGCGGACGGTTTCGGTCGGCAATTGGTCAGGCGGCTCCTTCACCAGCGACCGCACGGGCGATTTTTCCCATTGCGCGGCTTCTGCCACCTATCGCCACGGCACCAATCTGCATGTCGCCGTGAACAATGATTATTCTTGGACGCTCGGCTTTTCTAACACCGGTTGGAACATGCCCGATGGCAATGATGTCACCATCAATCTCTGGTTCGATGGCGCAGGGCCCATTGCTGTCAAAGGCAAAGTGAATGGCAAATCGCTGATCGTCGTGCCCATGCCCGACAATTCAGCTCTGATCCGCGCCTTCCGCGAAGCGAGCCAGATGCAAAGCGTGATTGGTGGCGTGCGCGTAAACTTTGCACTCACCACAACGTCGCGCCTCATTCCGGAACTCGCCAATTGCGTACGCTGGTACAAAGAGCCCGTCGAGGCGCGCAGGGACACAACCCCGCCGCCTGCCAAAAATGATGAAGTCGACAAAGAGCGCACACGTCTCATCAATGAAGCGGCAGACGAGCACCAAGCCTGCATGCGCAAAGTGATGCGCGATATTGTGCCTTATTCATCTGAAAATGCGGATACATTGGCGCAAGTCATCATCACCCGCTGCCAGACAGAAGAGAAGAAATTCGTGAGCCTTGGCGTGGCGCTTTATGGCGCGTCCAAAGCCGACGTCGAGCGCATTGTCACGACCCGCGTCGAACAGCAGAAGAAGGAAATGGTGGCCGATATCGTCACCTTCCGCGCCGAGCTGAACAAGGCGCTTCTGTCACAGCCCAAGCCCGACAATAAGGGCGAAAGCGGGATTTGATCCTCCGGCCCCGACTTGCATGCGCCCCAGCTAAACCCCACATTGAGGAAGACCTGACGGTTGAGGAGCGCAACAGTGACTGAACGCGGACCCGAGACGGAAATCCTCTGGCCTGCCCGCCTGCCCTTTGCGGCTCTGGCTGGCGTGCGCTCGCGGCGCACCGTCGCCCTGCTCTTTGACCTCCTGCTCATCTCGATGATTTTCTGGGGCCTGTTCGTAGTCTTCGTCATTCTGGGCGTGGTGACCTTTGGCCTGTCTTGGTTCCTAATCCCCGCGCTCTATCCGGCCATTGCCATTATCTACAATGGCCTGAGCATCTCCGGCCCACGCATGGCCACGCCTGGTATGGGGCTGATGGATCTGGAAATGCGCAGCAACGAAGGGCGCCCTGCGACCTTCTTGCAAGCGGCCGCTCATGTGATCCTGTTTTATCTGTCCTGGGGCGTGACTTTGCTGGCGCCCATCAATCTCCTCACCTCGCTCCTCAATAATGACAAACGCTGTCTCCATGACATTGTGGCGGGCGTTGTCGTGACACGCCGCGCCTGATGGGACAGAATGAGGCGACTCGTCCGGGACCGGAGGGGAATGAGTGAGCCGAGAGCCGCGTGACGCTCCGCAATTTTATCTGACTTCGCCCGCGCCCTGCCCTTATCTGCCAGGCCGCGAGGAGCGGAAGGTCTTTACTCATCTCGTCGGCAAACGCGCCACTGCGCTCAATGACACGCTCACGCAATCGGGCTTTCGTCGTTCGCAAACCATTGCCTATCGTCCCGCTTGCGAAGATTGCCGCGCTTGCGTTTCCGTGCGCGTGAAAGTGGATGATTTTCAATCCAGCCGAAACATGCGTCGCATTCTCGATGTGAATGCCGATCTCATTGGGCACGCCACACAGCCAGAACCGAGCTCCGAGCAATATTCGCTCTTTCGCGCCTATCTCGACACGCGCCATTCGGATGGCGGCATGGCAGATATGAGCGTGCTCGATTATTCCATGATGATCGAAGATAGCCACGTCGAAACACGCGTCGTCGAATATCGTCCGCGCGGCATTGATACTTTTCTCAATGGGCGTGGTGATGGACCGCTGATGGCGGTGTGTCTGACAGATGTTCTCTCAGACGGCCTGTCGATGGTTTATTCCTATTATGACATGGCGCAGGCGGATCGCTCGCTCGGCACATTCATGATTTTGGAACATATCGAACGAGCGCGCCGCATGGGACTGCCGCATGTCTATCTCGGCTATTGGGTCGATGGCTCGCGCAAAATGGCCTATAAGGCGCGCTTCTTGCCGCAAGAGCGGCTTGGGATGAATGGCTGGGAACGCGTCGAATAAGACGCGCCCCTCTCATCAACTGAAACGATTGTTCTTCGGGAAGCCTTTAGGCGGCAGGCGACCAGCTTCTGCGCGATTGCCAATCCAGTCTTTCAACTCAGCCTTCGACACCGTGAAATTACGACCCGCGGAATCTGTCCACGTCAGGCCTTCTTTCATTTTGAAGACGCGTGCATCGACAATGCCGCCATCCTTATAGCGCTGCAAACGCACGCCCTTGCCGCGCGCCATATCTGGCACATCAACAGCTTTGAAGACGAGCATTTTGCGGTTCTCGCCGATGGTCGCAATATAATCGCCATCGCCTTCAACCAGCACTTGTGCTTTCGACGGCGCATCGACCGACAATACGCCGCGCCCCTTGCGCGTTGATGACAACATCTCATCCTGATTGACGAAGAAGCCGCGACCGTCAGAGCCCGCAATCAACATACGCTGGCCTGCCGTGTAAGGCATGACGCAGACAATATCTTCGCCCTCTTCAATATCGGCATAGAGACGCACAGGCTCGCCGAAACCGCGCCCGCCCGGCAATCTGCCGACATCCAGAGTGAAGACCTTTCCATTGGTCGCCAACACCAAAACTTTGGATGTGGTTTCCGAGAAAAAGGCGGTCTTGAGCGTATCATCGCCCTTGAATTGCAGTGCCGACAGATCGGCGACATGTCCCTTCAGCGTCCGGATCCAGCCCTTGTCGGAATAGACGACCGTGACGGGTTCGCGCTCGATCAGCGATTCTTCAAGTTCAAGCGCCGCACCTTCCGGCGGTGTCTCGAATTGCGTGCGGCGGCGGCCCATTTTCGGATCACTGTTAAGCTTTTTCTTCGCTTCGCGGATTTGCCAAGTAATGGTCTTCCATTGCTGCGGCTCGTCGGCGAGCAGGCCTTCGATCTCGGCCTTTTCCTTTTTCAGCTCATCATGCTCCGTGCGCAATTGCATTTCTTCCAGTCGGCGCAAAGAGCGCAGACGCGTGTCGAGAATGTAATTGGCCTGCACATCCGTTAGCTTGAAACGTGTCTTCAGCGCTTCTTTCGGCTCGTCTTCTTCGCGGATGATGCGGATCACTTCATCCAGATGCAGGAAGACCAGTAGCATGCCGGCCAAAACTTCGAGACGATGCTCGATTTCTGACAGGCGATAGCGTGAACGGCGCAAGAGAACTTCGCGGCGATGGTCGAGCCATTGGCGCAAAGCTTCCGACAGAGAAACCACGCGTGGCACGACGCCATCGACCAGCACGTTCATATTCATCGGGAAGCGCGATTCCAGCTCCGTATTGCGGAACAGGCTTTCCATCATGATCACAGGATCAATGGTGCGGACCTTGGGTTCCAAAACAATGCGGACGTCTTCGGCGGATTCATCGCGAATATCGCCCAGAAGCGGCAGCTTCTTGTCGTTGAGCAGTTCTGCGATTTTTTCAATCAATCGCGACTTCTGCACGCCATAGGGGATCTCGGTGACAACTGTCACCCAAGCGCCGCGCGCACCCTCTTCCTTTTCCCATTTCGCGCGCACGCGGAACGAGCCGCGCCCCGTGCGATAGGTCTCAGCAATGCTCTCGGCCTGATCAACAATAATGCCGCCTGTCGGAAAATCCGGACCCGGCACGAAAGTCAGCAGCTGATCGGTGGAGGCTTTGGGATGTGAAACCAGATAGAGCGCCGCATCACAGAGCTCGCCCAGATTATGCGGCGGGATCGATGTGGCCATGCCCACCGCAATGCCCTGCGCGCCATTGGCGAGCAGATTGGGGAAAGCGGCTGGCAGAACGATCGGCTCTTTTTGATCGCCCGAATAATTTTCGCGAAAATCGATGGCATCTTCATTGATGCCTTCGAGCAGCATGCGCGCGGCATCGGTCATGCGCGCTTCGGTGTAGCGATAGGCGGCCGCACTATCGCCATCGATATTGCCGAAATTGCCCTGCCCCTCGATCAT
>CANGFE010000056.1 GCA_947453155.1 Beijerinckiaceae bacterium | reverse complement strand
TCTTTATTCCGACCCAGCGCTCACTTGCCGCGATTGGCGATGAGGTCATCCACCACGCTCGGATCAGCCAGCGTCGATGTATCGCCCAACGCGCCGAATTCATTCTCGGCGATCTTGCGCAGGATGCGGCGCATGATTTTGCCCGAGCGTGTCTTCGGCAGACCCGGCGCCCATTGAATGACATCCGGCGAGGCAATCGGACCGATTTCCTTGCGCACCCAATTGACGAGTTCCTTTCGCAAATCTTCCGACGGCTGTTCACCCGTCATCAAAGTCACATAAGCATAAATGCCCTGTCCCTTGATGTCGTGCGGATAGCCAACGACGGCGGCTTCCGACACTTTCGGATGCGCAACCAGCGCGCTTTCGACTTCTGCCGTGCCCATGCGATGGCCCGACACATTGATCACGTCATCGACGCGACCCGTGATCCAGTAATAGCCATCTTCATCACGGCGGCAGCCGTCACCGGTGAAATATTTGCCCGGATAGGTCGAGAAATAAGTCTGCACGAAGCGTTCGTGATCGCCATAAACCGTGCGCATCTGGCCCGGCCATGAATCAGCAAGAACAAGATTGCCTTCGCAAGCGCCGTTGAGAATGACGCCGTTCGCATCGACAACTTCCGGCTTCACACCAAAGAATGGACGCGTCGCTGAGCCCGGCTTCAAGGCTGTTGCACCCGGCAGCGGCGAGATCAGCACGCCGCCCGTTTCGGTCTGCCACCATGTATCGACAATCGGGCAGCGGCTGTCGCCGACCACGCGGTAATACCATTCCCACGCTTCCGGATTGATCGGCTCGCCGACCGAACCCAAGAGCCGCAAAGTCGAGCGCGATGTTTTCTTGACCGGATCTTCGCCAGCGCCCATCAGCGAGCGAATGGCCGTCGGTGCGGTGTAGAAAATATTGACCTTGTGCTTGTCGATCACTTCCCAGAAGCGCGACATGGACGGATAATTCGGCACGCCTTCAAACATCAGCGTTGTCGCGCCATTGGCGAGCGGGCCGTAGATAATATAGCTGTGGCCGGTGACCCAACCCACGTCTGCCGTGCACCAGTACACATCGCCTTCGTGATAATCGAAGACATATTGATGCGTCATTGAGGCATAGACGAGATAACCGCCGGTCGTATGCACAACGCCCTTGGGCGCTCCGGTCGAACCTGATGTGTAGAGCAGGAAGAGCGGATCTTCTGCATTCACATGTGTCGGCGCGCAATCGGACGAGACTTTCTTGGCCTCGTCTTCGTACCAGAAATCGCGACCAGCCTGCATGTCGATCTTGCCGCCGGTGCGCTTGACGACGATCATCGATTTGACGATGCCGCCGACCTTTTTGCAGGCCTCATCAGCATTGATCTTGAGGGCAACCTTGCGGCCACCGCGCAGACCTTCATCCGCTGTGATGACAACTTTGGAATTGCAGCCCTCAATACGCTGCGCCAGTGAATCGGGCGAGAAACCACCAAAGACAATGGAATGCACCGCGCCCAAACGCGCGCAAGCCAGCATCGCGTAAGCGGCTTCGGGAATCATCGGCAGATAGATGGTGACCGTATCGCCCTTGTTGACGCCATGCGCCTTAAGGACATTTGCAAACTTGCCAACTTCCGCATGCAGCTCGTGATAGGTGATGTGTTTGGATTCATTCGGGTCGTCACCTTCCCAAATGATCGCGGTCTGATCGCCGCGCTTTTCGAGATGACGATCAACGCAATTATAGGCGACATTGGTGACGCCATCTTCGTACCATTTGATCGAAACATTATGCGGATCGTAGCTGGTGTTCTTCACCTTGGTGTAAGGCTTGAACCAATCGATGCGCTTGCCGTGTTCGCCCCAGAAGGCTTCCGGATTGTCGACGGATTGAGCGTACATGGTCTTGTACTTGGCATCGTCGACATAAGCGCGACGGGCCCAATCAGCACTGACGCCGTAAACTTTCTCGGACATATTCCCTCTCCCCGGAGACTCTGACCGCCCGGCCCAGGCATGGCGGTTTTTGCACAGAATTTGTGCGCCGCATTATGCCGAAGGCGCGCCCGCAAACAAGCAGTTCACGGTCACACTTTCGTCGCGAGACGTTAGGGGAACGCTGATTTTACCTCTGAAGAGACCGCTTTAGGGGCATTCCTTTTTGACACGGTCCAAAGCGCCGCCAATGCCAGACAGCGAATAGGTGTCGGTCGTCAGGTTCCCACGCAGGGAAGTCACTTTGATGGTCAATTTCGCGCCACGGCGCATGGCCTCGACCAGCGCATTGTTGCGGGCGGCTTCCTTCACCCACAAATGTGGACCCTGAGAGGCCATGACAAATTTCTCATTGCCAATCTGAATTTCCGGGGCGGGCTTATCAGCCTTCACTGGAAAGCCTGTGATGATGGAAATCTCATTGCGGACATTTTCCGCCGGGCGGGTCGAGATGAAGAAATAGGCTGGATCACGCTGGAGATTGCCCGGGGCACGATCGGCGGGCTTAGCCGCCGCATAGCATTGCTTGGTCGGGCCAGCCCCCGCGACATAGATCCCCCAATCGCCAGATTGGCCCAAGGGCGTCGATCCGGGCGCGGCAGCAGGGGCCTCCTGCTTGGCGGGGGCCTGGGCGGGCTTGGCCTGAGCGGGCTTGGCTCCGGCGGGCTTGGCCTGCTGAGCGAGGGCGGCGGGAACCAGCGCGCCCGTCAGGGCGGCGGCGAGGCTGAGGCGGGCCAAGGCCCGAAGCGAGGGGTAATTGCGAATCATGGTGTGATGATACTCGGCCAGAGCCCCCTTGCGAGGGGTTAACGGCCAACGCTTTTATGCAAGTGTATGGGTTCGCAAAGGGTGTAAGACGTGTCATGGTGTCTTACTGTCAAATTCTTTTGACAGTCGTACCTGTGTGCCCGCAGGGACTAGGCCCCCCGAGCAATGCTCTATTGGTCCGCGACATCTGGCATCCGCCGGGATGAGTTCTTAGCTCATGCCTGCCACCCCACAATGGGGGCTGCTGGTCCGCGCAAGACACGGAATGGGAATGACGTCCCTCGCTGCTGAACATGCTGTCTTGGTTGCTGCCGTCGCTGCTGATCGCGACCGCTCGGCCTTTGCTGTCCTGTTCGATTATTACGGACCCAGGCTCAATGCCTATCTGATGCGGCTCGGTTGTGACCGGGCGGCGGCAGAAGAAATTGCGCAAGATGTGATGGTCTCACTCTGGCGCAAGGCGCATTTGTTCGAGCCCAGCAAATCTTCGCTCGCCACTTGGCTCTATCGCATTGCGCGCAATCGGCGCATCGATCTGCTGCGTCGTGACCGCGTTGATTATGTCGATCCAGATGATTTCGCGCTCGACATTGCAGATGAGAGCAGCGTCGATGCCGATCGCTTGCTCGACTCGCAAGCGCGCGATGACGTGCTGCGCGGCGCGATGAAGCAATTGCCGTCCGAACAATTGGCGCTGGTGCAAATGGCTTTCTTTGAAAGCCTGTCGCATTCAGAAATAGCTGAAAAAACGGGACTTCCGCTCGGAACAGTGAAGTCGCGTATCCGTCTCGCCTTCACGCGCCTGCGTCGCGCGCTTGAAGCCAGTGGTGTTGTCGAAGCCGATTGATTAGAGCGCGCCGCCTTTGCTGGCCGCGAGAATGGGGCCCAGCGTATCACCCCATGTTTTCTGCACAATCACCACATAGCCATCGGCTTCATCGGCCCGCGCTTCCGGCAGCGGGATTTCAAAACGCGCGGGCGCGCCGGTCCAAAAACCAAGACGCACAATCGAGCGCACGACATTTGTGTAAGTGACTTCGCGCCCGCGATTTTCACCACGCCCGATTGAGACCGTGCGGTTTTTCACCACGCGCAATAATTTAACACTCGCACCGCGCTCCATCTGCTCATTGGCTTCGCCCAAATCAACAATGAGCATGCCATTGCGCTCGCTGAGCGAGAGTGGCGCCACTTCTTTCACGCGCGCGGGCGATGTGTCTTCAACGAGCGACAGGATCTGCGAACGATCCGAGCCCACACCATGAGCCTGCCCGTCGACGATCACCTGAGGGGTATAGACTTGGTGGTCCCCACGGCTCTGCGAATAATGTTTCTGGCGCTGGGAGAATTCGGGGCGGGCGAGCGTGTCTTTCCAGCCGTTGTAATCCCAAATGTCCACCGGAAGTGACAAGACGATCATATCGGCGCGATTGCGCGCCAGATCGGCCATCAGATTGTCAGCGGGTGGGCAGGAGGAGCAACCCTGGCTCGTGAACAGTTCGACAATGACGGGACGCTCACCCGCTTGGGAGGGCACAATGGGGGCCACACACGTGGCGCCAACCACGAAAGCTCCCAAAATTGCGCGCGCAAGACCCATTTCGACCACCTCTACGCGCTGTTTTAGAAACAAGTGCGGCCGAGAGCCACTCACATGCGGGTGAGCGGGAATGGGAGCTAACGTCCTCTCAGGATTGTGAGAACTTTAAGCCCCGGCCGACCATCCTCGGCCAGATTGCTGCGGCGTTGAACGTCAGCAATGGCGCCCCGCGTCTTGGCGCCAATCGCCCCATCGGGCTCGCCCACATCATAGCCGCGCGCGATCAACAGTCGTTGTAACTCGCGCTTCTCGGCGCGTGACAGGCCCGGATCATCGGTCGGCCAAGGTGTGCGGATGCCGCCATGACCCTTGAGCTGCTCCGACAGAAGCGAAATGGCGAGCGCGTAAGATGTCGCGCCATTGTAGGAGAAAATCGCATCGTAATTTTTGAAGACAAGGAAGGCCGGACCATCTGCGCCAGCAGGCAAAAGCAAACCCGCAGGACCCGGCCCGCTCAACGGTTTGCCATCGATACGGTGGATGCCGACCTTCTTCCAATGCGCGAGTGGCTTTTTATTCGTGCGCCCCGACGCGCCGCTATATCCGGCGGGCACGCGCACTTCATAGCCCCAGATCGCACCCGGCTGCCAACCACCATTGCGCAAGAAATTAGCAGTTGAGAACAAAGCATCGGGAATGGAATCAACAAGATTGGAATGTCCATCACCATCGCCATCAACTGCCAAGCGCAAATAGGTTGAAGGCATGAATTGCGTATGGCCGAAAGCACCCGCCCATGAGCCACGCAGTTTTTCGGGCGCGAGATCACCGCGCGCGACAATTTTTAATGCGGCCATAAATTCGGAACGGAAATAATCGCGCCGACGCGGCGCTGTGCAGGCGAGTGTCGAGAGTGATTGCGGAAGATAATAGCGCCCTGCGATGCGGCCGTAATCGCTCTCCACACCCCAGACAGAAGCCACAACATGATGATCGACGCCGAATTGTTTTTCGGCCGCGCGCAAAGGTGTCGCGTATTTTTTCAGCATCGCGCGGCCATCAGTGATTTTCTCGGCATCTACCAGCGAGGCGAGATAATCCCAAATGGGCGTCACAAATTCAGGTTGGGCTTCGGAGAGCTCAATAATTTTGGGGTCGGGCTCAACACCGCGCATGATGCGATCAAACAGCGCGGTGGGCACGCCTTGCGCTTCAGCCTGTGTGCGCAATTCCGCCACGCATGAGGCAAATTGTGCGTGCGCTGGAAACGAGGCCAGCGCAGCGCAAAAGAAAAATATTCGGGAGATGGTTTTGATTCGGCTCATGCGCAGAGCCTAGCGAGACGACAGCGCAAAGGGAATCACGCTGTCGTCATGAAAGAGTGTTCAAGCCCAAGCGTGCTTGTTGTGCTTTTCTTCGAATGACGAGATCTGTGCTTCCTTGACCAAGGTCAGGCCGATCGCGTCGAGACCGTTGAGCAAGCAATGCTTGTTCGACTCGTCGATGTCGAACTTCACCACGCCGCCATCAGGGCCGGTGATTTCCTGCTTCGCCAGATCAATCGAGAGCGTCGCATTAGCACCGCGCGAGGCATCGTCCATCAGCTTCTTGAGATCTTCTTTCGAGACCTTGGCCGGGAGAATGCCGTTCTGGAAGCAATTGTTGTAAAAGATGTCAGCGAAGCTCGTCGAGATCACGCAGCGAATGCCGTAATCGAGCAAAGCCCAAGGCGCATGTTCGCGCGAGGAGCCGCAGCCGAAATTATCTTCGGCTACAATGATCGTCGCCTTGCGATAAGCGGGCTGGTTCAGCACGAAATCTGGGATCTCCGAACCATCTTCCTTGAAGCGCAGCTCCGAAAAGAGACCCGAGCCCAGACCCGTGCGGGCAATGGTCTTGAGGTACTGCTTCGGGATGATCATATCCGTGTCGATATTGGTGATCGGCAGGGGCGCTGCGACGCCAGTGAGGGTCGTGAACTTGTCCATCGGGTTTAAGTCCGTTGTGTCTGAAGGCCGCCACAGGGTGGCAAGATTGGGCCTTTCAATGAGCCTTCCGGCCCCTCTGGTCAAGAGGAAGTAGCCCTGTTTCGGGCCGCCGGAATGGTCCTGCCATTCGGCGCCCCGCGCGACCTCATGCAGCACTCGCCTCAATCGCCTCCATATCCTCATCCGAAAAGCCGAAATGGTGGCCGATCTCGTGCACCAGCACATGGGTGATGATGGCGCCCAAAGCCTCGTCATGCGCTGCCCAATAATCGAGAATGGGGCGGCGGTAGAGCCAGATCATATTAGGGAATTCGCCCGTCTCCATCATGGCCTCGCGCTGCGCCAGACCGCGCCCGCGAAAGAGGCCGAGCAAATCAAACTCGCTCTCGCACTCCATGTCGTCGAGCGTTTCTTCATCAGGGAAATCATCGATGTGAATGATGAGACCTTCGCATAGCGCGCGAAACTCTTCTGGCAGCGCGGCATAGGCTGCATCGGCGAGCGCTTGGAAATCTTCGAGTGAGGGCGCCTTCGCGTGGCTCCAATCCATTTAGAAAAACCATCCCGTTGCCAGATTGAGCGCGAGCCATCCCAGAAACAGAAAGCCAAGCGTGCGGCCAATCCGCCGCGCCCAAATCTCCACTGCATCTGGCCTGTCTTCGCTCATGGGAAAAATCTAGCACGGCTTCAAAAGAAAAGGACCGGCACTGAGGCCGGTCCTTCAAACACCTTCGCGTCAAATGGATTGCCGCGTCGCTACGCTCCTCGCAATGACGACCCTATTGGGTCGTCAGCTCCACTTGCGAATATCAACAAAGTGGCCAGCAATCGCAGCCGCGGCTGCCATGGCTGGCGAGACAAGATGCGTGCGGCCCTTGAAGCCCTGACGGCCTTCAAAGTTACGGTTTGATGTTGACGCACAACGCTCGCCCGGCGCCAACTTGTCGGGGTTCATCGCCAGACACATGGAGCAACCCGGCTCACGCCATTCAAAACCAGCAGCCACGAAAATCTTGTCGAGGCCTTCAGCTTCGGCCTGATCCTTCACAAGGCCCGAGCCCGGCACGACCATCGCATTCACATGCGCAGCCACCTTCTTGCCTTCGACGACCTTTGCCGCAGCGCGCAGATCTTCGATGCGGCCGTTGGTGCAAGAGCCGATGAACGCACGGTCGATCTTGAGATCCGTGATCTTCTCGCCGCCATTCAGGCCCATGTAATCCAAAGCGCGCTTGATCTTGGCCTTGTGCTGGTCATCGCGACCATCTTCGACACGCGGCACAGCGCTTTCGATTGTTGCCACGTCTTCAGGGCTCGTGCCCCAAGTGACGATGGGCGGCAGATTGGCTGCATCGAGTTCGATGACGGAATCGAAATGCGCGCCTTCATCCGTGTGCAGCGTTTCCCAATAGCGCACGGCTTCATCCCAAGCCGTACCCTTCGGCGCTTTCGGACGATCTTTCAGATAAGCGAATGTCTTTTCATCGGGCGCAATCAGGCCCGCGCGTGCGCCGCCTTCAATCGTCATATTGCAGACGGTCATGCGACCTTCCATCGACAAATCGCGGATCGCTTCGCCCGCAAATTCGATGACATGGCCCGTGCCGCCCGCTGTGCCGATCTTGCCGATGATGGCGAGAATGATGTCTTTGGCCGTCACGCCAGCCGGCAATTTGCCGTTGACCTTGACGAGCATGTTTTTGGCTTTTTTCTGGATCAGCGTTTGGGTAGCGAGCACATGCTCGACTTCCGACGTGCCAATGCCGTGCGCGAGCGCACCAAAAGCACCATGCGTCGATGTGTGGCTATCGCCGCAAACAATCGTCGTGCCCGGCAGTGTAAAGCCCTGCTCCGGACCGATGATGTGCACAATGCCCTGACGCTTGTCGAAAGCATCATAATATTCGAGACCGAAGTCAGCGGCATTTTGCGCGAGCTGTTCGATCTGCGCCTTGGATTCCGGATCAATCACATCCGCACGCGCATCAGCGGTTGTCGGGACGTTGTGGTCGACGACGAGCAATGTTTTCTCGGGCGCGCGCACCTTGCGCTTGGCCATGCGCAGACCTTCAAAGGCCTGCGGGCTCGTCACTTCATGGACGAGATGGCGGTCGATGTAGAGCAGGCTGGCGCCGTCCGGCTGAACGTCCACAACGTGGTCATCCCAGATCTTGTCATAGAGCGTGCGCGACTTGGCCATTGTCGTTTCTTCCTCGAGGCTCGGCGAAAAGGACCTCTTGGGCCCCTTTGTGAATTAGGTGGCGGTGTCATAGCCGAAAAAGGGGGGTGAGGGGAAGAATTTTGGACGAAAGACGCGCCCAATCGCCGCTAGCGGGGGCGCCCCTCTCCCGATAGTTTGGCCTGAGCCCATCCGCACCAGGAGCTGATCTTGTTTGAGCGCCCGAAAGTTGCCCCCTATCTGACAGTTTCCCCGGCCATGGGGGCGATTGCCTTCTACACGGCTGTCTTCGGGGCCACGCAAAAAGCGCTCATGCCCTCGCCCGATGGCATGCGCATCATGCATTGCGAGCTGATCATCAATGGCGGCTCGGTCATGCTGGCCGATGCCTTTCTCGAATATGGCCAGACACGCCCGCCCATCCCCGGCGAGCCGGTCACCATGTCGGTGAGCCTCGAATTCGACACCAAGCAGCAGCTCGAAGATGTCTTTGCCAAGGCAACCAGTCTCGGGGCCAAGGGTGATGTGCAGCCGACCAATTCCTTCTGGGGCACGCGTTTTGCGGTCATCCGCGATCCATTCGGCCACCGCTGGATGTTGAACGGACCCCTGACCGGCTGAGGCCCAAAGTCCAGCTTGCAGGCGCGCGCGAAAACGGCGAGCTTTCTCCTCCAGACGCAAACCGACGGCTGAGCTCAGCCGTAAACATGGCGTCCCAAAAATTTACTGGAGGAATTGCCCATGACAGAGATCACGCGCCGTAGCGCGCTTGGCACCTTGGCTGCCGGCGCTGCCCTTGCCGCTCACCCTGCTTTCGCATCGGCCCCGATTGTCGGCAAACAGGCCGCTGGCGTCTATCGCAACAAGATCGGCGATATGGAAGTGACCATCGTCACCGATGGCGCGCGCACATTCCCGATGCCCGAGACTTTCGTGCGCAATGCGGCCAAGGAAGAAGTCGGCAAGTCGCTCGAAGCTTCCGCCATGTCGCTGGCACGCATGACCGTTCCCTACAATCCGATGTTGATCAACACAGGCGGCAAGCTTGTCCTCGTCGACACTGGCAATGGCGAAGGCGATGCCAAGGGCGAAGTCGGTCATCTTTTACCCAATATGGCAGCCGCTGGCGTTGACCCCAAGCAAGTCGATGTTGTGGTCATCACCCATTTCCATGGCGATCACATTCTGGGCCTGCGTCGCGCCGATGGCGCACTCGCTTTCCCCAATGCGGAAGTGAAAGTTCCGGCCGCCGAATGGGCGTTCTGGATGAATGACGAGAATATGAACAAAGCGCCGGATGCCATGAAAGGCGCCTTCCAGCTTGTGCGTAAAATCTTTGCCAATATGGGTGATCGCCTCACCCAATATGAAATGGACAAGGAAGTTGTGACGGGCATTACGCCTTTCGCTACGCATGGTCACACGCCGGGCCACACATCGCTCGCACTGCAATCAGGCAATGCGCGCATGATTGTGCAAGGTGACGTCACCAACATTCCCGCGCTCTTCCTGCGCAATCCGGGCTGGCATGTCATGTTTGATATGGATGCAGCCAAAGCAGAAGACACACGCCGCCGCTTCTATGATCGCGCATCAGCCGATAAGACATTGATCGGCGGCTTCCACTTCCCCTTCCCGGCCCTTGGCTATGTCGAGAAGGATGGCGCGAATAATTTCAAGCTTGTGCCGGTTGTGTGGAACACCACGCTCTGACGCGAAGGACGTCACCAAAAAGAAAAAGCCCGGCGCGAAGCCGGGCTTTTTTATTTCTGGACCAAGAGACCGATTAGGCCTTGTTGTCCTGACGCTCGGCGATACGTGCCGACTTACCGCGACGATCGCGCAGGTAGTACAGCTTGGCGCGACGCACCTTACCGCGACGGACGACCTTGATGGAGTCGATGTTGGGCGAGTGGATCGGGAACACGCGTTCGACGCCTTCGCCGTAAGAAATCTTGCGAACCGTGAAGGATTCATTGAGGCCGCCGCCGTTGCGGGCGATGCAAACGCCTTCATAGGCCTGAACGCGCGAGCGCTCGCCTTCCTTGACCTTCACATTGACGATGACGGTATCACCCGGCTGGAATTCGGGGATGGCACGGGCGGCAACCAGTTTGGCAGCCTGCTCGGCTTCGAGCTGCTGAATAATGTTCATTTTGGTATCTCCGTTTCGCCTCGTTGGGCGAGCGTTTCGGAACGCTGTTTTAATTGGATGGCGGGTCTATACAGGCCCCAAATGGCCTTGTCGACTCCTAATCCCCCTTGAGGAGATCAGGCCGCCGCTCGGCTGTCAGGGCCCGGGATTGCTCGGCCCGCCAACGGGCGATTTTGGCATGGTCCCCCGAGAGGAGCACTTCGGGGATCTCCCGGCCCTCCCATTCGCGGGGACGGGTGTAATGGGGATATTCGAGCAGGCCGCCCTCGAAGCTCTCTTCCGAGCCGGAGGCCTCCTTGCCCATGACGCCGGGCAGAAGCCGCACACAGGCATCCAGAAGCACCATGGAGGCGATTTCGCCCCCTGAAAGCACGTAATCGCCGATGGAGACCTCTTCGAGCCCCCGTCCCGCGATCACCCGCTCATCGACCCCTTCGAAGCGGCCACAGACAATGGCGACCCCCGGCCCTGCCGCCAGCGCGCGGACACGCGCCTGGGTCAGCGGACGGCCGCGCGGGCTCATCAAAAGGCGGGGTCGCGGATCATCGGCAGCCAAGCCGGCATCGAGGGAAGCGGCCAGCACATCGGCGCGGATGACCATGCCGGGGCCACCGCCGGCCGGCGTATCATCCACCGCACGATGGCGGCCAAGGCCGTGCTCGCGGATTTGGTGGGTTTCAAGTGACCATGTGCCGCGACCCAGCGCATCACCCGAGAGCGACGCGCCAAGCGGTCCGGGAAACATGTCAGGATAAAGCGTGAAGATGGAGGCGCGCCACATCAGGCCTCGCCCTCTCCGGCATCTTCTTCGCGCACGATGACTTCATCGGGCATGTCGACGATGACGCGCCGGTTAGCGATCTCGACAATCGGCACCACTTTTTTGGTGAAGGGCAGCAGCAGATTGTCGCCCAGCTCCGGTCGCACATCCAGAATATCGCCCGCACCAAAGTTCAGCACATTGGCAATCGTGCCGATCAAAGCACCATCGCGCGTCTCGACGCGCAGGCCCAACAGATCGGCATGATAAAATTCTTCTTCATCTGCCGGCGGCAAATCGGTGCGCGCAATGTAGATGGATTGATTGGTGAGTTTTTCAGCGGCTGTGCGATCAGCCACACCATCCACGCGCACAACGAGAATATCGTCTTTGACGGGACGGGCAGAGACAAGTTTGAATTTGATTTTACCGCTCTCGTCCGTGAGACGCGGATAATCGGCAATCGCGAGTGCATCACCTGTGTAGGATTTCAGCCGTATTTCGCCGCGCACGCCATGCGCCGCGCCGAAGATTCCAACAAGGATGAGATCTTGCGGCATGAAACCTCACACTCTCACCGTCATTGCGAGCGTTAGCGAAGCAAACCAGAAGCCACACGTGAGGCTTGCTGGATTGCTTCGTCGCTGACGCTCCTCGCAATGACGAGGAAAAGACCGCTTATTCAGCAGCCGGTGCTTCTTCAGCCGGAGCAGCGGCAGCAGCGGCGGCGGCTTCAGCAGCAGCAGCGGTTGCAGCAGCGGCAGCAGCCAGACGCTCCTGCGCCTTCTTCTTCGGCTGAGCCTTTTCAGGATTGTTGCGCGCATCGCGCTTCAACACGCCCAGATTGCTGAGCAGACGCTCAACGCGATCGGTCGGCTGCGCGCCCTTGGCGAGCCAATCCTTGGCCTTTTCAACATCGAGCACGAGACGCGATGCATCATCCTTGGCCTTCAGCGGATCGAATGTGCCGATCTTTTCGATGAAACGGCCATCACGCGGCATACGCGCATCAGCAACAACCACGCGGTAGAAGGGACGCTTCTTGGCACCGCCACGCGACAGACGAATTTTGAGAGACATGCTTTCTTCCTTTCAAACTTAAAACGTCAATTTACTCTCTATGGTCTTCGACCAATTGTTCGATCGCAGCCCAGGGATCTTTGTGCAGGCCTTCTGATTTGAAGACTTCGACATCCACCGAACCGTCCTCACGCACATCGATTTCCCAATATTGACCGGGCATGTGCACGAGGAACGAAAACGCATCATCGAGATATGCTTTCGTGTCGTAGTAGATATTCGCAGAGTCCAATTGAGCTTTGATGCTCTTGAACACTTCGAACATATTCACCGTCATTTCCTTCGGAATCATTTTTTCTTTCCGAAGGGATTGAAACCACCAAGCCCGGGAAGCCCCGGACCTTTTGAACCCAGACCGGGGAGTCCCGGCATTCCAGGTTTTGGCCCGAATGCACCGGCAGGCGGTGCATCAGGCAATTTCGGCATATTGGGCATTTGACCGCCCATCTGCTTTTGCATTTCAGCCATTTCTTCGGGGCTTGGCATGCCAGCACCCATGCCGCCGCCCATTCCGAACATCTGCGCCATTTTGCCGAGCGGGCCGCGCTTGGCGCCGCCCATGGCTTTCATCATGTCAGCCATCTGGCGATGCTGTTTGAGCAGGCGATTGACATCTTCGACGCGCGTGCCGGAACCCGCTGCAATGCGCTTCTTGCGCGAGGCTTTTAGCACATCGGGATTGCGACGCTCATCGCGCGTCATTGATGAAATGATCGCGCGCTGGCGCTTGATCACACGATCATCGAGATTGGCTGCAGCAATCTGATCCTTGATCTTCGCCATGCCGGGCATCATGCCCATAATGCCGCCAAGACCACCGATCTTTTCCACTTGCGCGAGCTGCTCTGACAAATCTTCCAGATCGAATTTGCCCTTGCGCATTTTCTCGGCAATGCGCTGGGCTTTTTCAGCATCAATATTCTGCGCGGCTTTTTCAACGAGCGAGACAATGTCGCCCATGCCGAGAATGCGATTGGCAATGCGTTGGGGATGAAACTCGTCGAGATCATCGACCTTTTCACCCGTACCAATCAGCTTGATCGGCTTGCCGGTGACGGCGCGCATGGAGAGTGCAGCACCGCCGCGACCATCGCCATCAACACGCGTGAGAACAATGCCGGTGATGCCGACACGCTCATTGAAATTCTTCGCCAGATTGACGGCGTCTTGACCGGTCAGCGAATCCGCCACCAGCAAGATTTCATGCGGATTGGAAATAGCCTTGATCTCGGCCATTTCCGCCATCAGCGGCCCGTCAATATGTGTGCGGCCTGCCGTGTCGAGAATGATGACATCAAAGCCTTGCAGACGTGCGGCTTCTTCAGCACGACGCGCAATCTGCACAGGTGTCTGGCCAGCAACAATCGGCAAAGTGTCGATGCCGACCTGGCGACCGAGCACAGCGAGCTGCTCTTGCGCGGCCGGACGCTTCACGTCGAGCGAGGCCATCAGCACTTTGCGCTTTTCGCGATCACGCAGGCGCTTGGCGATCTTGGCTGCGGTGGTGGTTTTACCAGCACCCTGCAGACCGACCATCATAATGCCGACAGGAGCTGCCGCATTGAGATCAATCGGATCAGCCTGCGTCCCCAATGTGTCGATCAGAACGTCATTGACGATCTTGATGACCATCTGGCCGGGCGTGACGGATTTGACGACATTGGCGCCGACCGCACGGTCGCGCACTTTGTCGGTGAAGGAACGAACAACATCGAGCGCAACGTCTGCCTCGAGCAAAGCACGACGCACTTCGCGCAGGGCGTTGTTCACGTCCTCGTCGCTCAACACGCCGCGCTTGGTCAGCGCGTCGAAAATGCCGGTGAGCTTTTCGCTCAGGCCTTCGAACATAGGCAGTCCCGTTCCTCGTGGAGGCGCCAAGACCCTGATGAAGCGACCGCCAAAAAGGTTTTCTCGCCCGGGGGCGCATCGCGCTGCCGGGCGTGGACCTCCAGCCTCAGGGGCTGGTCGGCGGGTCAGATCGTCAGGTTTTGACGCTAGATGAGGAGCTTTTAGGCCGGGCGGCTGAAAAGAGTCAACCGGAGAAGGCCGTTTCGGAGGCGTTTCGGACGCCTGAGCCGTCATCGCGAGGCGCCGAAGGCGACGCGGCAACCCAGGGGCCACAGGTGGGGCCTCTGGGTTGCTTCGCTAACGCTCGCAAAAACGGGTGGTGATTACGCCTTCTTGGGCGCGATCAGATTGCGCTTCACCAGAGCTTCGGCGATCTGAACAGCGTTCAGCGCCGCGCCCTTGCGCAGATTATCGGACACGCACCAGAAGGCGAGGCCGTTTTCGACCGAAATGTCTTCGCGGATACGCGAGATGAAGGTGGCGTCTTCACCAGCCGCTTCATGCGGGGTGACGTAGCCACCATTCTCATGCTTGTCGATGACAATCACGCCCGGCGCATTGCGCAGCACATCACGCGCCGCATCGGCGGTGATCGGCTTTTCGCATTCGATGTTCACTGATTCCGAATGGGCAATGAACACCGGCACGCGCACGCAAGTGGCGGTCAGCTTGATTTTTGGGTCGAGAATTTTCTTCGTCTCGACATTCATCTTCCACTCTTCCTTGGTAAAGCCGTCTTCCATGAAGACGTCGATATGCGGGATGAGATTGAAAGCGATGCGCTTGGTGAATTTCTTCGTCTGCACGTCACCCAGCGAATAGAGCGCCTTGGTCTGGCGATCGAGCTCGTCCATACCTTCCTTGCCGGCACCCGACACGGATTGATAGGTCGAGACCACCACGCGCGTAATGCCAAACTTGTCATGCAAGGGCTTCAGCGCAACGACGAGCTGCGCGGTCGAGCAATTCGGATTGGCGATGATGTTCTTCTTCTTGAAACCATCAAGGGCTGCCGCATTCACTTCCGGCACGACGAGCGGCACATCCGGATCCATGCGCCAGACGGAGGAATTGTCGATCACGACGCAGCCCTGCTGGCCTATCTTCGGCGACCAGACTTTCGACACGTCACCACCGGCTGACATCAGCGCAATGTCGGTGTCGGCAAAGTCATAATTGTCGAGGGCTTTGCACTTGAGAACCTTGTCGCCAAAGCTGACTTCCGTGCCGACTGAGCGCGACGAGGCAAGCGCCACGACTTCGGACACAGGGAACTGGCGTTCCGCCAGAATGGCAAGCATTTCGCGGCCCACATTGCCCGTGGCGCCCACGACAGCGACTTTGAAACCCATGGTGAAACCCTCATTTGAACTTGGGCGGTGAAGTGCACCCGTGAGGCCTGCTTGTCAATGCGACGCACTCAACCCTTGGCCGCCTGGCGCGTTGATTTGCTCAGACAAACGGGGAGACCGCCCGATGAAAAAGCGCACGACGGCATTGATCCTGTTGAGCTTGGTGGCGGCGGGCGCGGCAGATGCCCAGTCGCGGCTGAGAGACGCCGCGCCACCTTTGACCATCCAGCGCCGGTCCTTCCTGGATTCCGGCAAGCAAGTGCCTGTCGGCAGCCTCAACCGCTACATGCAGCAGATGACGCAGCTTGCGCGGCCTGCCTGGTCCACGACGGGTGTGCCCGGCCTATATGGCTATGACGCGCTGCCGCGCCGCTTTGATCCGCCGGGCCGCCCGCAGCCCTTGCTCGAATTCTCCACGGGCAGCGGCGGACCCTGACATGAAAACGGGCCCCGCAGGGCCCGTCTCAACATCATCGCGGTGAACCGCTTATTTGATCTTCTGCAATTCAGCCAGAATGGCATCGCCCATCTGTGTGGTCGAAACCGTGGTGGCGGCATCGCCCTTGATGTCTGCCGTGCGCAGGCCAGAAGCCAAGACATTGGCAATGGCCTTGTCGAGCATGTCGGCGGCTTCACCCATGTTGAAGGAATAGCGCAAAGCCATGCCGAAAGACGCGATCATCGCGATTGGATTGGCCAAGCCTTGGCCAGCAATGTCCGGCGCCGAGCCGTGCACGGGCTCATACATCGCCTTGCGCTTGCCATTCTTGTCAGCTTCGCCAAGCGAGGCCGACGGCAACATGCCAAGTGAACCGGTGAGCATGGAGGCGACGTCTGAGAGCATATCGCCGAACAGATTGTCAGTGACAATCACGTCGAACTGCTTGGGCCAACGCACGAGCTGCATGCCGAGCGCGTCAGCGAGCATGTGATCGAGCTGCACATCGGGATATTCGCGCTTGTGCAGAGCATTGGTGACTTCATGCCACAACACGCCCGACTTCATCACATTGCGCTTTTCAGACGAAGTGACTTTGTTGCCGCGCTTGCGCGCAAGTTCAAATGCCACGCGGCCAATGCGCTCGATTTCGTAGGTGTCATAAACCTGCGTATCAATGCCGCGCTTCTGGCCATTGCCGAGATCGATAATTTCCTTCGGCTCACCAAAGTAAACGCCGCCGGTCAATTCGCGCACGATCATAATGTCGAGGCCTTCGACGATTTCGCGCTTCAGCGACGACGCATCAGCCAATGCCGGATAGCAAATGGCCGGGCGCAGATTGGCAAACAGGCCGAGATCTTTGCGCAGACGCAGCAAGCCCGCTTCCGGGCGCACATCGTAGGGAACCGCATCCCACTTCGGACCACCAACAGCGCCGAAGATCACGGCGTCAGATTCCATCGCGAGCTTCATGTCGCTTTCGGAAATCGCCTTGCCGTGCGCGTCATAGGCTGCACCACCAACGAGGCCGTTTTCGGTCTCGAAGGAAGCAATGCCCGCCTTCGCCATCCAGTCGGCCACTTTCACGACTTCGGTCATGACTTCGGGGCCAATGCCATCGCCGGCCAGCAGGAGGAGTTTAAACGTCGCCATGAAGGGCTCCCGGTAAAAGGGTGAATGAGAGGCCCGTTTGCTAGCCTTTGGCTGCCCTGTTGGCAAGATCACCGTCATTGCGAGCGCAGCGAAGCAACCCAGAAGGCCTCACGTGTGACCTCTGGCTTGCCGCGTCGCTGCGCTCCTCGCAATGACGGCGGCGGGGCTTGCCCGCCGCCTTGATGCTTAATGGATGACCATGGCCGAGAAGGGCCAGACATAGGCCTGCAGCATCACATAAAGGCCGACCAAGCAGGCCAGCGCGATGGAATGCCAGAAGACGAAGCGCAGGATTGTGCCTTCATGCCCGAACCAATTGGTCGCGGTGGAAGCCACGACAATCGATTGCGCATCGATCATCTTGCCCATGACGCCGCCTGATGAATTGGCCGCTGACATGAGGATGGGCGACAGGCCCAATTGCTCGGCGGTGATTTTCTGCAAACCACCGAAGAGCACGTTCGACGCCGTATCCGAACCCGTCAGCGCAACGCCCAACCAGCCGAGCAATGTGCCAAAGAAGGGATAGAGCACGCCCGTGCCCGCGAATGCGAGACCGAGTGTGGCATCGATGCCGGAGTAGCGCGTCAATGTGCCAATGGCGAGCATGGCAGCAATGGTGATGAGCGAATAGCGCGTCACCCAAATCGTCTCGGCATAGGCTTTGACGATTCGCACCGGCGAGAACTTCATCACGATCGCCGAGATAATCGCGGCAATCAGAATGCCCGTTCCTGTGTAGGACAAGAAAGTGAGAGCAAAGACGGCCCCTTCTTTCACGGGTGCTGCGACAACAGGCGGCACTTTCTCGATCAGATTATGCAAGCCCTCTACCGGAAAGGCTGGCGCATAGATCGCATTTGCAGCTTTCTTGAAAGCATCCGTGCCCCAGATCGCCACGATCACCGACAGAATAATCCATGGTGTCCACGACCAGGCAATTTCAGAGCCTGTGCCCTTGGCCACAGGTGGCACTGGCGGTGGCGCTGTCAGATGTGATTCATCTTTCGTGCGCAAAGCAGGCGATGTCCAGATTTGTGCTGGTTGCCATACGCGCAAAAACAAAGTGAGCGCGGCCATCGAACAGAGTGCAGCCCCAATATCGACGATCCAAGGATTGACGAAATTGGAAATCAGGAATTGCGGCACAGCGAAGGAAACACCGCAGACAAGAATGGCAGGCCAGATCTGCATCATGCCGCGGAAACCAGCAAAGGCCCAGATCAGCCAGAACGGCACGATCAGCGAGAAGATCGGCAATTGACGGCCAACCATCGCGCCCAAGAGATAAGGATCAAGTCCCGTGACAGAGGCCAGACCCTGGATGGGTGTGCCAAGCGCGCCGTAAGCAACAGGCGCGGTATTGGCGATGAGCGACAGACCCGCAGCTGCCAGCGGCGAAAAACCCAGCCCCATGAGAATGGCGCCCGTCACCGCAACCGGTGTGCCAAAGCCCGACGCGCCTTCAAAGAAAGCGCCGAAGGAAAATGCAATCAGCAGCAATTGCAATCTGCGATCCGCCGTCACACTGCCAATCGATTGCTGCACGAGACCAAACCAGCCTTTTTCCAAAGTCAGACGATAGAGAAAGATGACGTTGACGATGATCCAACCAATCGGAAAAAAACCTGTCAGCGCACCAAGACCCGCTGCGCGCAGGGCCAGACCGGCCGGCATGGTGAAAAGATAAATCGCAACCAGCACTGATACGATCAGCGCGATGACGGCCGCAATATGGGCCTTCACTTTGCCGCTGGCGATCAGGAAGAGAAGCGTGACGACTGGAACGGCGGCGGCAATCGTCGACAAGACGCCACTGCCCAACGGATTATAGACCTGTGACCACATGGGCTATTTCCCCTCGATGTTCAGCCACGCTTGCGCTCTTGTGAGTTTTTCATAAGTGCGTGGCCTGAAAGGATTTTTCGCGCCTTTTCGAGTCGGGTCAATTTGCTTTGCGTCATTTACGACCAAAGAACGAGACAAAAAAATCGCCGGAGATGTCTCTCCGGCGATTTGCGGTGAAGCTTTGTTCTGGTGCGGATCAAGCAGCGGCGAGCTGACGGATCACGTACTGCAGAATGCCGCCGTGGCGGAAATAGGTGAGCTCGTCTTCGGTCGCGATGCGGCCCAAGAGCGGGATCTTCTTCACCTTGCCATCGGCATAGATGATTTCGGCTTCCATCTTCTGGCGTGGCTTGAGCTCTTCACCCAGACCCAGGATCGTGACCTGTTCGTCACCCTTGAGGCCCAGCGTTGCCCATGACGTGCCCGGCTCGAAGGTGAGGGGCAGAATGCCCATGCCGACGAGGTTGGAACGATGGATGCGCTCGAAGCTCTGCGCAATCACTGCGCGCACGCCGAGCAGGTAAGTGCCCTTCGCAGCCCAGTCACGCGACGAACCATTGCCGTATTCTTCGCCAGCGAAGACGACGAGCGGTGTGCCTTCGTCCTTGTACTTCATCGCAGCATCATAGATCGACAGGTTCTTGCCTGACGGATAATGCACGGTGTTGCCACCTTCCGGCACATTGCCGCTCGCATCGCGCTGCATGAAGTTCTTGATGCGGATGTTGGCGAATGTGCCGCGCATCATGACTTCGTGGTTGCCGCGACGTGTGCCGTATTGGTTGAAGTCTTCAACGCGCACCTGGCGCTCAGACAGCCACTTGCC
>CANGFE010000055.1 GCA_947453155.1 Beijerinckiaceae bacterium | reverse complement strand
TGGGCAGACGAGCGCTATCGCGGCGGCCCGCTCAATCCGATCAATGATGCCGATCTCGAAGCCAAGTTCCGCATGTGCGCGGAAGGCGCGATTGATGACAAGGCGCAGGCGCATCTGCTCCAGTCTGTTGCAGGGTTGGAGAAGCTCGCCAATGCAACAGCCCTTGCCGATGCCATGATGTATGAGGCGATCTGAAATGACGTAAGGCAATCCAGTCGTCACATGTGAGGCCTCTGGATTGCTTCGCTTCGCACGCAATGACGGGAGAGAATGATGAAGACACGTTTTGTCGGTCTTGTACTAGCAGCTCTGTGCGCGGCACCCCACGCCTTCGCGCAAACTTATCCTGCACGCGCGATCAACGTCATTGTACCTTATGCGGCGGGCGGCAATACGGATGTGGTGGGCCGCATTGTCGCCGAACATATGTCGAAAGTTTTGGGCCAGCAGCTCGTCATTGAAAATGTCGCGGGGGCTGGTGGCACGACAGGGTCAGCACGCGCGGCCAAAGCCGAACCCAATGGCTATACGCTTCTGGTCGGCCAGATGGGCACACATGCGGCCTCTGTCGGGCTTTATCCAAAGCTCGCTTATGATCCGGTGAATGATTTCGAACATATCAGCCAGCTGTCGGACACGCCGATTGCTATTCTAGTGCGCAAGAATTTTTCGGCGCAGACGCTTGGTGAACTCATCTCTATGGTGAAGGCTGACCCTAACAAGTTCAACAATGGCCATGGCGGTGTCGGCTCGACCTCGCATGTCGCTTGCATGTTCTTCACATCGCTAATTGGCGCGCGCTCGCCCATGGTCGCCTATCAGGGCTCGGGTCCGGCGCTGAATGATATTGTTTCCGGACAATATGATTTCCTCTGCGACCAGATTCCGCACCTTGTGCCGCAAGTGCGCCAAGGCAACATCCGCGCGCTCGCCATTGCTCAGCCTGACCGTTCGCCAGCACTGCCTGATGTGCCCACGACAATCGAAGCGGGACTGCCGGCCTATCAGGCATCAGGCTGGAATGCGATGTTTGCACCAAAGGGCACGCCGCGCGAGATCGTCGAAAAACTCAATGCAGCTGCCAATGCTGCGCTGGAGGATCCGGCTACCAAGGGCAAGCTTGAGGCGATCGGCGCTGTGATTCCGCGCAAGGAAAGCCGCACCTCTGATGGATTGAAGAAATTCGTCGGCGCTGAAATCGGCAAATGGGCGCCGATCATGAAAGAAGCCGCTTCGCAGGTGAAGTGAGCCTTGCTTTTTCCTCTCCGGTCCGTTTGTTTTGAAGCGGACCGGAGGGTTTTGGCATGAAGCCGAAAAAAGAACAGAATATTGTTCATGTTGTGTCGCATCCGCTTGTTCAGCACAAGCTAACTTTGATGCGCGATATTCATTGCTCGACACAAAACTTCCGCACCCTGATGAACGAGATCGGCATGTTCCTCTGCTATGAGGTCACGCGCGATCTGCCTGTCCGTCATTCCGACATTGTGACGCCCATCACGCCGATGAGCGCGCCGGTGATGGCTGGCAAGAAACTCGTCTTTGCGCCGATCCTGCGTGCGGGTCTTGGGTTTCTGGAGGGCATGTTGCAGCTCGTCCCCTCGGCCCGCGTGGCGCATGTCGGTCTTTATCGCAATCCGGAGACTTTGGAGGCGGTCGAATATTATTTCAAAGCGCCAAGCGATTTGCGAGACCGTCTGGTGATTGTTCTCGATCCGATGTTGGCGACCGGTCATTCCGCCATTGCAGCGGTTGATCATCTCAAGAAACAGGGTGCGAGCGATATTCGTTTCGCCTGCTTGCTCGCCGCACCCGAAGGTCTTGCCAACATGCAGGCGTGTCATCCTGATGTGACCATCTGGACGGCGGCGATTGACGAGAAGCTGAACGAGCACGGCTATATTGTGCCGGGGCTTGGTGATGCGGGTGATCGCATGTACGGCACGAAATGATCAGCTGAGCGGCGGCCAACCGATCGGGTGCGCTTGTTGAGCGAGTTTGCAGAGGCCCAAAATCTGCGGCTCGCTAAATCGTTTGCCGACAATCTGCATGCCAACCGGCAATCCGCTTTGCGTGAGACCGGCAGGAACCGAGCCCGCGGGGAAGCCCACCAAGGTGATCAGGAAGCAGGGTGCAATCCAGTCGATATAGTTTTCGAGTTTTTTGCCGTTGATCTGCGTCGGGAATTTCTCTTCCGCCGCGAAGGGGGCAACGGGCGAGCAGGGGGTGATGAGAAAATCATATTGCGCGAAGAAAGTTTTGAAGCGCGACCAGACTTTCTCGCGCATCAGCTCCGCTTCGGCGATCTCGCGCGGTGTGAGGGCGAGGCCTGCTTTGACGTTTCCGGATAGATTGGCGCCGAATTTTTCGACCATGGCAAGACGCTCGATTTGCTGACCGACCATCCATTCGCCACGCAGCACTTTGTAAGCGTCAAAGCCATCTGAACAGTCGAACGTGATGTCCTCAACCTGTGCGCCAAAATTCGCCAAGCGTTGCGCGCCGGCACGACAAAGCGCATCGACTTCTGTGTCGACGCCAAGGCCTGCAATGTCGGAGACATAGGCAATGCGTTTGCCCTTCGCATCTTGCGTCGCCTTGACGAGATCAAGCGCACTGGCCCAAGGCGGTGCGAAGGAGAGGGGCCAAGTGTCATCAAGCCCGCTCATCGCATCCAGCATGAGGGCTGCATCTTCGGCTGAGCGTGCGAGTGGGCCGTGCACCTGGCCGGGATCCCATGGCAGATGCATCGGTTCATTAGGGATCAGGCCCGGTGTGGGGCGCAAACCAACAAGCCCGCAAAAGCTGGCCGGCATGCGCACCGAGCAGCCGAAATCTGTCCCATGCGCGAGTGGCGCCATGCCGCTTGCCGCGGCGGCTGCGGAACCGCCGGATGAACCGGAAGGCGTCTTCGTCGGGTCCCACGGATTGCGCGTAATGCCGAAGACATCGTTGAAGGTCGTGGCGCCTGTCGCAAATTCGGGTGTGTTGGTTTTGCCCAAAATGATCGCGCCCGCCTGGCGCAAGCGTGCGACGGGTGTCGCATCGACATCCGGCACGAAATCTTTGTAGAGGGGCGATGCAAAGGTGGTGCGCAGACCTTTGGTCAGAGTCACATCTTTGATGAGAACGGGAAGGCCTGCGAGCGGGCCGGGGTCGCGTCCAGCTGCGATCTCCTGATCAATCTCCTGCGCGCGCTGGCGGGCGCCATCTGCATCCAGCGTGACAATGGCGTTGAGCTGCGGATTGAACTTTTCGATTTGCGCCAGATGCGCGTCGAGGACTTCGACCGCGGAGACTTCGCGGGATTTGATTTTGGCAGCAAGCGTGACGGCGGATTGTTTGACCAGTGACAGATCAGCGCTCATTTTCCGGACCAATGGACGAAGCTCTTTTCAATCATCAGGAAGACGATGTTGAGACCATAGCCCAAGGCACCGGCGGCGAAAATAGCCGCATACATATCCGGCATTTCAAACATTTGCTGCGCCGTGAACACGCGATTGCCAATGCCATTGACCGAGCCGATGAACATTTCTGCCACGACCACAATAACCAGCGCCAAAGAAATGCCATTGCGCAGCCCCACAAAGGTCTGCGGCAGACTTTCCATCAGCACGACATCTTTCATGATCCGCCAATTGGAGGCGCCCATAATCTTGGCCGCCAGAATACGGGTTTTGCGCGCATTCATCACGCCATAGGCGACGTTGAAGAGAATGACGAGTGCGGCACCAAAGGCGGCGACGAAAATTTTTGTGCGGTCACCCACGCCGAAGATCACCAGAAACAGCGGGAACATGGCCGAGGCCGGAGTCGAGCGGAAAAAGTCGATGATGAATTCGACCGCGCGATAAAGCCGTTCATTGGCGCCCAGCACAATGCCAAGCGGTATGGCAATCACGGCGGCGATAGAGATGGCCGCCAGCGTGCGCATGACGGTGACAAGAAAATCGCTGTAAAGTTTGCCACCCATCATACCTTGCCACAAAGCTTTGGCAGCCGCATGGGGCGGGGGCAGAAGCACAGGATCGACGATGCGCACGAAATAGCCCAGATACCAAAAGGCAATCAGGCCGAAGACGCCGACCAATGGCAGATATTTATCTTTTTTGGCGGTCATCAGCGACGCACCTCGCGCTGGAAGATTTCAAGGGCTTCGGCTTTTTGGCGCACGAATTCGGCATTGGCCAGCGTCGCATCATTGCGCGGGCGTGGCACATCAATACGCGGATACGCGGCAATGCGTCCGGGCCTGCGGGTGAGCAAAAGCACATAATCGGCGAGATAGACCGCTTCTTCGAGATCGTGCGAGACGAGCATCATGGTCATGCCGGTCTCTTCGAAAATGCGCTGCAATTGCTCGCGCATAAAGAGCGTCATTTCATAATCGAGCGCGGAAAAGGGTTCGTCCAGAAAGAGTACTTCCGGCTCAATCACCAGAGCACGCATGATGGAGACAAGCTGTTGCTGGCCACCTGACATCATATAGGGGAAGAGGGTGAGATCGATGCGCACACCCAAATGGGTGACGAGCTTATGCACGCGCTCTTCCGCCTCGGGGCGCGAGACTTTGCGCAAGAGCAAAGCGTAGACGATATTTTCAAACGCGCTCATCCACGGAAAAAGCGCCTCGCGATAATTCTGGAAGACATAGCCGATGCGCGTGTCTTGCAGCGTCTTGCCGCCAAAGCGTACGTCACCTGAGTCCAGCGGAATGAGGCCCGAGATCAGATTGATCAGGGTGGATTTTCCGCAACCATTCGGCCCGAAGACGGAGACGAATTTGCCGCGCGGAATATCAAGATCGAAATTTTCATAAATGACCGTGTCGTTGAACTGCTTGTAGAGTCCCCGCACGGTGATGTGAGGCTCAGGCCCATCGATGGGGCCCGGGCTCCAGTGCAGAGGAACATCGGCAGCGTCCAAAGACACGGTCATCTGTTTTGTCCTTGTCAGTATTTCTGCAGCATGGTCGTGACATCAACCTTGCCGGAGAGAATGCCGGTCTCGGTGGTGAAGTCGATGAACTTTTGGAACTCGGCCACATTGGCCGGGGTCAGGTCAGACGCCATGGTGAATTTCACCATCGGCACTTTGTCTGCAACTTCCGCCGACATATTGATGCTCTTGGCCATGGCCTTGCGCGCATCGGCGAGATCGGCTTCGACCGCCTTGATCGACTTTGCCCAAGCTATCGCGAATTTTTTCGCTGCTGCCGGATTGGATTTGATGAAATCGCCCGACATGGCTGTGCCAGCGGCCCAGCCGTTGGCCTTGTCATCGCCCAGAACATAAGTGGCGATCAGGCCAGCTTCGAGCGTGCGGGCCGCACCCGTATTGTTGAGGATGGTTCCCGCAGGCTCGAGCGTATAGGCCGCGTCAAATGTGCCGGCCGTGAGTGCATTCACATGCTGTGTCAGGTCGAGCTGATCGAGCGTGTAATCGCCTTCATTGAGGCCAGCCTTCTTCAAGACAGCCTTTGCCATGACGACATTGCCGGGGCCGGGGGCTGAGGCAATCTTCTTACCCTTGAGATCGGAGAGTTTTGCCGCTTCCAGGCCCTTGCGGACGACGAATTGCTCCATCTTATATTGCTTATTCTGCGAATTGATCGCGATGAAGATCGCCGCACCCGGCTTCTTCAAATTACCATTGGCAGCGTCAATCGTCGTCAGATTGCTGGCGACATCGATCTGGCCTGCAATCAGCGCCGCCAGATTGGCCGGCGGGCCGATGATCTGGGTCAGCTCGAGGTCGAGGCCTTCAGCTTTGAAAATGCCCTTTTCGACACCGTAATAGAGCGGAATGGACGCGCTGACAGGGTTCGCGCCCACGCGCACTTTCTCCTGCGCTGAGGCTGAGAAAGACAGGCCGACAGAAATCAATGCAACTGATGCGAGTAGGGATTTCATTTTACGCATATTCATCGCTCCTTATGGGCTCAATGCCTGTTGCGAGAAATTTTGATGAAAGGGATAAAGCAAAACCGGGGCCATGGTCTCCGGTCTTATGAAGCAGGGCCAATCACGTTCCGCTCATATCGACGATGGCAATCACCGGCCCGCCGCCTTGCGGGCCTTGGTGCATGGCATCCACTGAGACAAAGACAGCCGGATCGCCAATGGCGGCTGCGGCCACGCCACCGACGGCTGCTTTGGAATGACGGTGATGATGCACATCGGAATCGTCCAACATGATCTGGCGTCGTCCGCGTAATTTACCTGTGCGGTCGGCCTCGCATTTCATGAAGCAATTGACGAGACGGCCTTTCAAATCCTCGGCGCGCGCGCGTTCAGGCAGATCAAGTCCGGCATTGCGGATGGCGGCATAGATGCCATCCATGTCGAGTGCATCTATCATGACGCTATGGCCGATGCGATAGCGCCCACCCGCGCCCGCCTTATTGCCAAAGAGAACAATCTGCGCGGCATCGAGTTCGACACCTGAGGAGCAGGACGCAACGGAGGAATAAAGATCGAGATTTTTGCAGATCTCCTCGGCCTTGGGCATGGAGATTTCACCCAAAGCTACAGCAATGCCCAATCCCGTTGTGCCGTTGGAAACGCCCATGGAATCGTGGACTTCGCAGAACACATCGTGTCCGCGCGCATGGGCATCCTGAATTGTGTCGATGGTCAGCAGCGGCGTTTTGGTTTGGACGTAATGCACGTCCTTTGGATCGGTAATGCCGGCGTCTTTCATGGCAAGCCGCACACCTTCGGCGACTTTCTCCACCATGGCCGGGCGGCCAATATCTTCGGGCAGAATTTTGGGTGACAGAGCCGTGCCCATGACGAGACGGCTTTCGCTCATCGGGCCGGTCTCATCGTTGCGGGCAAAGACGGTGGCGTGCGGCGTGATCACGCCATCGCAACCACCTGACCAGACCATGGGGATTTGCTTCACTTGCGCGGCGCTGCGCGTGCCGTGGTCCATCAAGACTTTGCGAAAAGCTTGGTCCGAGAGAATGCGCGTGAAATCATTCACGCCGCCATTGCCTTCCGTCTTGCCGATGACAGCAACCACTTCATCGGCTTTGAACCGGCCCGCCTTGATATAATCCTCAAGGCCAGCGGCGTCGGACACGCTCTTGATTTCGACTTTCACCACATCAACGGCCACGTCATCCTCCGGTCAGCAGTCTGCCTGACCAAGGGCAATGCAGGGCTTGTGCCGTTTGCGCTTCATTCTTGTGCAGCCTGTGGCGCGGGCATGTGCGTGTGTGCAATCTCGGCAGGCTGGCGGTTTTTCAAGCAGGCTGCCTATCTCTCCAGCGCGGCTCAGCTTGACGACGCCCGGTGCCGGTTCTGGAATGGATTGGGGGGCCAAGCCAAGCTTGAGCGAGACGCGACATGGACGATGACGGCATCCTCGACGTGGCGGAAGGCCAGGAGTTTTCGGAAGAGACTTATTCAGATTATGTGGCGGAGCGGGCGAGCGCCTTTGGGCGCCTCGCTTTGAGGCTGGATGTGATGAAGGATGAGGCGGCGCGGGAGCTGACCCGCACCATGCTGAAAACCATCATCCGCTCGATCCGCACGCCACCGGGCGGTGATTTGGTCGAATGGCCACCTCAAAATTGAGTGGCTGCGGCATGAATCGCTCAAAGGTCTGAATTTTCTCGGTGATGGAGGGCGGCCCGAAGGGGTCGCTCAATTGCGGCGCGGGGGCCCGCCCGGCTATAGTGTCGCGACTTTCAAACCAACAAGGCGTCGGGCGGTAGGCCCATGAAGCGCCGCGTGACACGAGGTGAGGATATGAACGAGCTCTTGCTCGACCAATTGGCCATCCGCCAGCTTGTCGAAAACTGGGTTGTCTGGCGCGATGCCGGTCATTGGGATCGTTTCCGCACGGTCTGGTTCGACGATGGCCGCATGATGGCGACCTGGACGCAGGGCACGGCTGATGAATTCATCGACATGAGCAAGAAGGGCTGGGCCAATGGCGTCAGCATTCTGCATTTCTTGGGCGGCCATTCCGCTGACATCAATGGCAACCGCGCCATTTCCCAGACCAAAATGACCATCTCGCAGCGCGCCCGCGTGCATGATGTCGAAGTCGATGTGGTCTGCACCGGTCGCTTCTATGATTTCCTGGAAAAGCGCGACGGCCGTTGGGGCTTTGTGCTGCGCCAGCCGATCTATGAAAAGGATCGCATGGATCCGCTCGATCCTACCCAGACGGTGAAGCTTGATCCCGCGCTGCTGAATGCTTTCCCGGTTGGCTATCGCCATCTCGCCTATCTGCAATCGCAGATCGGCTATCCGGTGAAGAAAGATATGCCGGGCCTGCAGGGGCCGGAAGTTGAAAAGCTTTATGCTGACGGCGCGGATTGGCTTGCTGGCAAGCCGCTCACCCGCTGAAATCAGAAGAAGAAAAGAAGGACTATCATCATGGGCAAGCCATTCATCATCGGCATTGGGGGCACGACGCGTCCGGGTTCATCGTCGGAACAGGCGTTGCAATTGGCTTTGGCGCATGCGCGCACCTTGGGTGCAGAAACGCAGCTGTTTGGCGGCGTTGAATTGCAAATGCCCATGTATGATCCGGCCACAGCCAATGATCATGAAGCCGCGCGCAATTTCATTGCCGCTTGCCGGCGCGCTGATGGCGTCATCATGGCGTCACCCTGCTATCACGGTGCGGTCTCGGGCCTTGTGAAGAATGCGCTCGATTATACGGAAGAAATGAACAAGGACGCGCGCGTCTATTTCGATGGCCGCGCCATTGGTTCCATTGGTCTTGGCTATGGCTGGCAGGGACCGGGCACGGTTCTGTCGCAATTGCGCGCCATTGGCCATGCATTGCGCGGCTGGAATGTGCCGCTCGGCGTCGCCGTCAATTCGGCCGTGGTGAAATTCTCGCCCGAGGGTTGTTCGGACGAAAATATCGGCAAGCAGATTGAAATCATGGCTGGCCAAGTGGTGCAATTCGCCAAGGCGATGAAGCCCGCCTGATCACGCGGTGATCTGATCAATCTCGGATAGGTCTTCCGCCGTCAGCCGCCAGCTGGCGGCGGAAACATTTTGGGCGATCTGTTCTGGCCGCGTTGCGCCCGCAATAATGCTCGGCACGACATTTTGCGCAGCTAGCCAAGAGAAGGCGAGCTCCAGCAGCGTCTTGCCGCGCGTGGCGCAAAAGGCTTGCAGCTTTTCCACCTTCGGCCAGTTCGCATCATGCAAATAGCGCGCGGCGAGTTTGGCATCGGCAAAGCGCGTGCCGGCCGGTGCTGATGCATGGCGGTGATATTTGCCCGACAACATGCCACCCGCCAGCGGATAGAAGGGCAGGAGGCCCATGCCCTTGGCGGCCAAGGCTGGAATGAGTTCAGCTTCTGGCTGACGAAAGAGCAGCGAATATTCATCTTGCGCGCAGATGAAAGCATGGAGCCTCATCATCTGCGCCGTGGCTTTCGCATCCACCACCTGCCAAGCAGGCAGATTGGAGCAGCCGATATAGCGCAGCTTGCCCGCGCGGATGAGATCATCCAAAGCGCGCAAGGTTTCTTCCATTGGTGTCAGCGGATCGGGGCGGTGTAATTGGTAGAGATCGAGCCAATCGGTCTTCAGGCGACGCAAGGAGTCTTCCACCGCCTGCATGATGTAGCGGCGTGAGCCGCCCTTCTTCTCACCCCCATCCATGGCCATGCCGAATTTGGAGGCGAGCACAATGTCTTTGCGGCGCGCGCCCAGCCATTGGCCAAGCGCAATTTCCGAGCCGCCTTGGCCGCCATAAATATCCGCCGTGTCGAACAAGGTGATCCCGGCGTCGAGCGCGGCATAGATCACGTCCTTGCTCTCATTGATCCCGGTGCGGCCGCCAAAATTATTGCAGCCCAGCCCAATCAGGGAGACACGCAGGCCCGAGCGGCCGATGTTGCGGATGTCCATGGCATTTTCTCCTGATGAGGGACGCCCTATCTGACCCCGAGGCGGCCTGCGGTTCAACCCCTTGTCAGGCCCGGCCACACATGGCTCTTTGGGGCCTCGGAGGACCAGAGATGACGGCTCAGGAGCAGGTACGGCTGGAAGCTTTGATCGAGGCGGCCGATCAGGTGGTGGCTTTTACCGGGGCTGGCATTTCGACCGAATGCGGCGTGCCGGATTTTCGCTCTGCCGATAGCGCCTGGAAGCGCCATGCGCCCATTCCATTCGCTGATTTTATCGCCAGCGAAGAGATGCGGGTCGAAGCTTGGCGCCGCAAATTTGCGATGGATGATCTTTATGCGGGCGCTCAGCCGGGGCGTGGACATGCCGCCCTCGCGCGGCTCGCGGCAGTCGGCAAGATGACCCATCTCATCACCCAGAACATCGATGGCTTGCATCAGGCTTCCGGCATTGCGCCGGAGCGCATCATCGAATTGCACGGCAATGGCACTTATGCGCATTGCCTCGAATGTAGGCAGCGGCATGAATTATCTGCCATGCGGGCGATTGTGGAGGGTGATCAACGCGCCCCGTCCTGCGAGGCCTGCGGTGGCATTGTGAAGTCGGCGACAATTTCCTTTGGACAATCCATGCCGCAAGTGGAGATGCAGCGTGCTCGTCGCGCCACGCTTGCCTGCGATTTATTTCTGGTGATTGGTTCGTCTTTAGTTGTGCATCCGGCGGCGGCTTTTCCGGTCATGGCCAAAGAAAACGGCGCGGTTCTGGTGATTTTAAACAAAGAACCGACGCCGCTCGATTCTTTGGCTGATCTCGTTTTGCATGCCGACATTGGCGATGTCTTGGATTTGATCTTGCGAAAAGGCGTGGATGACGGGACAATTCTTCCACAGGACGCGGAAAAAACACCTTTGTCGCCTTAAGCCCGATGCTATCTTGCCCTCGCGACTCGGGGGACGGGGGCTCGATTCGGGCCCTTCCGAGGTTCAGCTTTCTGAAGGGCGCATGGGGCGCGGGGGCGACATTGGGCAGCAACGATCCAAATCTTTCCAACGGGGTTGTTTCATCAACCCAGACGGAAAATGCGTCTGAGCGCCCCACCGATCTCCAGGAGATGTGTGGCCGCATCAAATGGTTTGATGTCTCCAAAGGCTATGGCTTCATCGTTCCTGATGATGGCGGCGCTGATGTGCTCTTGCATGTCACGGCTTTGCGCCGCGACGGTTTCCAGACGGCACCCGAAGGCGCGCGCGTGGTTTGCGAAGTGCAGGCCCGCTCGAAAGGTCTGCAAGTCTTCCGCGTGATCTCGCTGGATGAATCAACCGCCACCCATCCTTCGCAATTGCCGGCGGCTCGCACCCATGTGCAGGTGACCCCCGCAGGTGGTTTCGAAATCGTCGTGGTGAAATGGTTCAACCGCGTACGCGGCTTTGGCTTTGTCACGCGCGGTGAAGGCACCGAAGACATTTTCATCCATATGGAAACGCTGCGTCGTTTCGGCATTATGGATTTGAAACCGGGCGATGGCCTTTTGGTCCGCTTCGGCAATGGCCCCAAGGGCCTGATGGCGGCTGAAATCCGCCCGCTCGAAACCAATCTGCCGATTTCCCACTAAATTTGTCGGGCTGCTGCCGGTGCCTTGCGCCACCTCGCTTTAGCGGGGTGGGTGGGTTAGGCTTGCCGCCCGACCACGTCTTGAGGCCGTTATGATCCTGCGTCGCCTTTTTCTCTCCCTGCTTCTGGCTCTCGCTCCGGCGGCTCTCGCGCAGGATGCCGCTCTGGAGCCTTTGGAGATTGTGACCGCCTCCGGAACGCATCGGTTTTCGGTGGAAGTCATGCGCACCGACGAACAGCGCGCGCGTGGCCTCATGCATCGTCGCTTTATGGCAGAAGATCGCGGCATGCTCTTCGACTTCAAGCGCGAAGAGCCGGTCGCCATGTGGATGAAGAACACCTATCTGTCGCTCGACATGGTCTTCATCGACAAAAGCGGCAAGGTCGTGAATGTCGCGGAAAATACCGAGCCGCTTTCAGAACGCATCGTGCCCTCATCGGGCCCGGTTCTGGCTGTGCTCGAGCTCAATGCAGGCACCGCCCGGCGCATCGGCTTGAAGCCCGGCGACCGGCTGCGTCATTCTCTCTTTAAATGATCAGAGGCGCTGGCCTTTGAGGGCTGCGGCCAGATTGGTTTCAATATCCGCATTGCCGGGATCGAGTTTTTGCGCGGCGTTTAAATCGGCGCGCGCTTTGGCGAAGTCTCCGCGCAAGAGATAAGAATAGCCGCGATTATTGAGCAGCATGGCACTGCGCCCGCCCAATTTATCGGCCTGCGCATAAGCGCGATCAGCCAGATCAAACCGGCGCAACAAATCATAAGAGGCCGCGAGCCCAAGCCACGCTTGCAGATTTGTTGGGTCACGCTCAGCTGACGCGCGGAACAATTCCTCCGCCAATCCATAATTGCCCGCCAGAAATTGCGCCTTGGCGTCGGAGACGCTCAAAGGTTCCGTTGCTTTGGCTTCCATTTCCAGTGCGGGCGATGTGCCAAAGGATTGGCAGCCTGCGAGCGGGGTGATGAGGAGCAGAAGAAAAAGGAAAGGTGCGCGCATTTTATTTCTTCACCGGTTGAGTGGTGGCGTCAGCGGGATCATTTTGCTGATAGCGGGTGATGGCTTGAGCGGCTTTCGTGCCATCTGTCGCTTGTTGCGTTTTTTGAGCCGCACGCGGCCAAGGATCAATGGTCTGCACAGCACGATTGGCCGCCGGCGCATTGCCTGATGAGGGCGCGGGGAGACTTACAACGTCGAGCATATGTCCGCCGGGTGTTGTTTTGATGGCCGCAGTTTTGGCGCGCGGAATTTCCTGTCGGCCCATCAGGAAGCGCTCTGCATCATTGGCGGGGCGATTGTCGTCGAGCGGATTGGACAGGCGGGAATTCAAGGCGACGGGCTGCACAAGGCGCGGCGTGACAATCATCACCAATTCCGTCTCGCGCTTTTCAAAAGAGGCGCTGCGGAAAAGTGTGCCAAGCACAGGCACATCGCCAAGCCAAGGCAATTGTTTCAAGGCATCGACATTGTTTGATTGCAGCAGACCTGCAATGGCGAAACTCTGTCCATCGCGCAGTTCGACTTGCGTATTGGCGCGGCGCACGATGAGGGACGGCACGTTGATGCCGCCCGAGGCCACAACATTGGTGGTGTCGAGCTGGCTCACTTCTGGCTCAATGCGCAGATTGATGACGCCATCGACGAGAACGGTGGGAAGAAAATTCACGCTGACACCGAATTTCTTGAAAGCGATGGTGACGCGTCCTTGATCGGCTTGCACGGGAAAAGGAAACTCCCCACCCGCCAGAAAGCTGGCCGATTGTCCTGACATGGCGATGAGATTGGGCTCAGCCAAGCGGCGTGCGACGCCCTTTTGTTCCAAAGCCTCGACAATGAGATCGGCTGACATGCCGCCCGCCAATATTTGCCCAAGCACCGTGCCAAAAGGCCCCGCCGAGCCTGGCGCGCCATTCAAGCCCGTGGCGGCGGAGAAACGACGGCTCGCCACATCCCATTTAAAGCCCAGATCACGGCCGGCATTGCGTGAGACTTCGAGGAAGCGCACTTCGAGCATCACTTGCTGTGGCTGTGAGACGTTCAAAGCATTGATGACGTCTTCGCCAAATTGCTTGGCAAATTCCATCGCTTTGTCGATGGTCTGCGCGTCAGAGACAGCACCCGACAAAACAATGCGGCCATTGATGGACGACACTTCGATGCGAGATGAGGGCAGACGGCGGCGCAATTCGGCTTGCAGGCGGCCCGTATTGTAAGAGACCTCGACTTCCATCGTGCCGATCAGATTTTTGTCGGCTGTATAGGCTGCGACAGTGGTGGTCCCGAGTTTGCGCCCATGCACATAGAAAGACTGGTCGGTGAGGGGCATGACATCGGCCACGTCCGGATTGCCAACAACGAGATCAGCAAAGACCACTTGGGTGCGCACGGTTTGTGTTGCGCCCATCGTCACGGTGAGGCTTTGCAACTGGTCCGGCGAGAGCCGCACAACACGGCTACGATCTGCAGCGTTGAGCGGGCTCGCGATGCCAAGGGTCAGGGCCAGCCAGAGCAGGGCGCAACCCACGGTTGAGCTAAAGGCTTGAGAATAGGGTCGAATCGGCTCAAACATAGAGCATGGCTTTCGGGGCAAGTGATTCACGACACTCAGATCATTGCTTCAAAGCCTGTCTCAAGGGTTAATAAACGTAACATAGAATGGAATATTTCTATTTTATTCAGTGTTAAATGGTTTAGCTTAAGCCTTTATTTTCAAGGTATTGGTTCAATTCTGTGGGTTTCTTGGTGCTGTTCTGTCGCGTCGTGTTCCGGGTTTTCGGGGGATCGCGGGGGATCTATGGGCATCGCGAAGCAGGTCAATTTGAAATCTAACAAGCGCGGGCGCGGGCTGGTCCTTGTGTTTTGCCTCGCCCCTATTCTCGTGCCGCTCCTGACCATTGGTGGCAAATTCGCGCTCCAAGATCCGCGTGTTGCGGAATGGACAGAGATGGCGCGTGTCTTCACATCATCCGCGCAAGCTTTCGCGCCGGCGCCCATTCCCGCCAATCTGGGAAGTCTGCCGCCGCGCGATGATTTTCAAACCTCGATCATCTTTGCAGCCCCCAGCCATGCGGCGCAGGATTTTCGATGGGTGAGTGGACAGACGATTGTCGAGCAAAGCGCGCCTGCACCAGATGTGGCACAGACGGATTTGGCTTTGCGTCGCGACAATTGATTGTCACGGCCTCGTTTCGCGCACCGCATAATCTTTCTGCTGTGTGCCATGCATGACGCTGACATGCGCCTGCGATCTTTTGAGCGGCGTCGCGGATGGCGTGGCATCTTTGAGACTGCGCAGAGCCAGAGAGATTTGTCCGCTGCGCTGCGCTTGCGCAAGAATTTCGGCTTCTTGCGGATCGACTTCGAGAGTTGCCGTTGTGCCTGTAATCACGCGCTCTCCGTTCTTTTCCTGAATGTTTTGACCAATGGCCAGAACGCGCAAATTGCTGATCGCAGTTTCGCTTTGAATGACGCCTTCATTCTTGCCCGCAGGATCGGGGCGCACGATCGTGCGGATCACATCAACGCGGTCATTGGGTAAAATGAATCCGCCTGCTGTGGTCGCACCTTGTGCATCAATGGAAATTGCCATGGCGCGCGCACCTGCAGGCAGAATAGCGGCCAAGACGCCCGCACTTTTTCCAAAGATGATTTTTTCCGTGCGCATCGGTTCGCCTTTAATGAAAGAGGCGCGCAGGATCGCGCCCGCCATATCCTCGCGAGCTTGCGGCATATGGCTGCGACGAATGGCTTGATCGCTCACCAAGGATTTGGGCCAGGCCATCCAGATCATGTCATCAGCGGTGAGCACATGGCCCAGCGGCAAGTCTGTTTGGGTGATGAGCACATCTTCTGTTTCGGGAAGTGGTGCGGAAACAGGCATGGCTTGGCTTTGCTGCGTGGGGTGGGGCGTATCGATCAATTGCAACGCGCCATAGCCCGAGCCCAGCGCCAGTGCGAGGATCGACAGGCGCAGCCAATTCGCCCGCCTGAGCTGCCATTGGCTTTGCGGGGCTTGGGCCTTGGCCTTTGTTGGATGGGCGCGGCCAAAGGCGCGAGGGGGTTCGGGATTGGGCGCTTGGGTGGCGATCTCGCGCAACAGCATGTCGGTCATGGATGAGAACCTTCAGCTAAACATTTGACGAAACAAATGTAACGGAAAATACTTTCCAACTTCTCACGCTGGCCCTTGATGGAGGCGCTGGAGGCCCCAAGTTTGAATGCCATGGAGAGCCCTGAGATGACCCCCAAGATGAAATACGCTTCCCACACTGCGCTCGCGGGTTTGGTTCTGATCGGGACGATGGTCGGCGCCTTGGCGCAAGGCCGGCCAGACAGCCTGCGGATGAGCTGTGAGACAGCGCGCCGCCTCGTCTCGGAGCGCGGGGCCGTCGTTTTGGGCACGGGCCCCGATATTTACGACCGCTATGTGGCGACTCAGAGTTTTTGCCAGCGCGATGAACAGACAGATCCCGTCTGGCTACGGACCGCGGACAGCCGCCAATGCTTCATTGGATACCGCTGCAAGCGCGTGAGTGAAGAATTCGAACGCTAGACAGTGGGTAGTCGCGTTTGAATAGGCGACAAGGGGCTTCTTCTTGTGCTATCGGAGCCTCGTCGGGGCATAGCGCAGTCTGGTAGCGCATCTGCTTTGGGAGCAGAGGGTCGCAAGTTCGAATCTTGCTGCCCCGACCATTTGCCCAGCTTGGCAGAATCTCATGCTCAGGCTAGGACTGGCCCAGACGCCCATCTGCGATGAGTATGGATTCCATGACGGCACGCATTACCCGCCCCGCCAAGAGCGCCACCCAGTCGGGTGCCGCGCGCGCCAAAGTTTGGCTTTTGGAATATGCGCCCACCGATCGCCAGATCGAGCCCTTGATGGGCTGGACCAGCTCCAGCGACACCAATCCGCAGGTCAAGCTCTGGTTTGCCACGCGTGAAGAAGCTGTTGCCTATGCTGAGCGCGAGGGCATTGCCTATCGCGTCGAAGAGCCCAAGCCGATGGCTCGCCGCATCATGGCCTATTCAGATAATTTCAAAACCAATCGCGTCGGTCAGTGGACGCATTGATTTTCTTGTCGGCTAGCTTTTTCTTCCCGGCCCCGTAGCTCAGCTGGATTAGAGCAGCCGCCTTCTAAGCGGCAGGCCGTTGGTTCGAGTCCAACCGGGGTCGCCATTTCTTCTCAGATTCACGCCAATGTCGTCAGCGCCGCGTGAATAGTTTTTCAAAGCCGGCATAAATGGCGGCGGCGATCAAAGTGTAGCCGACGATTTCAAACAAAACGACGATGACGTGTTTGACGGTCTCAAACATGTTGTGTCCTCCGCGTGCCCTATTTCATCAACGCGTCTGGCCCCGCTCTTGTTCAATGAGCGGAACTGTCTGCCACCTGCGCGGTTTGGTCAGCGGGGAAAGGAGGTCTTGTATGCGCAAGGCACTTTTGAACAAATCAGCTTCTGCATGGGCTTTGGCTTTTGCTTTGGTTGCACTGCCTGTGATGACGCAGGCGCAAGAAGAGCGTCCGGGACAGAGAAACGAACCGCGTGAAGAGCGCGGTGGTGGTGCCCCGCAGCGCGAAGCGCCGCGCGCGCCTCCCGCTCAACCAGCCCAACCTGCACCAGCTCCGCGCAGCGAACGGCCTGTGGAGCGTGCTGCGCCTCCAGCGCAACCCTCCGCTCCACGCCCCAGCGCAGTTGAGCGGCGTGACGAGCGCCCCACTATCCGCGAAGAGCGACGCCAAGTGGCGCCCGTTCAGCAGCGCGAGCGTGCGACCGCGCCTGTTCAACAACGCGAGCAACGTGTGATCACGCGTGAGCGTGAAACTGCGCCGCGCGCGACCATTCGTCGGAATGAACGCCGCGATTACACCGTGCCGCGTTATCAGCAGCGCGAGGTCACTCGTACACGCCCCAGCGTGCGTTATCGCGAGCGCGATCGCACAAGAGCTGAACCGGGATTCGTTTTCCTGGGTGGTCCGCGCATCATCGTGCGCTCCTATGGCTATGGTTGGTGTCGTGGTTTGCATCGTGGCCGTCACTGGGCGCCCCGGATCGGTTGGCACACGGCAACACACCGTGGCTTGTTCCGGTGTCGATGGTAATTTTTTAAAGATGTCCGAGACTTGCAGGACAGGTGAGAATGAATTGTCTCACCTGTCCTTGTCTTGTGGAGACACAACTTAGAATTGTGCGTCTATTCTCACGCAACGGCATGCACACACAAATTGAGTGGTAATAAGTCATTAAGTTACGGGCATAACTCATCAATTACATTTAAATATTTAGATCAAAAAAATGCGCAGCGAAAGTGTCCGCTGATCGTGCAAAGCGCAAAGATAAATCTGTGGGATTGCAGGCGCAGCCATGGAGTGCGTACGATGATCTGTTAAGTTTGAAATATTGATTGTGTGAATCCGCTTATTTTGCGGTGAGGGGGACAAGTGGTTGCTCATCTTTTGAAACCTGCGGCGATGGAACGTCCGGGCGATTTGGGAGAGCGGTTGCGCGCACCGGCAGACGCAAAGCGCAATGCAGAGACGCGGCCCTTGATTTCAGATCGCGATTTGCAGCAGACGACGGAGATCGTCACGCGCGCAGCCGATACGATTTCGGAAATGGCGCGTCGCAATAAGATTATTGAAACCGAAGCGCGCAAACAGGTCGAGCATTACAAGTCGGAAGCCGATGCAGCCCATCAGCGTTGTGCGGAATTGCAGGCCAAAGTCGAATCCCTGCAAGCGCGCATGGATGAAATGGCCTCTGAATTTCAAGGTCGCGTTTTGGAATTGCAGGGCAAGCTGACGGCTTGCCGCTCTGATCTCGACGTCAAGACGCACGATGCCGATCTGGCGCGGCAATGGCTGGATTATTTGTCGAATGAAGTCATGCAGCGTTTGGGCGATGCACCGGCCAAGCTCGATGATTTGGCACGCCAGACACGCGCACCCTTCCGCGACGACGAATAATCAGGCCAGAATTTCTGCCAGCGCTTCCGCCATGGTCTCGCCCATGGCGCGACCGCTGTCGAAGGCGGCTTCCACGCGTGCGCCCAGACACCAATCGCCGCAAGCCCCGATCATCGTGGCCTCGTCGAAAAGACAGGGCATGCCGACTTCCTGCTCCACCAAAGCATAGCGCCAACGATGAGCTGCAAAATAAAGCGGCTCGGCATCAATGCCGGTGAGCGCACGGAAATGGGCGTGCAGGGCTTCGCCTGAGACGCGCGGATCTTGGTCGATGAATTGGCGCGACCAATCGGCTCGCGCATGGACCACCCAGGTCTGCGTGTCATGCGGACGGCCAGGCTTGCTGGAATTGCGCGCAATCCAGCCAATGATGGAATCGTCGGGACGCATCCAATGATCGGCGGAGGCGCGTGTTTCGGGTTCGTAGGCGAGCATCAGTGCGATGCAGGGCGCATAGCGCGCTTGTGCGATCTGCGGCAGCGCGGCTTTTGCCGAGCGGGCGAGGGGTTCGGCTTGTGGCGCGGGGACGGCGAGGATCACGCCGTCATAAGTGCCATTGCCCGGCGCATTGATGGAGCCGTTCTCGTCAAACACATGCCAGCCATGTTCGCTGCGCTCGAGGCGGGTAACGAGCGCTTCGGTCACGCAAGTGTGGTTCTTGGCCATGGCGCGGGCTGGTGCGGTCATGCCGGGGCGGCCCACATAGGAGCCGGGACCCCATTCGGCGACGAGGCCCTGTGTCTGCCATTCGGTGATTTTGCGAAAAAATTCGGCGCCGCGGGCCGTAAAATATTGGGCGCCGTGGTCGAACTGAAAATCGCCCGAACGGCGATTGGCCATGCGCCCGCCAAAGCCGCGGCTTTTCTCGAACAGGACCGTTTGGTGGCCTGCCGCCCGCAGCCGTTCGGCCGCGGCAAGCCCCGCCATACCGGCTCCGATAATCGCCACGTTCCGCATGTTTTTTGCCTCTATCCAGCAGGTGTTACGGATTTGGCGCGGGGTCGGACCAGATTTCGCCTGCCTCATTGTTGGCCAGGGGGCTTCTGGTCTATGGTGGGTCAAATCAAGCCGCTCGCCTCAAGAAGCGGAATTGGGAGGTCTCAAATGAAGTTTCGTCATGTCGCCGCCGCCTCAGCCACGCTGGCCCTTCTGGCCGCGGGCGCTGCTCGCGCCGATGCTTTGTCTGATTTTTACACGGGCAAGACGATCACTGTGATCGTCGGTGCGGATTCGGGCGGTGGCTATGATGCGCAGGGCCGTTTGATGGCCCGCCATATTGGCCGCTTCATTCCCGGCAATCCGACGGCCATCGTGCAGAATATGCCGGGCGCTGGTTCTCTGACCGCGGCCAACCAGCTCTATAATGTCTCGCCCAAAGACGGCACGGTCATGGGTCTGCTGCAGCGTGGCGTGTTTTCGGCGAAATTCACCAATCCGCAAGGCGTGCGTTTTGATCTGACCAAGTTCAATTGGGTTGGCAATCTCTCGGCTGAAACGGGCGTCGTGATTGCTTGGGCCAATTCGCCCTTCAAGACGATTGAAGATGTGATGAAGCAGGAGATGCTCGTCGGTGGCACAGGCCCCCATATTGATACGGAAACCTCGCCGCGCATGATGAATGCTTTGATCGGCACGAAATTCAAAATCATCTCCGGCTATCCGGGCACCACAGATGCGGTGCTCGCCATGGAGCGTGGCGAAGTGCAGGGCATGGGCGATTGGTCTTGGTCCAATGTGAAGACGCGCAAGCCTGATTATCTGCGCGACGGCAAAGTGCGCGTGCTGATGCAAATGTCGACGCAGAAAGAGCCGGATCTTCCGGATGTGCCGCTCGCGATGGATTTTGTGAAGACGCCTGAGCAGCGCGAATTGATGACGCTGTTCTTAGCGCAGAAATCAGCGGCGCGTCCGGTTGTGGCGCCTCCCGGTATTCCGGCTGATCGCGTGAAGGCCATCCGTACGGCTTTCGACAAGATGATTGTGGACGCAGATTTCTTGAAAGATGCGACACAGGCCAAGCTCGATATTGATCCCGCACCAGCGGCGGCGATTGAAAAAGTGATCGAGATTTTTGCGAAAACGTCAGATGAAACAGGCGCCAAATTGCGCGATGCGATTGATCCGAAATTGAGCAAGTAACGGCCAACGACCGTCGTTGCGAGGAGCGTCAGTGACGAAGCAATCCAGAGGCATCACATGTGGCTCTGGTTTGCT
>CANGFE010000054.1 GCA_947453155.1 Beijerinckiaceae bacterium | reverse complement strand
TGATCAGACAGCGATGAAGATCATGGAGATCACCGGCAAGGACCCGATGCCCTTTGGTGTCGAGCCCAACCGCGCGATGATCGAAGCGATCAACCAATTTGCAACAGAACAACAGATCATCCCGCGCCCATTCAAGATGGACGAGATCTGGGCCAAGGGCACACTGGATCTGGTGGGCTAAGAACAAGAAAAGGCGGCCAAATGGCCGCCTTTTTTATTATCGTTATTGCGAAGAGCGCAGCGACGCGGCAATCCATAAGGCCGCGCGTGAGGCTTTCTGGATTGCTTCGCTTTGCTCGCAATGACGAGCGGTTAGACGCTGCCTAGAAACTCGAGCAATTCCTTGCGTGTTGCTTCTTCGCTTTGGCCTGCGGTTGCCATATCCCAATAGCGCGCATTTGGCAGGCATTCCTGCAAATAGCGCGCAGCTGACGTCGAGTGGAAATTATCCGCGCCCGGCACAATGATGGCGGGCAGCTCGCACCGCATCATATCTTCGGGCTCGGCGCCGGGCGCCGTATCGCGGTCCATCAGGCCGCGCACCATGCCCACCACAATGTGCTTGTATTTCTCGACATCGAGCTGCGCATAGGTTTCGGCAAAAGCCTCATCCGACTTGATGGTCGAGGCCCATGGGCCACCGCGCGGATCCGCGCCAAAGGCCTTGCCATCGCGCTTGATGAGATCAACCACCGCCTGCATGCCGTTCTGGTGCACGAAGGCTAGATGCTCGGCAAAGCGCTGGTGGCTCGACATGCGGTATTTGGGGCCGCCCACGGGCCAGTAAATCACCATGGAGGAGACGCGCTCGGGCGCTTGCGTGCCCATGGCAATGACGGGGGAGCAACCCATGCAGCCGCCCATAATATGGGCCTTGTCGATTTTCAGATGATCGAGCAGCGCCACGCCTTGGCGCACGAAATGGGACCAGGTGACGCGCTCGACGCGACCACCCGACTGGCCGCATTCGCGCCGGTCGAACAGGATGACCTGATAATGCTGTGTCAGATAATCGAGCGGCTTGGTTTTGGCATAAATGCCCAGCGACGACCATTTCTCGATCGTGGCGTCAAAACCGCCCGGTGAAAACATGAGCAAAGGCGGGCCCTCGCCCCGGACTTCATAGCGGGTGGAAATGCCGTCGAGGAGGGCTGTGGCCATGTCGTTTCCTGCTTGTTTCTTGAAGATAAATGGCTCGGTGGATGCGCAGAATTCATACCCCGCCCGAGTTTTGTCAATGGCTGGCCGCCAAAGCCTGCGGGGACGCTTGCCACAGGCACGGTGCTCTGTTTAAGAGGACAGGAAGAGCCCGAGAAAGGGCTGGAGCTTCAGGAGAGGGCGATCAGACAATGATCATCGATATTCACGGCCATTATACCACTGAACCGCAGTCGCTGTTCGCCTTCCGCGACAAGCAGCTTGCAGGCCTCGTCGATGCGACGCGCAAGCCGGCGACGAATGATCTCGGCATTACCGATGAACAACTCGTTCAATCTGTGCAGCGACAGCTCGCGTTCCAGAAAGAGCGCGGCTCGGACATCACCATTTTCTCACCGCGCGCCTCGGGCATGGGTCACCATGTCGGCCCTGAATGGGTCAGCCAGGAATGGACGCGGATGAACAATGATCTCATCCATCGCATCTGCTCGCTGCTGCCAGAAAATTTCATCGGCGTTGGCCAGCTGCCGCAATCACCCGGCGTTGATCCGCGCAATTGCATTCCCGAACTCGAGCGCATGGTGAAAGAGCTCGACTTCGTTGGCGTGAACCTCAATCCCGATCCGTCGGGCGGCTATTGGAAAGATCCGCCGATGACGGATCGTTACTGGTATCCGATTTACGAAAAGCTCGTTGAGCTCGAAATCCCGGCGATGATCCATGTGACGGGTTCGTGCAATCCGAACTTCCATGCAACCGGCGCGCATTACATCAATGCCGACACGACTGTGTTCATGCAGCTCATCCAGGGCAATCTGTTCAAGGATTTCCCGACGCTGAAATTCGTCATCCCGCATGGCGGTGGCGCTGTGCCTTATCATTGGGGTCGCTACCGCGGCCTGTCGATGATGATGAAGAAGCCACCGCTCGTCGAATATCTGATGAAGAATGTCTATTTCGACACCTGCGTCTATCATCAGCCGGGCATTGATCTGCTCGCCAAGGTCGTGCCGATCGACAATATCTTGTTCGCGTCGGAAATGATCGGCGCCGTGCAGGGCATTGATCCGGAAACCGGCCATTATTTCGACGATACCCGCCGCTATGTCGATGCTGCGAAGAATCTGTCGGAAGGCGATCGCAAGAAGATCTTCGAGACCAATGCGCGCACGGTTTATCCGCGCCTCGACGCGATCCTCAAGAAGCGCGGCCTTTAAGAAAACCCTACAGGGCGGCGGGTTTTCGCCGCCCTTTCCTTTTGACGACACTTTTATCGGAGACCGACATGTCCCTGCCCCGCCTCAACGGCATTATCCGCGCGCTGGAAAGTGGCCAGCATGCTTTCTCGTCGTTCCAGCCCATCGACATCAATGTCGCGGTGGAACTGACACAGTCGAATTACGATGGCATCGTGCTCGAAGGCGAACATCAGGGCTGGGACATCACGACGATGCGCCATGCTCTGCAATATATGCTGAACCGCGGTCACATTGCGAAGGGCGGCATTGCGCCGAAAGTCACGCCGATGGCGCGCGTGCCCTCGAATGGTGTCGAGAAGAATCAATTCTTGGCCAAACAGGCGCTCGACATTGGTTGCTATGGCATTGTCTTCCCGCATATCTCGACGGTTGAAGAAGCCTATAATGCGATCGCCGCCTGCCGCTATGCGCGCCTGAAGGACAAGCCACTGTACGAGCCGCAAGGCATTCGTGGCGATGGCCCGATGCAGGCCTGCCGCTACTGGGGCATCAGCCAAGCTGAATATTACGAAGTGGCTGACGTCTGGCCGCTGGCGCCCAAGGGCGAACTGTTCATCATCCTGCAGATCGAAGATACAGCCGGCATTGAGAACCTCGATGACATTCTCAAAAATGTTCCCGGCATTGGCGCGATTTTGATTGGCGAAGGCGATCTCTCGCAAGAGCTCGGCTATCCGCGCCAGACAGAGCACCCGGTCGTGCTCGACGCCATGGCGAAAGTTGTCGACACTTGCAAGCGCCACAATGTCATCGTCGGCCACCCGCATGTGTCGGGCGCCAATGCAGAGCGCGTGATTGCGGAAGGCTATCGCTTCTTGATGTGCGGCGCACCGCGCAGCTACGGCACGCTCGACAACACGCGCAAGCTTGTTGGTCGCTAATCCATCAAGCTCAGATCAAGCTTCGAAAAAGCCCCGGTTCGCCGGGGCTTTTTTTATTACTGTTTTGTCTTCGAAAAGATTTGCTTTCTGCACAAAAGAAGCCAAGCCTTTCGGAAACAAAGCCGGAGCTCGTGCGTTAAGAGCCCAAGACGAGGTAGGAACTGAACTTGGCGGGGCACGAGCACACAGGTGGACAGCGACCGCGCGATCCGGAGGCAGATCCGGTGGTGGGAACGTCACGTCCACGCTTGCTCGGCGTGCTGGGCCCAGGGCTCATCACAGGCGCATCAGATGATGACCCGAGCGGCATTGCCACTTACTCGCAAGCAGGCGCGCAATTTGGTTATGGCTTAAGCTGGACCCTGTTGCTGACCTATCCGCTGATGTGCGCTGTGCAAATCATTTCAGCGCGTGTCGGGCGCACCACAGGCCACGGCCTGGCTGGCGTTTTGCGCCGGCATTATCCCAATTGGGTTTTACAGGTCCTCGTCTTCTTGTTGGTTGTCGCCAATACAATCAATTTGGGCGCGGATTTGGGTGCCATGGCGGAAGCTTTTGTGCTCGTCGTCCCAGGTCCACCAAAATGGTTGCTGATTGTTTTCTTCGCAACTGTCTGCGTCTATGCGCAAGTCTTTCTGCAATACACCCGCTATGTCGCTGTTTTGAAATGGCTGACCTTGGCTCTGTTTGCTTATTTTGCAGCCGTCATCACGACACAGATTGACTGGAAATCGCTGGCACAAGGGCTTTTCTGGCCAAAAATCACCTGGTCAAAAGATTATCTGACCACCGTTGTGGCCGTCTTTGGCACAACGATCAGCCCCTATCTTTTCTTCTGGCAGGCCGCACAGGAAGTTGAAGATATTCACGCCTATCGCCGCCGCCACAGTCTTACACATTCGCCCCAACAGGCCGGACCAGCCCTTTACAGAATTGAAATCGATACGCTTGTCGGCATGGCTTTTTCAAATCTTGTGGCGCTCGCCATCGTCGTCACCACAGCTGCGACTTTGCATGTGAGCGGAATCACTGACATTCAAACCTCAGCCCAAGCTGCCGAAGCGTTGCGCCCCATCGCTGGCGAGTTTGCTTTTCTTGTTTTTGCCATCGGCATTATTGGCACGGGCTTGTTGGCCGTGCCAGTTCTGGCGGGCTCTGCCGCTTACGCTTTAGGCGAAGCTCGCAAATGGCCCGTGGGCTTTTCGCGCAAATGGCAAGAGGCCAAAGCCTTTTACGGCACCGTCGCTTTGGCGACGCTGGTCGGCATGATTTTGAACTTCACCGAGATTGATCCGATCAAAGCGCTTTACTGGAGCGCTGTCATAAACGGCATTGCAGCCGTACCTGTGCTCATCGCCATGATGCTTATTGGGCACCGGACCGACATTTTGGGCGCCTTTATCATCGGCCGCGGGCTCACAACCTTGGGATGGATGGCAACAGGAGCAATGGGACTGACAAGTCTCGCCATGCTGATCACTTTATTCATCAAGAATTAGACTTAATTAGCCTTCCTTTATTCGCCTTTAAATTGATCTGAGTCAGAGCGTAAGTTAACGTTCTTGCTGATATATTGCGGCAATAGGGGCAAGAAACTTGCAAATATTTGGCCGAAACTGCACCTTTCTTTTCGCGTCTGCTTTTGCGGCCTTCCTAAGCCTCGCGCCGGCTTTGGCCGAGAACTTGGCCGCACGCATCGCACAAGCTGATCACGCGCCGAGCAATGCGACACGCCAGATGGAAGCCGCCTATGCGTTGCTTGCCGTCAAAGACTCGCGCGCGACCACCTATCTTGAGCGCGCAGCCAAACTGAAACCGCGTGACGCCAAAGTTTTTGAGCAACTCGGCTATGCGCAACTTGCCGCCGGCAACGGCAAACAGGCCATTGCTGCTTTCCGTCGCGCGCTCGATCTTGATCCGTCCAATCATGTGCTGCGCCTGCAACTCGTCTATACGCAAGATGCGGAAGGCCAAAAGCGCGCTGCCGCACGCGATGCCCGCGTTGTGGCGATGAGCCGCCATCCGCGCGCCACTGAAGGCTGCACCGCGTGGAACAATCTAGCCGGCTTGCCCGACCGCTTATTGCCAAAACCCTGGTTTGCAGAAACATATTTTGCACCTGAATGGCGCACGCGTGATCGGCTGGGTGTCGCGCCCTTGCAAATGCGGATTGGCCGCGCGCTGATTGGTGAAGACATCCTCTCGGTCTACGGGTCATTCCGCGGCACTTGGGATAATCGCTCAAATTATTCCGGCTTTGCGCCGCAAGTTTTCTATGACGACACGGCCATTTTCGCAGGCGGCTTGCGCTGGCGCCCGTGGGAAGCGGCACCCGTCTTTGCCTTTATTGAACAAGGCATGGCGGGTGACATCACCCCACGCCATCGCTCGCGCTGGCGCAATGATACGCGCGCAGGCTTTGTCTATGGACAAGAATGGGAAGCGGCACCGAAATCCTGCACGGATGACATCCGCCTCACCTTGACGCTCATTATTGATATCTATGCGGAAGCCATTTGGTATTCGCGCTATCAGGACATGATCGCTTATGCGCGCATTCGCCCCGGTGTGCGCCTGATGGAAAGCCGCATCGGCTCGCTGGAAGCCTATGCATTGGCGGCCATCACGCGCGACACAGCAGGCCGCGCGGATAACCGCTTCCATGAATTGGGCGCGGGCCTCGCATTCAAATTCCTTGAACCTTTGCGCATCACGCTCCGGACCGAGCTCGTCCATGTTGCGCGCAGCGGCGGGGGACGCGCGACTGACGGCCGTATCCGTCTCGAATATGAGGTACGCTTCTAATGTTCGAGATCTACATCAACTTCATCCACGCCTCCATTTGGACAATTGCTGTTGTCTTTCTGCTGAGCGGCCTTGATGAACTTTTGTTTGATGCAGCCTATCTCGCATGGAAGGTCTATTACCGCTTCGTGCTGGTGCGCGGCAAACAGCGCTTGCAGCTCTCCACGCTGCAAAACAAGGCTGAGCAGACTGTCGCCATTATGGTACCTGCTTGGCATGAAGAGAGCGTCATTGCTGCCATGCTGCGCAATGCGATCCAGACGATCGATTATCAAGACTATGTCATTTTCGTTGGCGTTTACCCCAATGACACGGGTACATGCCGCGCCTTGGCGCCGGCCCTAGCAGAACATCCTGACCATGTGCGCATGGCGCTTGTGCCCCATCCCGGGCCCACCACCAAATCAGATTGCCTCAATGCCATTTTGCGCGAAATTCGTGCATGGGAAAAAGAAAGCGGCAAAGAGACACAAATCTATGTGCTGCATGATGCAGAAGACCATGTGCCCCGCTATGGTTTGAAGGTCTTCAACTATCTCATGCCGCGCAAAGCCATCGTGCAATTGCCGGTCTTTCCGCTCAATGTGCCGTGGTATTCTTTCACGGAAGGGCATTATCTCGACGAATTTGCACAAGTGCATGTGAAAGATATGCGCGTGCGCGAATGGCTCACGGGCGGCGTGCCCAGCGCGGGTGTGGGCACGGGCTTTAGCCGCGATGCCATCAAGCTTGCCTGGCAAGAAGAGATCCAAGGCGCATTCCGCGAAGATTTGCTGACGGAAGATTATGAAATTGCCATGCAGCTTTTGCGGCGTGGCGCCCGTTCCGCCTTTTTCGACGGCATTGTGCGTGGCGGCGATGAGCCCGCCCCCGCATTGCGCCTCTGGCGTATGCCCGGCGTGCCGGCTGTGCGCGGCGCCTTCCCCAATCAATTCTGGGCCTCTGTTCGCCAGAAAACGCGCTGGACGCTCGGCATTACTTTGCAAGGCTGGGAAGATCTTGGCTGGCAAGGATCGCTCTGGCAGAAATATCTCTTCTTCCGGGACCGCAAACCGATCTTCACAAACATCGCCAATGTCGGCGCTTATTTTGTCGCGATTGCGTGGATGATTCCCTGGCTGATCGACCAATATATTTTCGATGCAACCCTGCTGCCGCCGCTCTATGAGCGCGGATCGACGCTGCATCAGCTGATTGCGCTCAATATCGCCATTCTCTCGATTTTCATGGTGGTGCGCGCACTTTGCACATTGCAGGTCTTTGGACCGCTACACGCGCTCATGTCTTTCCCGCGCCTTGTCTGGGCGAATTTCATCAACTTTGTCGCGACCGTGCGTGCCTTGCGTCAATATTTTGATGCCCGACGCCGCGGCACCAAACGCATCCCGTGGGAAAAAACCGCACATTCGCTCGATCCTTTCGAGGCCAGCCAATGACAAAGATGAAACATTTCGCCTCGTTTCTATTTGCAGCCACCCTCACCTTCAGCGGGCCGGTTCTGGCGGAGCAAAAAGCCGTCATACAGATCGACGCGGAATTCGGTCACCCAACCAGCACCTCCGCTCAAGCCATTGAACTAGGCGCGCGCTTGGCTGTGCGTGATATTGAACGCGCAGGCCTCCTCAAGGACATCAAGCTGGAAATCCGCACGTCAGATAATCGCGGCATTTCTGCCATTGGCGTCGATAATTTTCTGGATGCAGCCCGCGATCCATCCGTCATCGCCGTCATGGGTGGCAAATTCAGCCCGGTGCAGATCGATGTTGTGCCTTACGCCCATTCAGACAAGCTGATTCTACTGGATCCGTGGGGCTCGGCTGATGGCATCACCGATAATGGATTTCGTCCCAATTGGGTTTATCGCTTGTCGCTGAAAGATGAATGGGCCAGTGCGGCCTTCATCGCTGCTGCCAAGAAGCGGGGCAAGCAAAAGATTGGTATCATCTTGCCCAGCACAGCCTGGGGCCGCAGCACGCAAGCGGCGCTCGCCAACCAGGCCCGCAATGCCAATGTCCGCATTGTCGGCGAGCGCTGGTACAATTGGGGCGAGTCCACGCTGATCCAGCGTTATCAAGACCTCATCGCCGATGGCGCAGAGCTCATTATACTTGTCGCGAATGAGGTTGAAGGCTCCATCCTTGTGCGAGAAGTGAGCCAATTATCACCCGACAAGAGACGACCAATCTTATCACATTGGGGTGTGACAGGGGGCAATTTCGAGAAGCTTGCACCGCAAGTCTCGGCGATTGATTTCAGCATTGTGCAAACCTTTTCCTTCCACAAGCCGCGCACGGAAAAAGCAAAGGCTTTTTTGAAAGATGTTTTGGCCACGACGGGAAAGAATTCCATCAGTGAGATCGACAGCCCCGCCGGCATTGCGCACGCCTATGATCTGACCTGGATAGTGGGCAAAGCCATTGCCAAAGCCGGCAGCACGAACCGGGAAAAAATTCGCGATGCCCTTGAGGCTGTCGGCCCGCATGAAGGCGTCGTGCGCTTCTATCCCCAGCCTTTCTCGGCCAACTCCCACGAAGCCCTGTCGCAGGCGGAGCTGTTTTTTGCACGCTTCCGGCCTGAACATGGGCTTGTGCCGGAGGATTGATGAATCTCTTTCGTCGCGCAGATTGGACGATTGAACGCACGATTCGCACAGGTATCGTGACGATCTCGTCGACGGCTGTTTTGCTGACGGCGGCACTCACGTGGAAGATTGCCCATGACGCCGGGCAGGACACCATGCGCGAAGTCACCAAGCTCTCCATCGAAACAACGCAAAACCGGGTGGCAAGCGTCGTCTCGCGCCATATTCGTGAATTCGAGGCCATTGCATCATCCAATGTCATTGCAACGGCATTGACCGATTCCAGCGGACGCGAGGGATATCTGGCACCGTTTCTCGAACAAAGAACACAAGCCACCGGCCTCACCTTTGCGGTCTTTGATTATCGCGGGCGCATGCTGATCCGCACGGGCAACAGCGCCACCGCGCCGATCCCGCCCCAGATGGTCAAAGCCACAAGTGACGTGCCTGATCTCGATTTTTCCGTCGGGCCGAACGACGTCACCTTCGAGGCCCCGATCCGCTTCTTTGCGGATCACAAACCGATTGGCTATTTGACGGCACATGCTCCATCGGCGGTCCTGGCTGCGGATGCAGACTTGTCATCTTCGCGCTTTTTCACGGCGAAAGTCAGCTTCTATGAGAGCGCAGAATTCACGGAGCAGCCACTCCATGTGAAGATCACCGACAATGGCGGAAAAGTTCTCGCCGCGCGGATCGAACTCACGCAGCAAATGTCTTGGCTCGACAGCACGCTTCAGAAAGTGACGACGCTTGCTATTCTTGCCACCGTCACAATCCTCTTGGCAGGCCTTGTGATGGCGCGCTGGAGTGCGCATCTCATTGCCTCGCCCATTCGGGAATTGACGCAATCCATCAAACAATTGCGCGACGGCGACGAAGTGCCGCTCCCGAAAGGTGAGATGCCGGTCGAGATCAACACATTATCAACCGCTCTGTTTCGCGCCTTTGAGGAACGCAGCGCCGCCCTGAACAAGCTGCAAAATCTCGCCCATTACGACAATCTGACGGGCACGCTGAGCCGCGCTTATTTCGACCATCAAGCGCGCAATCTGCTGCAAATCAGTCTGCGCAATAAAGCAGCCGCCACCATGATCTATCTTGATCTCGATCGTTTCAAAGAGATCAACGACACTTATGGACATGATGCAGGGGATATTCTTCTCACCACCGTCACCACACGCATCCAACGGCGTTTGCGCACAAATGATTTGATTGGGCGGCGCGGTGGCGATGAATTCGTCTTGCTGCTGTCACCGCTGGGTGATCATGGCGACATTGGCACCCTTGCCTTTGATCTGGCGCATATGATCACCATGCCCGTTGATATTGGCAACGGCATGTCGGTGAGTGTCGGTGTGTCGATGGGCGCAGCCATTTTTCCAGATGATGCCGACACATTCAACGAACTCATCACAGCCGCAGACCGCGCGATGTATCAAGCCAAGAAAGAAGGCCGCGGACGGCTGGCTTTCGCATCGGGCCAGATGATCGCACTGAACAGTGAAAACTGGACCGCAACAATGGGTCCGCAGGAGGACAAGAGCTGATGAAACCGCTCATTGCCTTGGTGGGCACGCGCCCAGAAGCCATTAAAATGGCGCCTGTGATTCAGGCTTTGCGTCAACAGGGCCGCCATCCTGTCAAAGTTGTCTCAACTGGTCAGCACCGCGAAATGCTGCGCCAGACGCTCGGCATTTTCGGCATTGCGCCAGATGTCGAATTGGATGTGATGCAACCCAATCAATCTTTGTCGACGCTCACAGCCAATCTTTTGCGCACGCTCGACCCATTGATGGACGAGACCGACCCCGCCATGATGATTGCGCAGGGCGACACGACCTCGGTCATGGTGGCAGCACTGGTCTCTTTCTATCGGCGGCTGCCCTTTGCGCATGTCGAAGCTGGCTTGCGCACGGGCGATATTCATTCGCCCTTCCCGGAAGAATTCAATCGAATTGTCGCGGGGCGTATCGCCAATTTGCATTTCGCGCCCACACAACGCGCCGCCGATAATTTGCGCGCTGAGAAAGTGTCGGAAAAAGATATTTATCTTACCGGCAATACGGTCATCGACGCATTGCTCTGGGCTGCCGAGCGCGCAGGCCCTCCCCCGATTCAATTGGCAGAAGGCCGCCGCCTCATTCTGGTGACGTGCCACAGACGCGAAAATTTTGGCGAGCCGCTGGGGCGTATTTTCAACGCGCTCAAACGCGTGATTGCAGCAGCGCCCGATTGCGAGATTCTTTATCCCGTACATCCCAATCCGAATGTGCGCGAGCGCGCCTATGCAGAATTTAGCGACTTGAAGCGCGTGCATCTGGTCGATCCGCTTGATTACAGCGACCTTGTTGCGGCGATGAAACATGCCACGCTCGTCTTGACCGACAGCGGCGGCATTCAAGAAGAAGCGCCTTCACTCAAAAAGCCCGTGCTGGTTTTGCGCGAAAGCACGGAGCGGCCAGAGGCGGTGGAGAGTGGTGTGGCGGCCATTGCCGGCACGGATGAAGATGCCATCTTCACCAAAGCCATGCGGCTGCTCACCGACAAAGCCCATTACGCGTCCATGGCGACGGGCGCCAATCCTTATGGGGATGGGCACGCCGCCACGCGCATTGTCAACGTGATTGAGGCTTATCTCGCATAAAAAAAGCCGCCCCGAAGGGCGGCTTTTCTGATGGCTTAGCCTTTGAAAGCCACTGCAGCTTTTTCGACCACATCGGCCGGTGTCTTCACAATGGCATCTGAATAGCCCTGCACGACTTTGCCGGGCGTCGGGTCCAGCTCCAAAGCGCGCTTGGCAGCCATTTCAATCATCACTGGATCGGCAACCATTTTGTCGAATGTGGCGCGCAAATATTCGATGCGGTCAGCCGGGATACCGGGAGGCGCGACCAACGCACGGCCAATCATCGCACCAGCGGAAGCAAATTCGATCACGCGCTTGGCGACCGGATCATCCACCAGTTCCTGCATGAGAGGCACATTCTGCAATTCACGATTGCGCTTCAAGCCCGTCTGGATCACCGCGACCAATTCGCCGCTGTCGAGCTGGCGCTTATGCGTCACACGCCAGGAATTCCAAGCCGATGAGACGAGATCGATTTCGCCACGCTCCAGCGCGATGGAATATTCATTCGCACCCGGATAGCCGCAGATCATTTTATACTTGTAGCCGCCGAGCACTTTGAGCAGCGCGGGATATTGATAGGATTGCGCGGTGGTGCCCGTGCAACCAACAATCGTCTCCTGTCGCTTCATGTCGTCTGTGGTTTTGGACGGCGAATCCTTGCGGCGCACGAAAGCCGTGTTCACCGAAGAGAATGAGCCAATATAGCGCATCTCTTCGACTTTCCACTTGCCAACTTCTGGCTCCATGACTTGCGTATTGCCAATTGTTTCCGGCAAGACGGCGAGTACCGTGCCATCGCGCGGGGCTTGCGAATAAATATAGCTGGTCGCGACAAGACCGCCGCCACCGGGCTTATTCTCGACAATTACTGCACCCGCTTGCGGCAGATGCGCGCGCAGCATGTCAGCTGCAAGGCGCGCATAAAAATCATAAGAGCCACCCGGCGGATGGCCGACCATGACCTTCACGGTCTTGCCTTTAAAAAATTCTTCTGGGCTTTGTGCGAGCGCTGGGACAGAGGCCAAGGCGCAAGCAGCCAAGATGAGAGAACGCAGTTTCAGCATGAGAAATGTCCTCCAAAAAAGATAATCACTTAAGGCTCGGGTAAAGATCCAAAGCCGTGCCTGAAAGAATTTGCGCACGATCCGCATCAGAGACGGACGCAAGCACATGCAGAGTTTCGTCGACAATGTTTTTCAGCGTGTCGTCATGCGCCGGGAAGTTGGAGCCCCAAAGCACGCGCTTGGCGCCAAAGGTTGAGAGCACCTTGGCCATGAAAGCTTCCGGTGTGGATTGGCCTTGCTGGCAATGTTCCACCGTGCGGCTTGTCAGCTTGAGATAGATGTTCTTGTAGCCAGCAATATCCCACAGGCTTTGGGCCTTGGCATAAGGCGCACCATCATTGATGACCGGTCGCGCCAAATGATCGAGCAGAAAATTTGTCTGCGGAAACGCTTTCACGATTTTCAGCAAGAGCGGAATACCTTCCGCTGTCATTTGCATCGCAATCGGCAGCTTCAAGGCGCCAGCCTTTTCCCAAACAGGGAAAGCGCGCTCATCATCAAGCCATGTCTGCTGGCCGGGCATGGTCGAGCCCGTGGTGAAAACGCGCATGCCGGTCATACCGCGCGAAACCCACTGATCCATTTGCTCCAAAGCTTGCGGATCAAGCGGATCAAGCGAGAAGACGCCGGTAATGCGTTTTGGGAATTTGACGATACTGTCCGCCAGATAAGAAGAATTATGGCCATAGGCGGTGGAGGCCTGCACAACGGCGGCCTTTTCAACGCCTGCCTCATCCATGGCTGCAATCAGCTGCTCCGGCGTCGTGGGACGCTCGGACGACCAATCGGATTGTTTGCCGCCAATCGGAGCCAAGGGATAAGTCTCGCGATCGGGCGAGACCACATGGCAATGAACATCGATGATCATCGGTTTCTGGCCGCCAGCCATTTTCAAACTCCTGCGCATTCTTCGAAAAAGGGGGCCTCTGACCTTGGTCTCTATCTAGGGGAGCGGGCCCGGCTGCGCCAGAGCTCAACACATGGCCATTGATTGGATTTGCACCAATCCTGATCGAAAGCCGCTGTCGCTGGCGGGGGGACTGCGCTAGGCTTGCTTCAAATGACGTGGGAGGAACAGATGAAGGTGATTTTGACGGCTTTCGCCCTGATGGGTGCTTCACTCTCGCCAGTCTTGGCACAACAGGCGCTGAATATTCGCGGTACGATCCAGTCTTTCGACGGCAAGCTCTTGGGCGTCGAAACTTTTGACGGCCGCAAGGTCTCGATCGATGTGCCCGCCGATCTGCGTGTGACCACGACAAAACCCTTCTCGCTGTCCGAGGTGAAGCCCGGCATGAAATTGGGGGTCACAACGGTGAAGGCGCCCGACGGCAGCACTATTGCCATTGACGTGCGCCCGATCTCGGCCACCGCGAGCGAGGGCCTGTCGCCTTATGATCTGAAGCCCGATTCCGTCATGACCAATGGCATTGTGGAGGCAACCGTCTCTTCCACCAAAGGTCCGGAACTGACGCTGAATTACAAGACCGGCACAGTAAAAGTCATCGTGCCGCCGGAAGCCACGCTCTCGCAGCCGGGCCCGGGCGCTTTGTCCGATCTGAAAGTCGGCGAAACCATTTTCGTGGCCGTCACGCATGATGGCCCCAAGCTCAATGCCGTGCGTGCGCAAGTGAGCAAAGATGGCGTGAAGCCCACGCAATAAGGGGTTTTATGGCGCGCGCCAGGTCGCAGTGAGCGCCTCACCCTGCCATTGATAAAAAGCGCGGCGGTGACCTGCCGCGTAAAGATATAGCCATTCCAATTGATCAATCGTGATTTCAATCACGCTGAAATTTTCTTCGCCGCCTTCGATCTGCCCGGCTTCGTCCGGCCCACTCATCTGCGCGCCCGGCGCCAATTTTTGCGCATAGCAAATCCGGCTCTTCTCCTGTGAGCGCGCATAAGCCTCGCGCGCGATCTCGGTATGGGGCGCGTGATGGACGGCGGTCCCCAACAGACGCAGCTGGATTTTGGATGCCGGACAATAGGCATGGACCGCCACGCGTGGATGCGCGCTGAGGGCCAAGGTTTTCTGGCTGCGCCAATCTGTATGGAAGCGCAGCCGTCGTGTGGCAGGGTCAGCCGCACGCAAAACCAGCGTCCGGGCTTGTGGCGAGCCGTCGGGCCCAATCGTGGCCAAAACGGGGGTATGGAAGGGCGAGCGGCGGTCTTTCACGCCACGGGCCATCCGCCCCCAGGCCTCGGTCAGACTGGCTGTTAGATCATCATAACAGGGGAGCGGTATCTGCATGGTCAGGCATACGTCTGGCAGAGGGGGTGGGATCAGTCGCAAAGACCTTGGCAAAGATGCCCCCGCGCGCGTATGATTTGCGAGATCGATCCCGCGAAGCGGGATGACAAGCGCGACCTCAAGAACACGCGAAAAAGGGACGGAGATCCATGAGCACTGCCTCCATTCACGATACGACCAAGGCCCGCCGCGAAGACGTTTATGACCGCGAAGGCCCGTTTCATCCCGAAACCTATGTCGGCACCTCGCCGATCAAAGCCAACAAGCTCGGCCACTTTGTCTATGAAGTGAGCGATGTTGAGCGCACGGCGAAATTCTGGACCGAAGTCATGGGCTTCGTCGAAACAGATCGCAACAAGCATGGCATGATCTTCTTCCGTTGCGGCAAAGACCATCACGGCATTGGCTTGAAGCCAATGGGCAAGGGCAAGATGCCCAAGCGCGACATCCATGGTTCGCTGCAGATGGAACATCTCGCCATTGAAGTCGACAATACCGAAATCCTGCGTCAGGCGAAGGAATTTTTCCTCGCCAACAATATCCCGATTGTCTTCGAAGGCCGCAAAGGGGCTGGCTGCAATATCAGCATCAACTTCCTTGATCCTGATGGCTATGAATTTGAAATCTACACCGACATGGACCAGATCGGACCCGATGGTCGCCTGCGTCCGTCGTCCATGTACAAGCCGCGCAACCCACTTGAAGAAGCCATTCAAGATCCGGTTGAGAAGAAGTGGTAAAAAACAAAAAAGCCGCCTTTCGGGGCGGCTTTTTTCTTTGCTGCAACGGCGCTCAGATTATTCAACGCGCGTCGCTTTCAGCTTGAGAACTTTGTCAGCGCAGAAATCATGCGCATGCGGCTCAACGGATTCGCCATCTTCAAAATCGATTGCGATCTGAACCTTGCAGCTTTTACCAATATTCACTTTGACCGACCTGCCCGGCGCCAGAGCATCTTTCAGCAAATTCGCATCAGGACCCGCCGAGAAAAAGACCACTGGGGTCGATGTGTCATTTGTCAAAGTGATGACATGGGGGCCTGCCGCAAAAGCGGGGACCGCAGACAGAACCAGCAAAGGCAGAGCGAATTTAATTGACGAACTCATAGAACGCTTCCTCAGTTTCTTGTTTGACGTGATGCCTAATGCTGGACCGCGCTTCCCAAAAAGGCAACGCTCCAAAAGGTTAGATTTTGCAGTAACCAGACCCAGCATAAGACGACCCCGACGGGCAGGAACCGTTATGGGCTGGCACATAGCCGCGCGCGCTGGATGAACGGCAATAATTGCTGCCCGCATAAGACGCGCCCGATGGACAAGATCCATTCTGCGCAGGCACATAGACATCCCCGTTGGTCGCCCGGCAATAGCCGCTGCCCGCATAGGACGTGCCCGAGGGACAGGAGCCATTATGGGCTGGCACCATGGATTGCGCCTGCGCCAAGCCACTCGCCAAAACCGCCAAGCACAAGCCGCCCAACAAGCCTCGCATGCGTCCCCCCTAAGCCTGTTCCGCAGACCGCCTAAGGTAGAGGCAAAAAGGCTTTTCAGCAAAGGAACTTGGCACCCTTCTCCTGACACAAATTGGACGACCTGCCTGGCTTTTCAATCTGCGCCATGAGGCCGGGCCGGGCTCATCAGGTTCGAGAGCGACTGAAGGCTCATTTCGGACAATAAACCGGAATTTTTGCTTGGATTTTTTGCGAGCGAAATGAGCAACTTGCCCAATATATAGGCGAAAAAGTGCTGTTTTTTAGGCAACCCTTAGGGGGGCTTTGGGGGCGTTTCGTGCCTCCCCCTCGGGAAGCGAAAGAGTCCAAACAAAAAACGCGCCAGAACACCCCGCCCGGGCGCAAGCGTTGCACTGGCACGAACCCTGCTTTAATTGGGCCACGCGCCGGCGGGCACGTTCCGTGACCCAAGCGCTCCCACTCTCAAGAGGGCGATCATGCCGAAGTTTAAACTCGAGTACATCTGGCTGGACGGCTATGAGCCGGTTCAAAATCTCCGCAGCAAGACGCAGATCAAGGAATTCGATTCCTTCCCGACGCTGGAGCAATTGCCGCTCTGGGGCTTTGACGGCAGCTCGACGATGCAGGCCGAAGGCCATAGCTCCGATTGCGTGCTGAAGCCCGTCGCGGTCTATCCGGATGCAACCCGCAACCATGGCGTGCTCGTCATGTGCGAAGTCATGATGCCTGATGGCAAGACCCCGCACCCGTCCAATCATCGCTCGACGATTCTGGACGATGCTGATGCCTGGTTCGGCTTCGAGCAGGAATATTTCATGTATCAGGACGGCCGTCCGCTCGGCTTCCCTGAAAATGGCTATCCCGCGCCGCAGGGTCCCTATTACACCGGCGTTGGTTTCAAGAATGTCGGCGGCGTTGCCCGCGAGATCGTCGAAGAACATCTCGACCTGTGCTTGGCTGCTGGCATCAACCACGAAGGCATCAACGCGGAAGTCGCGAAGGGCCAGTGGGAATTCCAGATTTTCGGTAAGGGCTCGCGCACAGCGGCCGACCAGATCTGGGTTGCGCGCTACATTCTCCTGCGTCTGTGCGAAAGCTACGGCATCGACATTGAATGGCACTGCAAGCCGCTTGGCGACACCGACTGGAACGGCTCAGGCATGCATTGCAACTTCTCCACGAAGTTCATGCGCGAAACCGGCGGCAAGGATTATTTCGAACGCCTGATGAAGCAGTTCGACAAGAACCTGCACGACCACATCAAGGTCTACGGCCCGGACAACCATCTGCGCCTGACCGGCAAGCACGAAACAGCACCGTGGAACAAGTTCAGCTACGGCATTGCTGACCGTGGCGCCTCGATCCGCGTGCCGCATTCCTTCGCCAACAACGGCTACAAGGGCTATCTGGAAGATCGCCGCCCGAATTCGCAGGGCTGCCCCTACCAGATCGCTTCGCAAGTGTTGAAGACGATCTCGGAAGTGCCGACCGCCTAAGGGTCGTTTCCAAAAACGGGCGCAGCGATCATCGCTGCGCCTTTTTTTGTTTGAAGGGGTGCGATGAATCATCCGCCGCGCAAATATCTGATCAATCTGCCGCCCGCTGAAGACACAACTTCAGCCACGTCGGGCTTTACAGTCACACCAGGATTTTTGCGCTTCGTGGGCGAGACAGTCTTCGGCGACAAATGGCAAACGCGCCTCGCCGAAGCTTTGGGCGAAACACGCGCCAAGAAACTCTCACCCGCTACAATCCATCAATGGACAACGGGCCAGCGCTCCATCCCGCTCTGGGTGCGTGAGGCCATGCCACAGATGATCGCGAAAGAAGAGCGCCGCCTGATCGACCGCGCAGCCCAAACCCGCGACCTCGGCCTGCGCCTGCAGCAATCGACCAAACAGGCCTCCCGCAACGCCCGACGACCGGACGCGATCACGCCGGCGCGTGACAACGCCTGAGCGCCGGCCCGGCCGACCGAAAACAAGCTTCTCCAAATGGCTGATTTTTTGGATTTTTCTTCGCCTCCCGATGAAAACCTGGCGGCAGGAACGGACTTGTTCTTTCTTCTGCTTGATTTTGCCCCGCCTCCGGTCGTAGGTCCTAAGACAAGCGCCTGAGGCGCAAGGCAGAATGGAATTGCGGATGACGACCGTCTCGGAACCTACGGCAGCTCGGCCGACGTCGAGCCCCTTTTTTGAAGAAAAGGTGCTCTCAGTTCATCACTGGACAGATAATTTGTTCAGCTTCACCACGACACGCGATGCGGGCTTTCGCTTTCGCAGCGGCCAATTCGTGATGATCGGTATTATGGTCGATGGCCGTCCGCTCCTGCGTGCTTATTCCGTCGCTTCTGCTTTCTACGCCGAACATCTGGAATTCTTTTCGATCAAAGTACCCGATGGCCCGCTCACCTCTCGCCTTCAACATTTGAAAATCGGCGATACAGTTTTGATCGGCCGCAAACCGACCGGCACTTTGCTGCTCGATAACCTGAAAGAGGGCCGCAACCTCTATCTGCTTTCGACAGGCACGGGCCTCGCACCCTTCCTCTCAACCATTCGCGACCCCGAAACCTATGAGCGTTTCGACAAGGTGATTGTCACCCATGGTGTGCGCACCATTGGTGAGCTGGCCTATCGCGAACTCATCGAAGAGCAATTGCCGCAGGACGAATTGCTCGGCGAATATATTGCGCCAAAACTCATCTATTATCCGACCGTCACGCGCGAGCCTTTCCGCAATCAGGGGCGCCTGACCGACCTCATCCAGTCCGGCAAGCTCTTTGCCGATCTCGGCATGGAGCCGTTCAACAAAGAGCATGACCGCATCATGCTCTGCGGCAATCCGGGACTTGTGAGCGAGATTCCGAAATATCTGAAGGATCTCGGCTTTGAAGAAGGCAATACCGGCGAGCCCGGTGACTTCGTGATCGAAAAAGCTTTCGTCGAAAAATAAATTGCGCCCCCTGAAGCGCAAAATAAAACGCCCCGCCGATTTCTCGCGCGGGGCGCCTTTTTTTGAGTCTCTCTTAAAGGCGAATATTGGCCACTTTCGACAGATTGGAATATTTCGCCAGACCATCTTTGATGACGGCAGAAAAATCAACCGAACTATTGGCAATCACATCAAAGCCCATATCGCTCAGCTTCTTTTGCACAGCCGGTGCTTGCACAGCTTTCAAGGCCAGCTTGTTCAGCTGATCAATGATGGGCGCCGGCGTCTTAGCAGGCGTAACCAATCCCGCATAAGTGGTGAAATCATAACCCGCGACACCCTGCTCCGAGACAGTCGGCTGGTTCGGGAAAACGGCCGAACGTGTCGCAGAAGTAATGCCCAGCAGTTTCAACTTACCTGTGGCAATCAGATCATTGGGGGCAGGCAGGCCGGTGATCATCAGCGGAATATGCCCACCGACAACATCATTAAATGCCTGCGCCACACCGCGATACGGCACATGGTTGAGCTTGATGCCCGTCGCATGCTTCAGCAATTCCATGGCAACATGCTGCGGACTGCCCGGCCCACCCGAGCCATAATCAATCGCACCTGGCCTTTCTTTCGCCAAAGCAATCAGCTCTTTGACATTGCTTGGCGCAAAGGACGGATGCGCAATGAGAGCAAAATTGATTTTGACGAGCTGTGTGATCGGCACGAAATCAACAAGCGGATCATACCCCGCGTCATCTTTCATTGCAGGCAGCATGGTGAGAATGCTGTCATTCACGCCAAGGATTGTGTAGCCATCAGGCACAGCGCGCGCACCTGAGCGCATGCCCACAAGGCCCGATGCACCCGGCTGATTCTCGACGACGAAAGCTTGCCCAAGATCGCGTCCCATTTCATCAAGCACAAGACGCAACGCAACATCGGAAGCACCCGCAGGCGCGAGCGGGATAATGACGCGCACAGGACGCCCCGGATAGGCTTGCGCAAAAGCCCCCGGCGCAGCAGCCAAGGCACCCGCCGCCAATGTCGCCTGCAACGCGTGTCGACGTGTGAATGTCATCATTTCGCTCCCATATGCTCAGAAAGAGTCTGCGGGATTTAGCCAAGACAAACAATGGATGACACCGCCACAATTGTGCGGTGGCCTTCACAAATGGCGGAGCGGGCCCATTTGACCACACTGCAGTCACCACTCTGCACCGCTAGTTTTCAGTGGTCGCCAGTCGGCCATTAAGAACGCAAAACGCCCCGGAGCGTTTTCTCACGGGGCGTTTTGATGTGTGTGCTTTAGGATTTGGTTGCGGGGACGCGCTACCACCTCTACCGAACCTGCATTCAACAATAAAAAAGGCAAGATGGTCTAAGCCGCTCTATTAAGATGGACCAGTTCACATAAACTTCTATTCCTGAAGCCCTATTCCTCCGGCACCTCAATGAACATGAAAATACATCATCGCCATAGTCATTTGATCTTCGGCATCATCCAGTCCGGCATACCATCAGCTATCGCCTCGGCGATCGCCACCTTCTCCGGCGGCAGCACCTTCCTTCATTGGCTTGGTTCATGGGCAGCATCTTGGATAACGATGCTTCCGATCGTCATTTTCGCTGCACCTGTGATTAAACGGCTGGTC
>CANGFE010000053.1 GCA_947453155.1 Beijerinckiaceae bacterium | reverse complement strand
CGACGACCCCTACATCCTCATCTTCGAAAAGAAGCTCTCCTCGTTGCAGGCGATGCTTCCGGTTCTCGAAGCTGTTGTGCAGACCGGCAAGCCGCTCGTCATCATCGCTGAAGACGTCGAAGGCGAAGCGCTCGCAACGCTCGTCGTCAACAAGCTGCGTGGCGGCCTCAAGGTTGCTGCCGTCAAGGCACCTGGCTTCGGCGATCGCCGCAAGGCCATGCTCGAAGACATTGCAATCCTCACCTCGGGTCAGATGATCTCCGAAGACCTCGGCATCAAGCTCGAGAACGTTGCTCTCCCGATGCTCGGCCGCGCCAAGCGCGTTCGCATCGACAAGGAGAACACCACGATCATCGACGGTTCGGGCAAGAAGAAAGAGATCGAAGGCCGTATCGCCCAGATCAAGGCTCAGATCGAAGAAACCACTTCGGACTATGACCGTGAGAAGCTCCAGGAGCGTCTCGCTAAGCTCGCTGGCGGCGTCGCGGTGATCCGCGTCGGCGGCGCGACGGAAATCGAAGTGAAGGAAAAGAAGGACCGCGTTGATGACGCGCTGAACGCCACCCGCGCTGCGGTGGAAGAAGGCATCGTCCCCGGCGGCGGTACCGCACTGCTCCGCGCTCGCGGCGCTGTGGCCAAGCTCTCGTCCGACAATGCCGACGTGGCAGCGGGTATCAAGATCGTCCTCAAGGCGCTTGAAGCTCCGATCCGCCAGATCGTCGACAATGCCGGCATCGAAGGCTCGATCGTCATCAACAAGATCGGCGAGAACAAGTCGCAGACCTTCGGCTTCAATGCCCAGACTGAGCAATATGTCGACATGATCGAAGCCGGGATCGTCGATCCTGCCAAGGTCGTGCGCACGGCGCTCCAGGACGCGGCCTCGGTGGCTGGCCTCCTGATCACCACGGAAGCCATGATCGCTGACGCCCCGAAGGATAAGGGCGCTTCCATGCCCCCGATGCCGGGCGGTGGCGGCATGGGCGGTATGGACTTCTAAGGAAGTCCAGACGCGCCCGGGACTAGACATGGTTGAAGTCGGGCAGGCCCGACTTCAACTGGCGGTATGGACTTCTAAGAAGTCTGTCCGACCGTCTCAGCCAAAAGTCAGAGAGGGCCGCCGGTTGGCGGCCCTCTTTTTGTGGACTAGGGTAGAGCCAGAAATAAGGGCTGTGGCGCTGAAGGCACAGGACCATTTGATTTGGTAAAGTCATTTCAAAGACTTGCGCCATGTTCTATGATCCGGGCCTGGAGTGCTCAGTTCCAAGACGGGGGGAGGTTGCAGCTGAGGAGATGCGCGCAGGCGTTGTTCCTCTCAAATTGCAGCCGTAGTGAAGATGTCGAACAGGACCACAACAAGAGCTGACCTGTTGGAGGCCGTCTACGGGACGTGCCCAGGTCTGTCGCGCGCGCAAGCGCGTGAGGTTGTCGAACAATCGCTCGATGAAATTTGCTCCGCGCTTGAACGCGGTGAGACGGTGAAGCTGCGCGCCTTCGGCGCCTTCTCCGTGCGCGCCAAGCGCGCCCGTGTCGGCCGCAATCCGAAGACGGGTGAAGAATATCCGATCACAGCGCGCCGCGTTCTGACCTTCCGGCCTTCACCGCGCCTCATTGCCGCGGTCAATGGCGAGACGCTCGAAGATGAGCCTGTGCTCGGCCGTTCCATGTCAGGCTTGTCCGCCTGAGTTTCACCATCTTCTCAAGGTGATCGAAAAGAGCACTCCGTCAGGGGTGCTTTTTTGTGTCCACAAGCTCGTGAGCCGCTTTACGCGCAGCCTGTGCTAGTCTGTGCGCCATAAACAGATTCCCGAAAGCCGCCCCATGACATTTCTTTCGCTTGCGATCCTTGCTTTTTCGATCCTGAGTTTCGCGCTGAAGTTTTCTGGTGCGCTGGATAGCGGCTTGTTGCTGGGTGGCGCCACGCTGATCTGCGCTTTCACAACCTTCCGCTCGCAAACGATCTCGAGCTTTTTGAAAATCTTTGTCGCCATTTTCGGCACCGAGGCGGTGGTCTTCGGTCTTGTGCATTATGCCGCGCGTTTGGGTTTCTGGCCGGAATGGGCGGCCGAATATGCGCTGCCTGAAAGCCTGCCGCTGACAGTTGCGATTTTCGGTATTCTCGTCTGGCTTGTGTCGCATCTGCCCGTTGTGCGCTCGGTCATGCATATTGCCGATCATTATTTTCAATCGAATGATCGTGGCTCTTTGCAGGTCTGGCCGCTGGCACCGCGCGCCATGCTCGAGCGCAATGCGGCTATGTGCATGGTTGTGTTTCTGGTTTTGGTGAACCAGGCACAAGTCGGCTTTTCGCTGCGCATTTCCTTCATCAACCGCGATATGTTCAACGCATTTCAGGCCTATGAAGCCGAGACATTCTGGACGTTGTTGCTCGTCACCTTTCCGATCTGGGTGTTCATCTATATCGGTAGTGCGGTGGTCGAGATCCTCGTGGAATCCATGCTGATGATCCGTTGGCGCCGCTGGCTCACCGATCATTATGTGGGCCGCTGGCTCAACGGCAATACCCACTACCGCATGAGCCTGCTTAATGCCGATGCCGATAATCCAGACCAGCGTATTGCAGAAGATGTCTCTCGCTTTCTGGGTTCGGGCGGCAGTACAGGTGTCTATGCCTATTCGATCCTGCTGATTTCGAAACTGTCGTCGCTGGTTTCGTTCTCGATCCTGCTGTGGACGCTTTCGGCCAATTTCACCATCCCGGGGACAGAGACGGCGGTGCCCGGTCTCTTGTTCTGGGTGGCGGTGGTCTATGCGATCATTGGCACGTGGATCACCCATATGATCGGCAAGCCGCTGGTCAGTCTTTATTTCGATCGTCAGAAGTTCGAAGCCGACTTCCGCTTCTCGCTGGCGCGTTTGCGTGAATATGCCGAACAGGTCGCGCTGCTTGGCGGGGAGCCTGCTGAAAAGCATGCGCTGAGTGGGCGCTTCACGTCGATCATCCGCAATTACATCGACATTATGCATAAGCGCATGAAGCTCACCGCTTTCACCGCAACTTATGGACAGATCAGCCCGTTCATTCCCTACATTATCGCCGCGCCCTTTTTCTTCGCGAAAAAAATCCAGCTTGGTGTGATGACGCAGACAGCCTCCGCCTTCGGCCGTGTGGAAAGCGCGCTGACGTTCTTCATCGATTACTACACCTCGCTCGCCGATTTCCGCGCGGTGCTTGATCGTCTGACCTCTTTCGACAGTGCGATTGAACGCGCACGCGCGTTGGATGAGACGCCGCAGCGCATCACCACGCGGGTGAATGATTTCCGCGACATTATGATCGGGCAGATGCAGATCCGCTTGCCTGATGGTCGGCGCATTGTGGATGTGAACGGTTTGCATTTTGCGGCGGGTGAATCCGTTTTGCTCACCGGGCCTTCGGGCTCGGGCAAATCGACTTTGTTCCGCGTGCTGTCAGGTGTCTGGCCGTTTGGGGAAGGCGATATGGCTTTGCCCGAGCAAACCAGTCTGCTGCTGCTCCCGCAAAAGCCCTATCTGCCGCAGGGCACTTTGCGCGACGCGGTGACTTATCCGGGACGTTCGGAATCTTATTCAGACGAGCAAATCCGCGCTGCTTTGCGTGCAGCCCACCTGCCCATGCTGGCTGAACGCATTGATGAGCAAGATGTCTGGTCGCAGCGTCTGTCGGGTGGCGAGCAGCAACGCGTCGCCATTGCGCGCGCGCTTTTGACCAAGCCCGATTGGTTGTTGCTGGATGAAGCCACCGCTGCGCTCGATGAAAATCTCGAAGCCGAGATTTACACGGTGTTGCGTGATCAGCTGCCCGACACAACAGTGATCTCGATTGGTCACCGCTCGACGCTGATTGCCTTCCATAAGCGTCGCTTGCATATGCGTCGCGGACCGGACGGCATTTTCACGCCGCTCGATCATGATGAAGCCATGGCGACTTTGGCTTTTTAGAAACCGCGCGCGAAGGACAGGCTTCCAGCCTGGCTTTTGATTTCGAGCAGGCCATTGACCATGTCCCAGGTCGGGCCTGCGAAGAGTGCACGCAAATAGGCTTGCTCGAATTGCATGACTGCCGGGGGGCAGGCCTTCTTGGTCACGGCAATGCCGCCAACCGCAAAGCGCTGTCCGCGCACGGGCCACATGGTGGCGGAGAATGTGTTGCAGCCGGCAAAGCCTGCACCACGAAATTGGTTGTCGATACGAAGCGTCCCTTCGAGGCCCGCTGGCACTGGCTTGCCGTTGAGGCTGCGCAGCGTCCAGTTGGAATCTTTCGGAAAAGTTTTCTCTTCCTTCGGCTGCTGCTTTTGCTGCGGATTGGGCTGTTGCTGCGCAAGAGCATTCGTGCTCGGCACGATGGCGAGGGCAGCAAGGCATGCAAAAAGGCGCAAGGACTTCATGTTTCGTCTCCGACCAGCAGCGCTACGATAGGATAAAGGCAGCGCTGCCTGCAAATGCTCAAGCGTGACGGCCCAAAACCTCTTTGACGGCCTTCACAAGATCAACCTCAGGCACGGAGAATTGGGCCCGCGCCCGCAATTCCAGATAATCCGCGCGATCCTTACTGGAGGCGGCGAGTTCGCCACCCAGCACCAGATCGCGGATCGACACCTCGCCCTTGTCGCGTTCGTTCGAGCCTTGAATGACGGCGCAAACCGAATGGCGTTTGTCGGCATATTTCATCTGCGCATTCATGCCTGCTGAACCCAGATAAAGTTCAGCGCGAATGCCCTCGTTGCGCAGGCTTGCGACGAAGCCTTGATAATGGGCGATATGTTCACGATCGAGGACGAGTACGACAACAGGGCCGCGCGCATCGGTTGCTGCTGCCAGCGGGCTCTTGATGGCGGTGAGGGCGGCGAGCAGGCGCGAGACGCCGATGGAGAAGCCGGTGGCAGGCACTGGCTCGCCACGGAAGCGCGCGACAAGGCCATCGTAACGACCGCCGCCGCCGACCGAGCCAAAGCGCATGGGGCGGCCATTCTCATCCTTGGTTTCAAAGGTTAGTTCGGCCTCATAGACGGGGCCCGTATAATATTCGAGGCCGCGCACAACAGCCGGATCAATGATGATGCGACCATCATGATAGCCGCCTGCTGCAATGAGGGCCGCAATCTCGGCCAGTTCCGCAACACCTTCCGCACCGCGCTCGGATGAGCCGACAGCCGCGCTCAGATTTTCGATGGTCTTTTCATTGGTCGCACCGCGCGCACTGGTGAAAGACAGCACACGATCAATGGCGGCGGCCGACAAATCAGCGCCTTTGGTAAAATCGCCAGACTCATCTTTGCGGCCTGGGCCGAGCAGAAGACGCACGCCATCAGCGCCCAAACGATCCAGCTTGTCGATGGCGCGCAAAACGATCAGACGCTGCGCCGCGCGATCATCACCTGCGAGGCCTGCTGCTTCCAGCACACCGTCGAGCACTTTGCGATTGTTGACCTTGACGACATAATCGCCGCGCTTGATGCCGACTTTTTCGAGCGTGTCGGCGGCCATCATGCAGATTTCAGCATCCGCTGCGACAGACGCCGAGCCGACCGTGTCCGCATCAAATTGCATGAATTGGCGGAAGCGGCCGGGGCCGGGCTTTTCATTGCGGAAGACAAAGCCCGAGCGATAGCTGCGATAAGGCTTGGGCAGTTTGTCGTAATGTTCAGCCACAAAGCGGGCGAGCGGTGCTGTCAGATCATAGCGCAGCGACAGCCATTGCTCGTCATCATCCTGAAACGAGAAGACGCCTTCATTGGGGCGATCGAGATCTGGCAAAAATTTGCCGAGCGCTTCCGTATATTCAATGAAGGGCGTTTCCACCGCTTCAAAGCCGTAGAGCTCATAGACCTCGCGGATCGCGGCGCTCATGCGATGGGTCGCGGCAATCTCCGTCGGGCCACGGTCAGCCAGGCCACGCGGCAGGCGGGCTTTTACGGTCGGTTTCGGGGTCTGGTCGGTCATTGAAACTCTTGGGGGGCTCGGGCGGCCCTTGAAGGGGCAAAAAGGTCAGGTCCGCTTCATAAGCGGCAGGGCGTGCCGGGGCAAGGCGGGGCTTAATCTTCAGCCAAGCCACTTTGCCAATTAGCCCCCGCATAGAAAAGGCGCAGAAACACAACCTCTTCCGCCGTTACTTTGAATGCGATGGTGATGCGGCGGTCGAAAGAGGTGATCCTGAGGCCGGGGCGTATATCGTCGCGCGCCGTGCCGCGCTCGGATGCCAGATCAAATCCGAGGCAATGGCTTTCCAAGCGCGCCAGGTAATTCTGAGCTCGCCCTGAGCCGCCGCCCTCCGAGATGAGCGTGTATATGGCCTCAAGATCCTGCACCGCCTCAGGCGCAAAAAGGACCTGTCGGCGTCTCATTTTGCCGCTTTAAGGCGTTCATCGTTTGATTGGCGAATGCGAGAAAAAGCTTCTTTGGCCGGAATGGCGCGGTCCGGCTCTTTGTCGAGCGCGTCATAGGCGGTGGTCACCTCGTCCCTGAGCCATTTTTCAACTGCGGCATCGCGCTCTTGAAGTGCTCGCAGGCCCGCGCGGACCACCTCGCTGCCCGAAGCATAAGCCCCCGAGGCTATTTTCTTGTCGATGAAGGCAGCATGTTCTGCTGGCAGGCTGAATGTGCGTTTTTCGGCGCTCGACATGGAAAGGCTCCTTCGCCCAAAAAGTATGATTTTTTCATACCGCAAGCAAGGGGTGGCTCTCGTGTGGCTTTCCCTCGCTCGCCTTGGCAGGTTTGAGGCGTTAGCTTCGGGCTTGGTCTTTCGAGCGAGATGTTTTCATGCGCCTGCGTCACCTTTTGCTTCTTGGCCTGGCCGCTTTGGTGGCGGCGGTCCTTATCTGGCGGCTGGCCTTTGCCCCGCTTGATGTGGCGACCGTGACCCCGCAGCGCGGGACGGCGGCTGAAGTTGTCTATGCCACCGGCACGGTGGAGCCCGAAAAATGGGCCAAGGTCGTCGCCTTGTCGCGCAAGCGCATTACCAAACTCTGTGATTGCGAGGGCAAGCCTGTGAAGGCAGGAGATCAACTGGGCCAGCTCGATGATGTGGAAGAGCGCTCGACCCTGCGCGAGCTGGAAGCGCGTCGTGCGCGGCTGGAAAGCGATGTTGAACGCACGCGCGGCCTTGTTTCGCGTGCTGCGGCCACGCAAACGGCCCTCGATCAGCTCGTCACGCAATTGGCCGAATATGAAGCGCGCATTGCAGCCCAAGAAGATCGCATTGCCGATCTCGTCTTGCGCGCGCCGATGGATGGTGTCGTGCTGCGCAAAGATGGCGAAGTGGGCGAGATTGCCGGCATTGGTGTGAGCGACGTTTTGTTCTGGGTTGGCCAACCCAAGCCTTTGCGCATTGTGGCCGATGTGAATGAGGAAGATATTCCGCGCGTCAAAACAGGCCAAAAAGTTTTGATCCGCAATGAAGGTTTCAAAGATCATCCGCTGGCGGGCACGGTGGGCGACATGACGCCCAAGGGTGATCCGGCGACCAAAACATTCCGCGTCTATCTCAACCTGCCGCTTGAGACGCCATTGAAAATTGGCATGAGTGTGGAGGCCAATATTGTGACGCGCGAAAAGGCCGATGCTTTGCTCATCCCCGCGGAAGCTTTGGCGGGCGATAAAGCTTTCGTTCTCTCTGATGGTCGGTTGAAAGCTATTGCGGTCAAGACCGGTATTCGCGGCACGCGCGCGGTGGAAGTTCTCGAGGGTCTCACGGCGCAAGATATCGTGGCTTCCCCCGCGTTGCCGGCATTCCGCGAGGGCTTGCGTGCGAAAGGAGTGAGCCGTTGAGCGGCATGTGGCCACTCATTCTGTCGATTGCGCGCACGCATATTCTGTCGCGCCTGCGCCAGACCCTTGTCGGTGTCTTTGGCGTGGCGATCGGTGTCGGTTTTTCCGTGATGATGGCCTCGATCATGGAAGGCTCGCAGGAAGATTTCATCCGCCAGCTTGTCGATTCTCTGCCGCATATTTCGGTGACGGACGAGCGGCGCGAGCCACCGCGCCAACCCGCCGATCAGGTTTTTGAAGCTGCCGAAATCCATGGCCTCACGACCAAGCAATTTAGGCCCGGCATTAAAAACCCTTATGCGATTATCGCTGCGCTTGAAGGCTGGTTGCCAGGTGCTGTCGCGCCATCCGTGCAAGCCAAAGCGGTGATCCGCTTTGCGGGGCGCGATACGGCGGCGAGCGTGACCGGCATTGAACCCAAGCGCGAGCAGGATGTGTCCAAACTGGCGTCGCAAATTCGCGATGGCTCGCTGGATGCGCTTTATAAGTCCTCCAATGCGATCATTCTGGGGTCGGGTCTCGCCAAGAAAGCGGGTGCGCGTATTGGCAATAGTGTGGTCGTGACGGCCGGCACAGGCCGCGCGCTGTCGGCGACGGTGGTCGCCATCTCCCATGCAGGTGTGACGCAGATCGACGAGAATTCCGCTTATGTGCTGATCAAAACTGCGCAGATTCTCGCTGGTCAAACGGGGCTGGTGAATGAATTGCGGGTGAAAGCGCGCGACGTCATGCAAGCTCGGCAAATTGCGTCACGCATTGAAGCGGAGACTGGCTATAAGGCAACGTCTTGGCAGGAAGCGCATGAGGATTTGCTCTCGGCTTTCCAGATGCGCAATTTCATCATGTATACGGTGGTGAGCGCGATCCTGATGGTCGCGTCGTTTGGCACTTACAACATCATCTCCACCATTACGCATGAGAAGACACGCGATATCGCCATTCTCAAATCGCTCGGCTTCCCCTCTTATGTGGTGCGGCGCATTTTTGTCGTCGAGAGCATGATGATTGGCGTGATGGGCCTCTTGCTCGGCTGGCTCTTGGGCTATCTCATGAGTTACGGAATGGCGCAGATTGAATTCAAATCGCCCTTTATGGACGCGACCCGTCTGCCCATCATCTATGCGCCCTCGCATTATGCCATTGCTGGTGCTGTGGCATTGACGGCCTCCGTCATTGCGGGCTTTTTCCCCGCGCGCAAAGCGGCGGCTGTGCAGCCTGTCGATATCATCCGAGGTGCGTCATGAGCGCTTTGGTTGAGGCACGCGGCCTGCGGCGCGTGTTGGATGGTGAAGTGCCGACCACTTTGATCGATGGCATTGATATGGATGTGCGCGGCGGCGAGTTTCTTGCCATTACCGGGCCGTCTGGCTCAGGCAAATCTTCGCTGCTCTATCTGCTCGGCTTGCTCGATGTGCCCAGTGCTGGCGAAGTGACGATTGAGGGTCGCCCCACATCAAAACTTGATGAGACAGCCCGCGCGCGGTTGCGGCTCGAGACGCTGGGCTTTGTCTTTCAGTTTCACTTTCTGCTGCCGGAATTTTCAGCGCTGGAAAATGTCGCGCTTCCGATGCGTGCGCTTGGGCGGCTGGACAATGACGCTATTCGCGCAAGGTCGCATGATTTGCTGGCCTCGCTGGGCTTGGGTGATCATGCGCATAAGAGGCCTGATCAAATGTCGGGTGGTCAGCGCCAGCGTGTCGCCATTGCGCGCGCGCTCGCCAATGATCCCAAACTTGTCTTGGCGGATGAGCCAACGGGCAATCTTGATACAGCTTCCACTGCGCAGGTGATTTCGATTTTGCGGGCCATGTGTGGACCGGGCTCGGGCAAATCAGTGGTGGTTGTCACGCATGATCCGGGGCTGGCGGCACAAGCCGACCGGCGTCTCAATATCGTTGATGGAAAGGTTGCGCCTTAGGGGCGCAGCATGGTGCGCGGCACGGACGCCGTGATCGCGGGCGTGATCTCATTGGCAAGCTGCGGTGCGCCCATGACCAGATCGCCCATGGCACGGCCCATCGCGGTTGCAAGGCAGAAATAGCCGCGGTCGCTCATGTGGAAACCGTCGCTCGCCAGCATAGAGCGCAAATCTTGCGGGGCGCGCTCGCCCCAGAATTTCATCAGTCTGTAGCGTGACAGAACCGGTGTGTTTTCTTCTTCACCCGCGATCTCGATCAGTTTGACGAAGCGCTCATAGCGCACCGGATCTTTCATCGTCGGGAAAAATTGCTGGTCCAACAGCACAAGGTCCATTTTGCGCGATTTGACGAGCGCAATGCCGCGCTTCAGAAATTTGCTGAAACCCTCTTCATCGCCACCCTTCATCGCGTCATTGGTGCCGACCTGCCAGATGACGAGATCAAAGCGTTCAGCAGCCACGCGCTCTTCGAGGCGTGCGAGTGTCGCATCCGCAGTTTCGCCATTCACGCCCGCATTGACGACTTCCACTTTCGTGCGGAAGCGCTGCGTCATCTCTTCGGCAAAACGTACGGGATAAGCGAATTGCGGCGCGGTTGCGCCAATGCCATGGGTTGATGACGAGCCAATGGCGAGAATTTTCAAAGGCGCGCGCTCCGCGACGCGCTTGGCGAAATCTTTCAGCTTGGCTTGCTGCTTCAGCATGGAGCGGCCAGCTGGGCATGTTTCAATCTGCGCTTCCGCAGCGCTGCCATCTTCGAGCGAGGCGGCGCGGGCAGGGCTCGCAAAGACGGATGCGACAAGACAGGCGGCCATCAGCGCGCGCGTAAGGGCGCAGCCGTGCGGCTGGTCGCTTAGGCCTGTCGTTGAAGACCTCATCATCCTTGAAGCGTTCCCAAAAAGCAGGATTCTTGTTTGCCTCGACGATGTGGAGATTCCATGGCTCTCAGGACAAGGTCAAGCCTTGTCAAACATATGCACGAAGTTTGAGCAGAGAGTCCCATTTGGTCGGATTACAACCCTTTGGTGTGCGCCGCAGCAGGTCGGGTTGTCCCCATCCTTGACAGGGGCGGGTGGGGCCTTTAGCCGCCTTAGGATGAGCACAACAGCAGCAGAGCCGCGCATTGCCCGCGGCCTATCCGAATTCGATGGCCGCTATGATGTCGTCTTCTGCGATGTCTGGGGGGTCGTTCACAATGGCCAAGAGCGCTATCCGGCGGCTTGCGAGGCTTTGCAGCGGTTCCGTGCGCAAGGCGGCACGGTGATCCTGATCACCAATGCGCCGCGCCCCAATCCGCCAATCCTGGAGCAGCTGGAAGGTCTCAAAGTCGCGAGTGATGTGTTCGACGATATGGTCACGTCGGGCGATGTGACTTTAGCGTTTATTGCTGAGCGCAAAGACGCGCCGATCTATCACATTGGTCCTGAGCGCGACTTCACTCTCTTCGAGATTTCGCACAAGCAGACGGGCATCAAGCCGCGCCTCGTGCCGCTGGAAGACGCGGCCTATGTGGTTGTCACTGGGCTTTATGATGATCGCGCGGAAACGCCGGATGATTATGCGCAGCGTCTGGATTTTATGCGTGCTCGCAATCTGGATTTGATTTCGGCCAATCCCGATCTCGTCGTGCATGTGGGCGATCAGCTGATCTATTGTGCGGGCGCGATTGCGCAGGCCTATGAAGAGCGTGGCGGGCGTGTCTTGCAGGCGGGTAAGCCGTTTGCACCGATCTATGAGCGCGCTTTGGCTTTTGCTGAAAAAATCCGCGGCACCAAAGTGCCACGCGAGCGCATTCTGGCCATTGGTGACGCGATGCGCACTGATGTGGCCGGTGCGGTGGAGTTCGGCATTGATGCTCTCTTCGTCACCAAAGGTATTCATCGCGAAGAATTGCATGTCGATGGGGCGATCGATGTGGCTGCCTATCGCCAATTCTTGCTTGAAAACCCGCGCCATCCATTGGCGGCTATCCCTGAGCTTGTCTGGTAGCCCTTAAGTCCAATTGCCGCGCTGAAGGGCAGGGGCGAAGGTCATTCGTGATGAATGACCTTTGCGAGCTGTCATGACGTCTGCGCCTTTCACATCTTATTTCTTCGAAGATCTCTCCATCGGCATGAGCGAAAGCATCATGAAGACGGTGATGGCCAATGATGTGGTGGGCTTTGCCACTTTGTCGGGCGACCACAATCCTATTCATCTGTCGGATCATTTTGCGCGCAAGACCCGCTTTGGCGGGCGCATTGCGCATGGGCTTTATACGGCCAGCCTGATTTCAACGGTGCTGGGCATGTATCTGCCGGGGCCGGGTGCGGTCTATCTCTCGCAAACATTGAATTTTCGCGCGCCTGTGCGCATCGGCGATGTGGTGATTGTTTCTGTGCAAGTGGTGGAGCTGGTTGCTGAGGGGCGTCGCTGCACCTTGCAATGCGAATGTGTGGTCGATGGCAAAGTCGTGCTGGATGGGCAGGCTTTGGTCATGGTGCCAAGCCGCTTTGGCAGTGCGCGTCCAGCGCCAATTGTGACGCCAGCCCCCAGCAAAGCGGCGCGCAAGACCAAGGCGAAATCGGCACCCAAGAAGGCGCCCGCCAAGAAGCCCGCAGCCAAGCGGCCAAAAGCGAAAAACTCTGTTTCAAAGAAGCTGCCTAAGACCAAACGCCGCACGCCTTGACGGGGAGAGGCTTGCGCGGCAGTTTGCCGGCCATGTCAGCAGCCCCCGCCGTTTCAAATCTCGCCGTTATCAAAGATCCGCAAAGCCTGCCGCAAGCCCTTCAGGGCGCGGTTGTGGCGATTGGCAATTTTGATGGCGTGCATCGCGGCCATTCGGTTGTCATTCGCGCTGCCGAGGCGCTCGCCACGCGCCTCAACAAGCCCTGCGCTGTTTTGACCTTTGAGCCCCATCCGGCCGACTTTTTTGCCGGCAAGCCGGTAATCTTCCGTCTCACGCCCGAGCGCGAAAAGGCTGTGCTGCTGGCCCGCCTTGGCCTTGAGACCATGTTCGTCTTGAGTTTCGACAAGGCGCTGGCTGGTCTCACCGCAGAAGACTTTGTGAGCCAAGTGCTGGTTGATCGCCTCAAAATATCAGCCGCCGTGGTCGGCTATGATTTCCACTTCGGCAAAGGCCGCGAGGGCTCGCCCGCTTTTCTCAAAGAAGCGGGCGCGCGCCATGGCTTTGCCGTGAAAATTGTCGAAAAAGTCCTGGCCGATGCTGGCGGTAGCCCCGAGGCCATTCATTCCGCCGATACGCGCCGCGCTCTGGAAGAAGGCGATGTGGTGGGGGCCCGCGCTCTGCTGGGGCATGATTATTTCGTTACGGGCGAGGTGGTGCATGGCCAGAAACTGGGCCGTGAGCTCGGTTTTCCAACCGCCAATCTGATCCTCGATCCCGCCTGCCGCCTGCGCTACGGCATTTATGCCGTGCGCATGATGGTCGATGGGGTGATGCAAAAAGGCGTGGCGAGCTGGGGCCGTCGCCCGACGGTGGACAATGGCCCGCCGTGGCTTGAGATCCATCTCCTTGATTTTAAAGGCGATCTCTATGGAAAAGAGGTCGAGGTCCGGTTTGTGAGCTGGCTGCGCCCGGAAGAGAAGTTCGACGGGCTCGACGCGCTGGTGGCGCAGATCGAAAAGGATGTGGCTGAGGCCCGCGCCATCCTCGCCTGACCTGCCTTTGGGCTGTCATTGCGAGCGGGGCGACGCAAGCCATTGGCCTCACGTGGGGCTTCTGGGTTGCTTCGTCGCTTCGCTCCTCGCAATGACGACCGAAATGGGCTATGCCGCACGTCTGATTTTCAGGCGCTTTCCAGCCCCGCATCTTTCGAGCCGCAACACGACATGACCGAGTCTTCCGCCCCCGATTATTCGCAGACCCTTTTCCTGCCGCGCACGGAATTTCCAATGCGTGCGGGCCTGCCGCAAAAGGAGCCGGAGCTTCTGGCGCGCTGGCGTGAGCGCGATCTCTACAAGCGCATCCGCGAGACCTCGGCCGGGCGTCCGCGCTTCGTGCTGCATGACGGCCCGCCCTATGCCAATGGCAACATTCATATCGGCCATGCGCTCAATAAAATTTTGAAAGATATGGTGACGCGCAGCCAGCAAATGCTGGGCTTTGATTCCAATTATGTGCCGGGCTGGGATTGCCACGGTCTTCCCATCGAATGGAAGATCGAAGAGCAATATCGCGCCAAGGGCAAAAACAAAGACGAAGTGCCGGTGGTGGAATTCCGTCAGGAGTGCCGCGCCTTCGCCCAAAAATGGCTCGACACGCAGCGCGAAGAATTCAAGCGCCTCGGTGTGACAGGTGATTGGGATCATCCCTATTCGACCATGGCTTTCCACGCCGAAGCGCAGATTGCGCGCGAGATTATGAAGTTCAAGGACAATGGACTTCTCTATCGCGGCTCCAAGCCCGTCATGTGGTCGGTGGTGGAAAAGACCGCGCTCGCGGAAGCCGAAATCGAATATCACGATCACCAGTCGGATATGGTGTGGGTGAAATTCCCCATTCTCGAAGGCCCGATTGCCAATGCCTATGTCGTCATCTGGACGACAACGCCGTGGACTCTGCCGGGCAATCGCGCCATCTCTTATTCGCACAAGATCGAATATGGCGTGTTTGAAGTCACCGCCAATGAGCGCGACTTTGGCCCCGTGGTCGGCGAAAAATATGTGCTCGCGCTGAAACTCGCTGAAGCAGTCGCCGCATCTTCAAAAATCACGCTGAAGCAGATTGCTTCTGTGTCGGCGGATGATCTGAAAGCAACGGTCTGCGCCCATCCGCTCGCGGGTCTCGGCTATCGTTTCCAAGTGCCGCTGCTCGATGGTGATCATGTCACCGATGATACGGGGACTGGCTTTGTCCATACGGCGCCCTCGCATGGTCGCGAAGACTTTGAAATCTGGATGGCCTATGGCCGCCAATTGTCAGAACGCGGCATCGACACGCGCATCCCTTTCACCATTGATGATGAAAGCCGTTACACCAAAGAAGCGCCGGGCTTTGAGGGCAAGCGCGTCATTTCGGAAAAGGGCGACAAGGGCGATGCCAATGAGGCGGTGATTCAATCGCTGATCACGATTGGCAATCTCGTCGCACGCGGGCGTTTGAAGCATCAATATCCGCATTCATGGCGCTCGAAAAAGCCGGTCATTTTCCGCAATACGCCGCAATGGTTCATTGCGATGGACAAGAGCTTTGATCTGGGTTCGTCGCTGCGCGCGGTTGCTTTTGATGCGATTGGCAAAACGCAATGGGTGCCGGAATCGGGCGAAAACCGCATTCGTGGCATGATTGAAAACAAGCCGGATTGGGTCATGTCGCGCCAGCGCGCTTGGGGCGTGCCGATCTGCGTCTTCGTGCACAAAGACACGAAAGAGCTGCTGCAAGACAAGAAAGTCGATACGGCTATTGCTGAGGCCTTTGAAGTTGAAGGCGGCGATGCATGGTTCAAGGATGGCGCGAAAGAGCGCTTCCTGAAAGCCTTTGGTCACGATGCTGCGCAATATGACATGGTCATGGATGTGCTCGACGTCTGGTTCGATTCAGGCTCGACTCATACGTACACGCTCGAAGATGCAAAACATTTTCCGGGCCTCGCTGGCACCAAGCGCAAGGTTGATGGTGGCCGGGATCAGGTCATGTATCTCGAAGGCTCCGACCAGCATCGTGGCTGGTTCCAATCGTCACTGCTTGAGAGCTGTGGCACGCGCGGGCGTGCGCCTTTTGATATTGTGCTGACGCATGGCTTCGTTCTGGATGAAAAAGGCCAGAAAATGTCGAAGTCGCTTGGCAATGTCACAGCGCCGCAAGATGTCATCAAGGATTCGGGCGCTGACATTCTGCGTCTCTGGGTGGCGGCGGCCGACTATTCGGACGATCTGCGCATCGGCAAAGAGATCTTGAAAACCTTTGTCGAGACCTATCGCAAATTGCGCAACACCATGCGCTGGATGCTCGGCACGCTCGCCCATTATGACGCCAGCAAGCGCGTGGCCCATGCTGATATGCCCGAGCTTGAAAAGCTCATGCTGCATCGTCTCGCAGAACTCGCACCTGTCATCAAACAGGCTTACGAGACCTATGATTACCGCAAGGTTGTTTCAGAACTCTCGCTGTTCTTGAACACGGATCTCTCGGCCTTTTATTTCGATGTGCGCAAGGACACGCTTTATTGCGATCCTTTGTCTTCGCAAGCACGTCTGGCTTCGCTGACCTGCATTGAAGAGATTTTCCGCGCGGTCACCTTGTGGCTCGCACCCATCCTCTGCTTCACGGCGGAAGAAGCCTGGTTGTCACGCTATGCGGATGCGGAATCGGTCCATCTCGAGACATTCCATGATGTGCCCGCTGAATGGCGTGATGATGCTCTGGCCGCCAAATGGGCGAAAGTGCGTGCCATCCGTCGCGTGGTGACAGGCGCACTTGAAATCGAACGCGCGCAAAAGCGCATCGGCTCGTCGCTCGAAGCCGCGCCCGTTGTTTATATTGCCGATGAGGCTTTGCACGCCGCGCTGGATGGTCTCGACTTTGCGGACATCTGCATCACGTCGGGCATTGACGTGCGTGCGGGCCAAGCACCTGCGGGTGCTTTCGCGCTGGATGATGTGGCGGGTGTTGGTGTCGTGCCGGAACAGGCCAAGGGTCGCAAATGCGTCCGCTCGTGGAAAATCTCGGAAGAGATCGGGCAGGATGCCGAATATCCCGAAGTGACGCCGCGTGATGCGAAGGCGCTTCGCGAATTGAAAGCCGCGGGCCTCTTGTGATCGCAACAGCACAAACAAAGGTGCGCCTCATTGGTGGCGCATCGGCCTTTTTGATGCTGCTTGTGGATCAGGCGCACAAACTCTGGATGCTCAATGTCTATGACATTGTCAGCCGCCAGCCGGTGCGCGTGCTGCCCTTTTTCGATCTCGTCATGGCCTGGAATAAGGGCGTCTCTTATTCGCTCTTCGAGGCGGATAGTGATCTCGAGCTTTATGCTCTGCTGGCGGTGACGGCCGCCGCCACCCTGTTTCTGGCCGTCTGGCTCTGGCGGGCACAGACGCGTCTGTCCGGTCTGGGGCTGGGGCTCATCATCGGCGGGGCGATTGGCAATGGCATCGACCGGGTCGCCTATGGGGCGGTGGCCGATTTCTTCCATTTCCACGTCGGGAGCTTCTCCTGGTACGTGTTTAACCTTGCCGACGTAGGGATCGTTGCGGGGGTCGGGCTTCTTCTGTATGAATCCTTCACGATACCCGATCAGCCGCAGGGCTGAGGGGCGCCACTAAATTGCCGCCATGGGCTGGCAGCTTGACCTTTCAAGCTCGTCTCCATGCCGGGACGAGCCACCAGATTAAGCCCAACAAAGATGGATACGGCCATGAAATCAGGGATTTACTTCTCTCGCGCCGGGCTTCTGACGGCCGGTGCTTGCGCCTTGGCTCTGAGCTTTTCCGCGCCTGCTTTCGCCCTTGAGGACGATGGCAAAGGCAGTGTGTTTGAAAGCGTGATCGATTTGGTGATGCCGGGCGACCAGCCGGTCGATGCCAATATTCAATATCGTGAGCGCGCGCCGCTCGTCGTCCCCAATAATCGCAAGGCCTTGCCGGCCCCGCAGGAGCCCGCCGCCAAGCGTGCGAAGGCTTGGCCAAAGGATCAGGAAATCGCCCGCAAGGAAGCTGAAAAGCGCGCCAATGCGAAGGAGCGCGTTGACGAGGTCTGGAACCCCGTCAGCCGCACCGAGCTCGACCGTGTGCGCACCAGCAAAGTGCAGGGACCTGGCACCGATAAGGACTGTAACGAGCCGCTCGGCCGCCCCTGCAACCAAGAGGCTTTCTGGAGCGGGCTGCGCAATGCCAGGTCCTCAGGTTCGGATGAAAAGGAAGTGCTGGCGGTGGGCGTCGAGCCGCAACGCAAGGCTTTGACGGAACCCCCGACCGGCTACCGCAAGCCCACGACGGTCCAGAAATACACATGGGAACAGCGCAAAGAAGACAACCTGGACGATGCGCGCGCCCAAGCCATTGAGGAAGCGCGTCGCAAGAGCGAGCGCGAGTAAGGCTTTCAGCTGCTGCGGGGGTGAATTTTCATCCCCGTTGCGCCTATATTGGCTTTTGTCCCGCCGCCTGGGGGTCACCTTGAGGCGGCGGTTTTGTTTCTCAACTTCTGCATCGGACGCCGCATGTCAGGTCCTATGGCTCGTCAGTCGCAACCTCTCGGTCTCACGCCTGCCGCCGGAGCTTCCGCTTCCGCTGGTGCAGGCCCGGCCATTTCTCATTTCAAACTTGAGAATGGAATGGAAGTTGTCGTGATCCCCGATCTACGTGCGCCGGTCATCACGCATATGGTGTGGTATCGCAACGGGTCCGCTGATGATCCGGCCGGCAAATCCGGTATTGCGCATTTTCTTGAACATCTCATGTTCAAGGGCACGCAGAAGCACCCCAAAGGCTATTTCTCGGAGCTTGTCGCTGAACTTGGCGGGCAAGAGAATGCATTCACTTCGAATGATTACACGGCCTATTACCAGCGTATGCCCAAGGCGCATCTGCCCGTCGTGATGGAATATGAAGCCGACCGCATGAAGAACCTCGTTCTCACCGACGAGATTGTCGCGCCTGAGCGCGATGTCGTGCTGGAAGAGCGCCGCATGCGCACAGATAGTGATCCGTCGGCGCAATTGCATGAGGCAGTGCAGGCCGCGCTTTATCCGCATCACCCTTACGGTAAGCCGATCATCGGCTGGCAGCATGAGATTGAAGATCTCGGCCGCACCGATGCGCTGGATTATTACGACCGTTTCTATACGCCCGAAAACGCAGTCCTGATTGTCGCTGGCGATGTGAGCGAAGAAGAAGTCCGCGAGCTGGCAACCCGCACTTATGGGGCGATCCCCGCACGCGGTGAGGCGCCGCAACGCAAGCGTCCGCGCGAGCCAGATCCCCGTGCGCATCGTCTGGTCACTTTGGCCGATGAAAAGGTCGAGCAGCCTTCGCACCAGACTGTTTATCTCGTGCCCTCTTATCGCACGGCAGAGAAGGGCGAAGCGGAAGCACTCGAAGCGCTCGCGCATCTGGTTGGTGGTGGCGCCACAAGCCTGCTCTATCGCCGTCTCGTCATGGGCGAGAAAATCGCGGTCGCAGCAGAATGCTATTACATGGGCACAGCGCTCGATGAGACGCGCTTCTGGTTCTATGCCATGCCCGCACCCGAAGTCTCGCTGGAGCAATTGGACGCTGCCATTGAGCGCGTCATCCGCGACGTCATCGACAATGGTGTGGAAGAGGCTGATCTCGCCCGCGCCAAAACGCGGCTTGTCGCCGATGCTATCTATGCACAAGACAACCAGACCTCGCTCGCGCGCTGGTATGGCGCAGCGCTGACGACAGGCATGAGCGTCGCGGATATCCGCGAATGGCCTGAGCGTATGGATGCCGTCACCGCGCAAGATGTGCAAAACGTGGCCGCCAAATGGCTGGATCGTCGTCGTGCGGTCACCGGCTTTTTGCTGCCCAAATCAGACAATGCCGCTGCCTGATGCGCGCTGAAAAACACAATTGGAAACGCTCATGAACGCGCCGCAAATTTCCACTCTGACCGCTTCGCGCGCTGCCCGTGTTCAGCATGTTGTGAGCAAAGCCGGTCTTGAGGCTTGGCTGGTCGAAGATTATGCCGTGCCGCTGGTCGCGATGGAATTCGCGTTAGAGGGCGGCTCCACGCAGGATCCGGATGGGCGCATGGGCGCAGCCTCGATGATGGCTGGCCTGATGGATGAAGGCGCTGGCCATCTCGATGCGCAGGCCTTTCACAATGCGCTGGATGACAAGGCGATTGAAATCTCCTTCTCCTCCGACAGCGATTCTTTCCATGGCCGTCTCAAAACCATGTCGCGCAACATTGATGCGGCTTTTGCTTTGTTGAAGCTTGCGGTCAATCAGCCGCGTTTCGACACAGATGCAATCGAGCGCGTGCGCGCGCAAATGTTGGCTGGGCTTCGCCATGAAGCCAATGATCCTGATGCGCTGGCTGGCAAGGCATGGCGTGAAATGGCTTTTCCGGGCCATGCCTATGGCCGCCCCGCGCGCGGCACACAGGACAGTGTCGCGGCCATCACACGCGATGATCTTGTCGGCCTGCATCAGCGCTTCATGCAGCGCCATGGTCTGAAGCTGGCAGTCGTTGGCGCGATTGATGCGACAAAGCTTGCAAGCCTGCTGGACGATGTTTTTGGCGGTTTGCCTGAGCGCACCACTTTGACCAAGATCGAAACTGTGACGATGCAGGGTCTTGGTACGCGCAAAGTGATTGATGTGGATGTGCCGCAATCAACCATCCGCTTCGGCCTGCCGGGCATTGATCTGCATGATCCCGATCATATTCCGGCCATGGTACTCAATCACATTCTGGGTGGCGGCGTCTTTTCCGCGCGTCTCTTCAAAGAAGTGCGTGAGAAGCGCGGGCTTGCTTATTCAGTCCATTCGCAATTGGCGAGCTTCCGCCATACGGCGAGCTTCATTGGTGGTACTTCCACGAAAAATGAACGCGCGGCGGAATCTCTTTTTGTGATTGAAGAGGAAATCCGCAAACTTGCGGCTGAGGGCCCGAGCGCGGAAGAACTCGAAAAGGCGCAGAAATATCTGATCGGCTCTTATGATCTGCGTTTCGACACATCGACTAAAATTGCCGGTCAGCTCGCGCATTTGCAGGCCGAGGGCCTGCCGGTCACATGGCTCGACGAGCGTAACCGTCTCGTCGCCAATGTGACGCTGGCCGATATGGCGCGCGTGGGCGAACGTCTCTTCAAAGGCAAAGAATTGGTTGTCGCCGTCGCCGGCCGCCCCATCGGCATGTAACCCACGCCATCATGGCGAGCCGAAGGCGAAGCATCATGCGAGACATCTGGTTTGCTTCGCTTTGCTCGCAATGACGGTGGGCCTAAATCCTGATAGTCTGAATCATCCTAAAATAAGTGATTCACCTCATGCCCGTCCGTCGCCTCGATCCCATTCTGGTTGACCGCATTGCGGCGGGCGAGGTCG
>CANGFE010000052.1 GCA_947453155.1 Beijerinckiaceae bacterium | reverse complement strand
TGGCTGCCTGCAAAAGCCTCCGCATGCGCCTCATTCCCTCTGGGTTGCCGTCAAAAACTGCTTCCGATCCTCTTAGAAGGATTCTAAACAACTGGCGACCATCCGGAGATGTCATCCCGTGAAAAGCTTTGCCGATCTGACCGCCCGTGAAGTCCTCGCTGTGGCCATTGCCTCGGAGGAAGAGGATAGCCGCATCTATGCGTCTTTCGCGGAAGATCTGGCTGAGCGCTATCCGGCTTCTTCGAAAGTTTTTGAAGAAATGGCGGAAGAAGAGCGCGGGCACCGCCACGCATTGCTGACTATTTATGAGCAGCGCTTTGGTAAAAATCTGCCACCCATCCGCCGCGAGGATGTGAAGGGATTTTTAAAGCGTCGCCCAATCTGGCTCACCAAAAATCTGCCGCTCGAGACGATCCGCAAAGAAGCGGAGAATATGGAATTTCAGGCCGCGCGTTTTTATGAGCGCGCCGCCGCGCAGACGACCGATGTTGAAATCCGCAAATTGCTTGGCGACCTGGCCGAAGTCGAAAAGAGCCACGGCCGCCATGCTGGCGAGCTCGAGCGCAGTCTGCTGACTGAAGAAGCCAAGCAAGAAGAAGCATCCACCTCGCACCGTATGTTTGTGTTGCAATATGTGCAGCCGGGCTTGGCGGGCTTGATGGATGGTTCGGTCTCGACGCTCGCACCTTTGTTTGCCGCCGCTTTCGCGACCCATTCCAATTGGGAAACATTCCTCGTTGGTATGGCGGCTTCGATTGGCGCGGGCATTTCCATGGGTTTTGCCGAAGCTTTGTCGGATGACGGTGCTTTGACGGGCCGCGGCACGCCTTGGCTGCGCGGCACAATTTGCGGGTTGATGACGACACTCGGCGGTATCGGCCACACATTGCCCTATCTCGTGCCGGATAAATGGGACAATGCCTTCTGGATTGCGACAGGCCTTGCCAGCATTGTCGTGTTTATTGAGCTTTGGATCATCGCCTGGGTGCGCGCGAAATATATGGATACGCCTTTCTTGCAGGCGGTTTTCCAAATCGTGCTGGGCGGCGTGATCGTTCTCATGGCTGGCATTTTGATCGGCGGCGCGTGACCTTCCGCCTCGCCCATCTCTCCGACTCCCATATCGGCCCGCTGCCAAAACCCCATTGGCGCGAGCTGATGAGCAAGCGTCTCACCGGTTATATGAACTGGCAGCGGCGCGGGCGCATCCATAATATGGATGTGCTCTCTGCGATTGTCGCTGATTTGCGCGCGCAATCACCCGACCACATCGCCATGACGGGTGATATTCTCAACATCGGCCTGCCAGCTGAATTTGCGATGGCCGCGGATTGGCTGCGCACATTGGGCGCGACGCAAGATGTGAGCTTCGTGCCGGGCAATCATGATGCTTATGTGCCCTCCGCCATGCCCTTCATCGCGAAAACATTTGCCCCTTGGATGGCAGCTGATGAAATGCGTGAAGGTGCTTTTCCCTATCTGCGCCGACGCGGTGATGTCGCGATCATCGGACTGACGTCGGGCGTGCCGACGGCGCCACTGCTCGCCAATGGCCGCTTGGGTGGCGCGCAGCGCGCACGCTTTGCGCAAATGCTCAGCGAGACGCGCGGGCTGATGCGGGTCGTGATGATCCACCATCCGCCGCATAATACGGGCGCCACTTTGGGGCGCGGCCTCACCGACTCGCGCCGCTTTGAAAAGATCATCCGCGAAGAGGGCGCCGAGCTCATTCTGCATGGTCACAATCATCGCCATTCGATTGTCTATCTCGACGGGCCGCAGGGCCCTGTGCCTGTGGTGGGTGTCGCCTCGGCTTCGGCCGTGCCGGGCACGGAGCGGCACCGCGCGGCCTGGCATTTGTACGAGATCACGCGCGAGGGCGCGCGCTGGCGCATTGAAGGTGTGATCCGCGGCATGAAATTAGACAGCAGCGGCGTGATTGAGGTCAGCCGCTTCTCGCTCTAATCTTCGCGCTATGACAGATCAGTGGCAATTCTGGATCGACCGCGGCGGCACATTCACTGATGTGATTGGCCGCGATCCGTCAGGTCGCCTGCATGTCCATAAATTGCTGTCGGAAAATCCCGAAGCGTATGAAGATGCCGCCATTGCCGGCATTCGCCGCTGTCTCAATCTTTCCATTCTCGCGCGTATTCCCGACGGGCTGATCGACTCTGTCAAAATGGGCACGACGGTTGCGACTAATGCACTGCTGGAGCGCAAGGGCGAGCGCGTGCTGTTGGTCACAACGCGCGGCTTTCGTGATGCACTCGAGATCGGCAATCAGGCGCGGCGCGATATTTTCGCCTTGAAGATTGAAAAGCCCGAACAGCTTTATTCCGGTGTGTTGGAAGTCGATGAACGTGTGCTGGCTGATGGCACGGTTGAACGAGCGCTGGATAAGCTTGCTCTGCGGTGCGATCTGGAAACTTCTTTTGCACAAGGCTTCCGTTCTGCGGCCATTGTCTTCATGCACGGCTGGCGATTTGCCGAGCATGAAAAAGAAGCCGCACGCATGGCGCGTGCCATTGGTTTTACGCAAGTCTCCGTCAGCCATGAAATCTCGCCTTTGGTGAAATTCATCGGGCGTGGCGATACATCTGTTGCCGACGCATATCTCACGCCCATTCTCGCGCGCTATGTCGAGAAAGTGGCGCGGGAATTGGGCGCGTCCACGCGGCTCTATTTCATGACCTCGGCGGGCGGGCTTGCTGCCGCTGACCGCTTTACCGGGAAAGACGCGATCCTGTCGGGCCCTGCGGGTGGCGTTGTCGCAATGGCAGAAACGGCGCGCGCGGCGGGTTTCAAGCGCGTGATCGGTTTTGATATGGGCGGCACATCGACCGATGTCGCGCATTTTGCCGGTGATTTCGAGCGCTCGTTTGAAACGGAAGTGGCGGGCGTGCGTCTGCGCGCGCCGATGATGCAGATTCACACTGTGGCTGCGGGTGGTGGGTCAGTTCTGGCCTGCGAGAGTGGGTGCTTTCGTGTCGGGCCGGATTCGGCGGGCGCCAATCCGGGGCCGGCTTGCTATCGACGCGGTGGGCCGCTGGTTGTCACCGATGCCAATGTCATGGTCGGTAAACTGCTGCCGGATTTTTTTCCCGCGATTTTTGGACCCGCACAGACTGAAAAGCTGGATGCCGAAATTGTGCGGTCCCGCTTTGCGCAGCTGGCAGAAGCCAATGGCCTGACGCGCGCACCCGAAGCTCTGGCTGATGGATTTATCGCCATTGCGGTCGCGCATATGGCGGAAGCGATCAAAAATATCTCTGTCGCGCGCGGTCATGATGTCACGACTTATGCGCTCAATTGTTTTGGGGGCGCGGGCGGGCAGCACGCCTGCCTTGTTGCCGATGCGCTGGGCATGCGTCGTGTGCTCATTCATCCTTTGTCATCCGTTCTTTCGGCCTATGGCATGGGGCTCGCGGAGCAACGTGTCTTTGTGCAGGAAAGTCTGGAGCGCCGTCTCGACAAGGCAGGTTTGAAACTTCTGCGGGTCCGTGCCTATGCGCTGGAAGCGCGCGCTGTTGCAGACTTAAGCGCGCAAGGTGTCGCGAAAAAGCAGATTGCCACGCGTCTGGTGTTGCGCCTCAAAGTCGCGGGCACGGATATGGCGCTCGAATTGTCCGAGAAAATCGCGGGTGCCGAGGCTTCTGTTCTGGCGCGTCTGTCGCGCGCTTTCACCAAGCTGCATGCGGCGCGTTTTGGTTTTGCCGATGCCAAAGCGTCGCTCGTGATTGACGCCTTCTCGGTCGAGGCTGTGGCCAAGACCAAGCGACCGCAAGAGCGTCGTCACACTCTGCGCAAAGGACAAAAGCCCAAGCCTGCGGCCCAAACACGCTTCTTCTCGCAAGGCCAATGGCACAAGGCGCCTGTCTTGCTGCGCGAGGTTTTGCGCCCCGGCGCGCAGGTGAAGGGTCCGGCTCTTATCATCGAGCCGCATCAGACCATTGTGATTGAGAAAGACTGGAGCGCCGAGATCAGCGCGCTGGATCATGTCATTCTCACGCGCGCCAAAGCGCAGAAGAAGAAAGCGGCAGATGGTCGCTATGCCGATCCTGTTCTGCTTGAAATCTTCAACAAGCGCTTCATGTCCATCGCCGAACAGATGGGGCTTGTGCTGCAAAACACCGCTTCTTCGGTGAATATCAAAGAGCGGCTTGATTTCTCCTGCGCGATTTTTGACGAGCGCGGACATCTGGTTGCCAATGCGCCGCATATGCCTGTGCATCTGGGTTCGATGGATCGCTCGGTTGAAACCATCATTCGTGCCAACAAGGGCAAGATCCGTCCGGGCGACGTCTTCGCGTTGAACGCGCCTTACAACGGTGGCACGCATCTGCCGGATATTACCGTTTGCACGCCGGTTTTCGACGCTGCGGGCAAGACAATTTTATTCTGGGTCGCGTCGCGCGGCCATCATGCGGATGTAGGTGGCATCGCGCCCGGTTCCATGTCGCCCCTCGCTACGCATATTGAAGAAGAAGGCGTCTATCTCGACAATCTGAAAATTGTCGAGCGCGGCGTCTTCCGCGAGCGCGCCATTCTGGAGGCGCTGCTGACAGCGCGTTATCCGGCGCGCAATCCGGCGCAAAATCTTGCTGATCTCAAAGCACAGATTGCTGCCAATGCCAAAGGGCTTGGCGAATTGCATGCGCTGATCGACGATTATTCATGGAGTGTGGTGCGCGCCTATATGTGTCATGTGCAAGATCATGCTGAAGCGCGCGTGCGTGATCTCATCGGCACATTGCGCGATGCGCAGGCCGCGATCGAGGCGGATGATGGCGCGAAAATCTGCGTGCGCATCACGGTCGATGCCAAGACACGCCGTGCCAAGGTTGATTTTACGGGCACAAGTGCGCAGCGCGCCAATAATTTCAATGCACCAGAACCTGTGACCCGTGCAGCCGTGCTTTATGTGTTCCGTGTGCTTGCCGGTGGTGATATGCCGATGAATGCAGGCTGTTTGCGCCCGCTCGAGATTGTCATTCCGCAAGGGTCCATGCTCTCGCCGCAATATCCGGCGGCTGTGGTGGCGGGCAATGTCGAGACGAGCCAAGCCGTGACGGATGTTCTCTTTGCGGCGCTGGGCCGTTTAGGTTCGGCGCAGGGCACGATGAACAATCTCACTTTCGGCAATCGCGACCACCAATATTACGAGACGCTCTGCTCTGGCGCGCCTGCTGGCGATGGTTTTGATGGGGCGGCAGCTGTGCATACGCATATGACCAATTCGCGCCTGACCGATCCCGAGATTCTCGAAATGCGGTTTCCGGTTGTGCTGGAAGATTTTCATATTCGCCGCGGCTCGGGCGGCACCGGCCGATGGAAGGCGGGCGATGGCACCAGCCGCACCATCCGTTTCCGTGAAGAAATGCAGCTGTCCATTCTGTCAGATCATCGGCGCATCGCGCCCAAGGGAACTTTGGGTGGTGCTGATGGCGAATTGGGGCGAAATCTTTTGCGCCATGCGAATGGTCAGCGCGAAGAATTGAAAGCCTGCGATACGCGCGCCGTGCATGCGGGCGATGCGGTGATCATCGAAACGCCGACGGGCGGCGGCTATGGCCGCGCCTAGCGACGCTTGGGCACAAATTCGCCGTTGAGCAACAAGCGGTCGAGTGGCGAGAGCGGCGCCATTTTGGCGGGCGGATCGATCGCAGGCTTTGGCGACAAAGGCGCGCTTTCAACAGGCGCCATATTCTGCGCAACCCGCACGCGCGGCGCTTGAGCTGGCGCGGGCGGTGGCAGGCCGAGCGAAATTTTCGAACCATTCGACAGGCTCGAGGATGTGTTGGATGCCACAGCTGTGCGCGGCACGGTCTTTTCAATCAGGCCTGCAATATCGAGATCTTCATCCAGCTCCGGCGGATCAGGCAGATCATCATGCTTGAAGGGTTTGGGCATGAGGCCGGGCGCCGGGATCGGCTTGCAATAGCGGCGCGGGCCTTCGGATGTATTGCCGTGCTGCGCCAGATCGACATGCATGTGATTGTAATGAAACACATCCGAGCCGGGTGCGAGAACTGTCGTGAAAATCTGGCAGGCGCCCGCCTGAATCTCGCGCAAAAAGGCTTTGTCGTTTTCTTTGCCGCGCGTCCAATCACGCACAAAGGTAATCTCGCGGCCATCCATCAGCACGAAGCCGGCAATATCGATCGCATTGCCAAAGCCATGTTCGGACAGGCGCACGCCCTGATTGTTCATGGAGCGGCAGGCGTAAGAGCCCATGCTCTTCACTTCGGTGATCGGCTGGCCGAAGCGCTGCAAGGCGATGGGTTGCACGAATTCGCTCACCCATTGATCGAGCGCGGCCGTCATCGGGCAGCCGATGGTCTGCGTTGAGGTGAGGGCGACGGTGCCGCCGGCCAGGGCCGTGACTTTCAACGGCATGGTCAGGCCGCAAATGCCCGGCCCGTCGATTTCCTTCGCCAGTTCGACAAAGGAGGACATCTGGATTTTCTTTTCAGCGAAGCAGGCTTTTTCCGCTTGGGTACGCCAAGCCGGCCTCTGCGGGCGCTGGAACAGCGAACATCCGGACAGAGCAAGAGCGGCAACCGTTAAGGTTGCTATGGGCCATACGCAACGCGCCATTCTTCCTTGTCGCTCGGCAAGGGTTAAGGCTGGCTAAACCAAATGTGGCAAAGGGATGAAAAAGACGGGGTGCGGCTTTGCTGCTTCGCGGCGAGGATCACGTAAATTTTGACCTTGGGTCGGCTTATAAAGCTTGTGATGGCCTCCTATATTACTTGGGCGGGCGTCTTGCCCGCTTTACCCCGTGAGGTAATGCCCATGTCTATCCGTCGCTCGACCAGCAAAATGGCTGCGATGGCGGTCGCCGTCTCTTTGGCGCTTGCGCCTGCTCTTGCCATGGCCAAGCCTGGCTCCGGCAGCAGCGTTGGCAGCCGCGGCTCCAAAACCTTTTCCGCGCCGCCTGCGACCCAGACAGCGCCGAGCGGTGCACAGCCCATGCAGCGCACCATGACCCCCAATACGCCAAGCGCGGCGCCGACTGCGCCTGCTGCAGCAGCGGCTGCGGCTCCGCAATCAGGTGGTTTCTTTAACTCCGGCCTCGGCCGCGGCCTGATGGCTGGCCTCGTCGGCGCCGGTATTTTCGGCCTGCTGTCGGGTTCTGGCTTGTTCAATGGCCTTGGCTCGCTGACGAGCTTCCTCGGCCTCATCCTGCAGCTCGGCCTGATCTTCCTGGTTGTGCGTTTTGCGATCAGCTATTTCGCCCGCAAGCGCGAAGGCCAGCTGGCAACCGCGACCCCACATGGTCAGGCGCCGGAACAGCCGATGCAGCGTGAAGCTTTTGGCGGCATGTTTGGTGGCGGCGCTGGGGCTGGTGCCGCTGCGGCGCCTGCCGCACGGATCGCCGAGCTTCAAATTTCGCCGGAAGATTTCAATTCTTTCGAGCGCAAGCTTGCTGAAATCCAGAGCGCCTATGGCGAAGAAAATATGGAGCATCTGCGCCGTCATGTGACGCCGGAAATGGTCTCCTATTTCGCCGAAGACCTCGCTGAAAATGCCCGCAAGGGCGTGCTCAACAAAGTCTCGGGCGCGAAGCTTTTGCAGGGTGATCTCTCGGAAGCCTGGCGCGAGACGGATGCAGATTATGCAACCGTTGCCATGCGCTTCTCGGTCATGGACACAATGGTCGATCGCGCAACCGGCGCTTACATTTCGGGCGATCGCACCGAGCCGTCAGAGGCGACGGAAATCTGGACCTTCACCCGCCGCGCAGGTGGCGGGACGGACGAGTGGAAACTCTCCGCGATCCAGCAGGTCGCTTAAAGAACTAAGCAAACGGGCGCCGAAAGGCGCCCGTTTCGTTTGTGGCACCTCTCCTCGCAATGACGGCGCTTTATTTTTTGCGACTACGTGATCCCTGCGGCGTGTTGGCAGCCGCGCCATATTTGCGCGTGCCTTGATAGCCGCCGGCCTGATCTTCCACTGCTTGCTGGCGCGCCAACGGGTCATTGCCTACCGCAAGCTCGGTGGCTTGCAGGCGTTTCACTTCATCGCGTAGGCGGGCAGCTTCTTCGAATTCGAGATTGGCCGCGGCTTCGCGCATCCGCTTTTCGAGATCGGCAAGTGTCGTTTTGAAGTTGTGACCGATGGCGGGCTTATCCGCGAGGCCCGTGTCGACCGTGACATGATCCTGCTCGTAAACCGAACCCAGAATGTCCTGAATACCGCGTTTGATCGTGGCGGGCGTGATGCCATGTTCTTTGTTGTAAGCCTCTTGGCGCTCGCGGCGGCGGCTGGTTTCCGCCATGGCGCGTTCCATCGAGCCGGTGATTTGGTCGGCATAGAGAATGACCTTGCCATCCACATTGCGCGCGGCGCGGCCGATGGTCTGGATGAGTGACGTCTCGGAGCGCAGAAAGCCTTCCTTGTCCGCATCCAGAATACCGACGAATCCGCATTCGGGAATATCAAGACCTTCGCGCAGTAGATTGATGCCCACCAGCACGTCAAAAGCGCCCAAACGCAAATCGCGCAAAATTTCGATACGCTCAATCGTATCAATATCGGAATGCATGTAGCGCACGCGCACGCCGTTTTCGTGCAGATATTCGGTGAGATCTTCGGCCATGCGCTTGGTCAGGACAGTGACCAGCGAGCGATAACCGACTTGCGCGGTGGCGCGCACTTCACCGAGCAAATCATCGACCTGCGTGCGGGCAGGACGCACTTCGACGGGTGGATCGATGAGGCCTGTCGGACGAATGACCTGTTCGACAAAGACGCCGCCTGTCTGTTCCATTTCCCATGTGCCCGGTGTCGCCGACACATGCACGGTCTGCGGCCGCATCGCTTCCCATTCTTCAAAGCGCAGCGGACGATTGTCGAGACATGATGGCAAGCGGAAGCCGTATTCGGCGAGCGTCGCTTTACGGCGGAAGTCGCCGCGATACATGCCGCCGATTTGTGGCACGGTGACGTGGCTTTCGTCCGTAAAGACAAGCGCATTGTCGGGCAGATATTCGAACAAAGTCGGTGGCGGCTCGCCCGGCTTGCGGCCGGTGAGATAGCGCGAATAGTTTTCAATGCCAGCGCACGAGCCTGTGGCTTCCAGCATTTCTAGATCGAACATGGTGCGTTGTTCGAGGCGCTGCGCTTCGAGCAGGCGGCCTTGCGCATAGAGTTCTTCGAGGCGCTGTTTCATTTCATTGCGGATGCCGGAGATGGCTTGCAACAAAGTCGGGCGCGGCGTCACATAATGCGAATTGGCATAGAGCTTGATGAATTCGAGGTCTTGCGTCTTCTTGCCCGTGAGCGGGTCGAATTCGGCGAGGCTTTCGACTTCATCGCCAAAGAAGCTGATGCGCCAAGCGCGGTCTTCATAATGAGCCGGAAAGACTTCAACCGTATCGCCACGCACGCGGAAGGTGCCGCGCGAAAAATCAGGCGTGCGCTTATATTGCAACGCGACCAGATCATTGATGAGTTGGCGTTGGTCGATGCGCTCGCCGAGTTTCAGCGAGAAGGTCATGGCCGTATAGGTTTCGACCGAGCCGATACCGTAAATGCAGGAGACGGAGGCGACGATGATGACATCATCGCGTTCGATCAATGCGCGCGTCGCGGCATGGCGCATCCGGTCGATCTGTTCATTGATCGAGGATTCTTTCTCGATGAATGTGTCGGTGCGCGGCACGTAGGCTTCGGGCTGATAATAGTCGTAGTAAGAGACGAAATATTCCACCGCATTGTCGGGGAAGAAGCTTTTGAATTCGCCGTAGAGCTGCGCGGCAAGTGTTTTATTCGGCGCCAGAATCAGAGCGGGGCGATTGGTGCGCGCAATCACTTGCGCCATGGTGAACGTCTTGCCCGAGCCGGTGACGCCCAGCAGCACTTGGTCGCGCTCATGTGCGCTAATGCCTTTGACGAGTTCGGCAATGGCGGTTGGCTGATCGCCTTTAGGTTCATATTCGCTGACGATTTTGAATTTGATGCCGCCTTCGGATTTTTCCGGTCGGGCGGGGCGATGCGGCACCCAGGCTTCTTCATCGCGCAGATTGGGGTCGCCGGCCTCGAGTAGGCTTTTCAGCGACTCGGCTGTGGCGGTGGAGCCAGAGACTTCCATCGTCGCGCGGGCAGGGCGCTGGCGCTTGGGGCGGCTTTCGGTGAAATCGAGATCGTTCGTGGGGTCGAGGCCGAGGCTTTCGGCCAGTTTCGGGTCAATCCCGGTGACGGGGCCCGAATCAAAGCTGGCCTGCGGGGCTTCGCCGAATCCCTTCACCAAAGCCGGATTGAGCAGGGCGGCCAGATGATCGCCCAGCGGCTGCACATTGGGCTTGGCAGCTTTGCTGGCAGGCGTGCGGCTGGCTGGTTTTTTGGGGGGCTTGGCAGGGCTTTTGGGCATGAGGGCAATATGGGGCGGGAATCATCCGGATGCCAGTGGTTAGCCGTCCTTGCGAGGAGGCCGCAGGCCGACGCGGCAATCCAGAGGCCCCGCGTGAGGCTTCTGGATTGCGTCGCTTCGCTCGCAATGACGAGTGCGGGGGATGAGGGACCGCTTGAGAAGTCCGAAGGTGCAATTCCTGCGTAGGAAAGGGCAGAGAGGCAGCATTCCTGCCTTGCCCCATCTGCCTCATGGCACTAGTTTCCGCCGTCCCTCCCTTACAGATTCTTCCCGGAGTACCATCATGGCCTTTCTTGCCGACGCCCTTTCCCGCGTAAAGCCTTCCGCGACCATCGCGGCGACGCAGAAAGCGCGCGACCTCAAGAATGCAGGCCGCGATATCATCTCCCTCTCGGTCGGCGAGCCCGATTTCGATACGCCCGACAATATCAAGCAGGCCGGCATTGCCGCCATTCAGCGCGGCGAGACGAAATATACGCCCGTGCTCGGCATCCAGCCTTTGCGCGAGGCCATTGCGCGCAAGTTCAAGCGCGAGAACGGCCTTGATTACAAGTGGACGCAGACAATCGTCGGCACCGGCGGCAAGCACGTCCTGTTCAACGCCTTTATGGCGACCATGAACCCCGGCGATGAAGTCGTGATCCCTGCGCCTTACTGGGTGTCTTATCCCGATATGGTGCTGCTGTGCGGCGGTAATCCCGTCTTCGTGCCGTGCACGATGGAACATAATTTCAAGCTGCAGCCGGAAGCTTTGGAAAAGGCGATCACGCCGCGCACGAAGTGGCTGATCCTCAACTCGCCGTCGAATCCGACAGGCGCTGCTTACACCCGCGCTGAATTGAAGGCTGTGGGTGAGGTTCTGAAGCGCCATCCGCATGTCTGGGTGCTCACCGACGATATGTATGAGCATCTTTGCTACGGCGATTTCGAATATACGACCATCGCGCAAGTCTGCCCCGATCTCATGGATCGCACGCTGACTATGAATGGCGTGTCGAAAGCCTATGCCATGACCGGCTGGCGTGTTGGTTATGCCGCCGGTCCTGATCAGCTGATCAAGGCCATGGATCTTCTGCAGGGCCAGCAGACATCAGGCACATGCTCCATCGCCCAATGGGCGGCTGTGGAAGCGCTCGATGGTTCGCAAGCGCATCTGCCGGTGTTCAAGAAAGCCTTCCAGGAGCGCCGCGATCTGGTCGTCTCCATGCTCAACCAGGCCAATCTCCTGACCTGCCCGACGCCGGAAGGCGCCTTCTATGTCTATCCGTCCTGCCAGCAGGCGCTCGGCAAGAAGACGAAGGAAGGCAAAGTCATCACCAATGATGAGGACTTCATCTCCGAGTTGCTAATGGCTGAAGGTGTGGCAGTTGTGCACGGCTCGGCCTTTGGTCTTGGCCCGAACTTCCGCATTTCTTACGCGGCGTCGATGCAGACACTCGAAGATGCTTGTACGCGCATCCAGCGCTTCACCGGCAGCTTGGCGTAAAAAAGCTCTCTTAGAGTTTGAAAAGCCCCGTCATCAGACGGGGCTTTTTTTGCGCTTCCACACCGTCATTGCGAGCGTCAGCGAAGCAAACCAGAGGCCTCACGCGTTGCTTCTGGTTTGCTTCGTCGCTTCGCTCCTCGCAATGACGGTGAGAGGGTGTGTGTGCGCAATAAAAAAGGCCCCGGAAAACCGGGGCCTTTTCTTTGTCTCATTGAAGAGAGATCAGTGAGCCAACTTAATGGGCAACGTCGGCCCAGACCTTCTTCTTCGTGTAGAAGAGCAGGCCGGCGAAGACGAGCAGGAAGGCCATGACACGGAAGCCTGTCTTCTTGCGTTCTTCGAGCTTCGGTTCGGCAGCCCACATCATGAAGGCGGCAACGTCGCGCGAATATTGCAGTAGCGTCTTGGGCGAGCCGTCCGTGTAGTCCACAGCGCCATCAGCGAGCGGAGCTGCCATGGCGATCTTGTTGCCCGGCATAAAGTCGTTCCAGTTCGGATCATCCGCTTTGGAATAACCATTCAGCAGGGCGACAATGTAGTCGGGGCCATGTTCCTGATAAGCGCCGCCGGGGATCGGCAGAGAATCGATCAGGAAGAGCGGGAAGCCGCGTGAATAGCCGCGCGCCTTGGCGAGCAGCGAGAAGTCAGGCGGGGCCGCGCCGAGCGCTGCGCGAGCAGCCGCTTCGTTGGCGAAAGGTGCCGGGAACTTGTCCGAAGGACGGCCGGGACGATCAAACATATCGCCGGCATCATTTGGGCCGTCCTTGACCTTATATTCTGCAGCGAGCGCCTTGATCTGCGCTTCCGAGAATTGCGGGCCACCCGGTTCCGAGAGGTTGCGGAACGCCACGCGCTTCATCGAATGGCAGTTGGCGCAAACTTCGCGATAGACCTGGAAGCCGCGCTGCAATTGGGCGCGATCGAACTTGCCGAAGGGACCCGCAAAGCTCCAGGGCTGACGCTCTGGAAGCTTCGTGTCATGGCCGCCGGCGGCGAGCGCCGGACCCGCGACGAGAGCCGCCGCGAGGCCGAGGATGGAGAGGCTGAGTTTGGTCTTGATCATTGTCGTCATGTCCCTCGATCAGCCTTACTTGTTTTCCGGAGCATGCGCGGCGCCAGCAGCAGCCGCACTTGCCGAGCCACCGCGCGCGAGCACGGAGTCAGCAATCGATGCAGGCAGCGGCTTTGGTGTCTCGAAGAGACCAAGCAACGGCATGATGATCAGGAAGAAGGCGAAGTAATAGACGGTGAAGATGCGCGACGCGATCACATAGCCACCTTCAGCCGGCATGGCGCCGAGATAGCCAAGGCCAATCCCGCAGATCACGAAGACCCAGAAGAAGACGCGATAGACCGGACGGAAGCTGGCCGACTTGACGCGCGACGTATCCAGCCAAGGCAGGAAGGCGAGCACGGCAATCGAGCCAAACATCGCAAGAACGCCACCGAGTTTGTCGGGAATGGCGCGCAGGATCGCGTAGAACGGCAGGAAGTACCATTCCGGCACGATATGTGCGGGTGTCACCATCGGGTTGGCGTCAATATAATTGTCGGGGTGACCGAGATAGTTCGGCACATAGAAGATGAACCAGCTGAAGAAAGCCAGGAACACCACCATGGCGAAACCATCCTTGATGGTCGCGTAAGGCGTGAAAGGCACGGTGTCGCGCTTCACGTCTTTCACTTCCACGCCGGTCGGATTGTTCTGACCCGACACATGCAGCGCCCAGACATGCAGGCCGACGACGGCCGCGATCATGAAGGGGAGCAGATAGTGGAGCGAGAAGAAGCGATTCAGCGTCGGATTGTCGACGGCATAACCACCCCACAGCCAAGTTGTGATGGATTCACCCACCATCGGAATGGCCGAGAAGAGGTTGGTGATGACGGTCGCGCCCCAGAAGGACATCTGGCCCCATGGGAGAACGTAGCCCATGAATGCGGTGGCCATCATCAGCAAGAAGATCACAACGCCGAGGATCCAAAGCACTTCACGCGGCGCCTTGTAGGAGCCGTAGTAAAGGCCGCGCAGCATGTGAATATAAACGGCGATGAAGAACATCGAGGCGCCATTCGCATGGGTGTAGCGCAGGAACCAGCCCCAGTTCACGTCGCGCATGATGTGCTCGACCGACTGGAAGGCATAATCGACATGCGGCGTGTAATGCATGACCAGCACAATGCCGGTGATGATCTGCACGCCGAGCATCAGCGACAGGATGCCGCCAAAGGTCCAGAAATAGTTGAGGTTCTTCGGGGTCGGATAGACCACGAAAGAAGAGTGCATCAGGCCCATAATCGGGAGCCGGCTTTCAAACCAGCGGCCGATGGCGCTCTTGGGGACGTAAGTTGAAGGTCCGCTCATGTCATCCACTCGTTTCGATGAATTGTCTCGTCAGCGCGGTGAAGCGCGAAACCCGAGCGTGAGCCCGGGTTTGAATGAATCAGCCGATACGAACCTTCGTGTCGGCGACGAACTGATACTGGGGCACTTCCAGATTGCGCGGTGCCGGACCCTTACGGATGCGACCCGACGTGTCGTAGTGCGAGCCATGGCAAGGGCAGAACCAGCCGTCATAATCGCCTGAATGGCCGAGCGGCACGCAACCAAGATGCGTGCAGACGCCAAGAACCACCAGCCATTCCGGCTTCTTCACGCGGTCCGCATCTTTCTGCGGATCGGGAAGCTGCGCGAGCGGGGTCGCTTGGGCTTCGTCAATTTCCTTCTTCGTGCGGTGACGCACGAACACAGGCTTGCCGCGCCATTTCACCGTCATAATGCCGCCTTCCGGCAGCGCGGCGAGATCGACTTCAGTCGACGCCAAAGCGAGCGTCGATGCGTCGGGGTTCATCTGATGGATCAGCGGCCAAGCCACTGAACCAGCGCCAACCGCCGCAACCGCGCCGGTAGCAATATAAAGAAAATCCCTGCGGGTCGGCTCGACCGTCGTTGCTTCTGCCACGATTAACCCCCAAATCCATGTCACTTTGCCTCTACGCGCCGGCATCGCCATCTGGCGGAAAAAGCCTGCGGAGGGCATGTTTGAAAAGGGGCCGGCTAGCCCACCTCTCACCGGCCGTTTGGATACGGCTGGTACTCGGTCGCGGCAATGCGACCCATCGCCACCGGAGCCGTATAAAAACGGCCTCGGGCGCGGGAATCCGCTCACGAGCGGGCGTTGTTTCGCACCCTTCGCCGCGCTTGTCTATAGTCACGGGCTCGTGACATGGTTTAGTCCCGTCTGAGCTTTTCGCGCCCTCCTTAAGGCCTTCCCCTGTAAGCCAATGTCCGAGCCTGATCGCCTGTCCTCCGCGGCCCCTCTCGGCCGCCTGACGCTGGCCCTGTACCAGCCCGATATTCCCCAAAATACGGGGACCATGCTGCGCACCTGTGCCTGTTTGGGGGTGGATGCCGCCATTATTGAGCCCGCGGGCTTTCCGGTCACGGATAAGAACTTCCGCCGGGCGGGAATGGACTATCTCGACCATGTGCCCATTGACCGGCACGTATCATTTGCCGCTTTTGAGGCTTGGCGGGCCGATTGCGGTCGCAGGCTGGTCCTGCTGACCACCAAAGGGGCTGTCGATTACAGGGATTTCGCCTATCAGCCGGGGGACATACTCTTGGTGGGGCGGGAATCGGCTGGGGTCCCGGATGGAGTTCATGATGCCGCCGATGCGCGGGTCATCATTCCAATCCGGCCGGGATTCCGTTCGCTCAATGTTGCCGTGGCGGGGACCATGGTTTTGGGTGAGGCTTTGCGCCAATTGGGGAAGGAAGAAGAATGACCGATACTTTGTTGGCGCAGCGTCAAGCTCAAGCAAAAGCCTGGTTCGAAAGCCTACAGGATAAAATCATCACCGCTTTTGAAGCGCTGGAAGATGCTGCCGACATGCATCTTCATCCTGATGCGCCCAAGGCGCCGGGCCGTTTCGAGCGCAAGCCTTGGACGCGCGACAATCATGATGGTGCGCCGGGCGGTGGTGGTCGCATGGGCATGTTGCACGGGCGTTTCTTTGAAAAGGCGGGCGTCCACACATCGACCGTCTTTGGAACCTTCGCGCCGGAATTTGCAAAGCAGATTCCAGGTGCAGCTGAGGATCCGCGCTTTTGGGCGTCTGGCATTTCGCTGATCGCGCATCCGTGGAACCCCAATGCGCCGACGGTGCATATGAACACGCGTTTTGTTGTGACGTCGAAAGCTTGGTTTGGCGGTGGCGCCGATCTGACGCCCGTGATGATGGCCCGCCGCACGCAAGAAGATGCCGATTCACAGGCCTTTCATAAGGCTTTTGAGGATTGCTGCGGTCGTCATGAGATTGCCGATTATCCGAAATATAAAGCTTGGTGCGAAGAATATTTCTGGTTGCCGCATCGTAACGAGCCGCGCGGCATTGGCGGGATTTTCTACGATTATCTCAATTCAGCCGGCGATGCGCAGAATAGCGCTTGGGACACAGACTTCGCGCTGACGCGTGATGTTGGCGAGACCTTCGTGTCGATCTATCCGCAGATTGCGTGCGCCAATATGGTGAAGCCGTGGACCGAAGAGATGCGTCACGAGCAACAGGTGCGCCGCGGCCGCTATGTCGAATTCAATCTGCTTTATGATCGCGGAACGATTTTCGGATTGAAGACCGGCGGCAATGTTGACTCCATTCTGTCGTCCATGCCGCCAACGGTGAGATGGCCGTAAAGGTTTGAAAAGCTCGGCGCGCTGACGCGCGCCGGGCAATCTTGTCCAAGATAGACTTGTTTCGTGAAGACGCGGAACGGCGTGTAATAATGGCACTCGAGATGCCAGCCGTCTTGCGCGTGGTTGGTCCACACGCGCAGTCCCTCGTTCCAGACGAACAAGGTCGAGTTGATGACGATGAGGGCCATGATGCCCATCGCAAAGAGCATCAGTCTAAAAATATCCATGAGCAAAATTTAAAAACAATCATGAGACGCAATACGTCTATGATGAGCCTAAGCTTTGCCAAAAGTCCATAACTTGTTGCCAAGGAAACTCCAGAACTGCACGATTCCGGTCGTTACGACTTGTGCAAGTAGATATGGAACCTGAAGTTTCCCGACAAAAATCGACATTAAGCCGCCTGTGATCAAAAAGCCGATGGCGGCCACGGCGCAAAAGCGCCAAATCGCCTCACGATGCGTGCGGTGGCTCTCAAACGTGTGGCGGCGATTGAGAATATAGGACGTCACACCACCGCAGACATAGCCAACCAGAGTGGCGGGCACGGCCTCCCATTGAAAGGCTTCCACCAAAATAATCAGTGCCCCGTAATGGGCAATGACGGCAAAAAGCCCAACAATCACGAAGGCGGAGATTTGGCGGGACAAAGGCATGCTTGTCTCCTAACTATCCGGCAGGGCCTTGTCATCCTTGCTTGGCTGCGCGGGGCATTGTTTTCTGGCCTTTTCCTCCACATAACTGAGGGGCGAATTGTCGCTGCCAGATTCTGCCGCAACGGAACCTGCGCGGGTCGTTATGAGTTCAGTTAGTGTTTTCGGGCAATGATGCTCGGCATATTATTTTGATTTGTTCATTTTGAGATCACGATGGCTTTTTGCCTTGCTCTTGTCAGAAAGGGTTTGTTGCCGTTTCGCCGTGCCCATGAGGGCGCGGTGGCGGTGGAATTTGCGCTTGCAGCATGGCCACTTCTCTTCGCGCTCCTGTTTCTGGCCGATATGGCGGCCAATGCCATTGTCTTCGACAAGATTGATGCGACGGGGCGCGAGCTCGCATCTCAATTGCGCAATGGTGCGATTGATCCGCAGACCCATTCTGCACAGAGCTTTCGCGATCAATTTATTTGCCCGACCTTGCCGACGCTGAGCTGCGACCGTGTGGTCGTTCATCTTGCACCTGCGAATTCGATGTCCATCGTCTCGCCTGCGGAGATTGCGGCTGCGCGCTGGTGTGCGGGGGCTGCCCAAGATGTGATGATTTTCCAACTCGCCTATCCAACGCCGTTTTTGTCACGCATCTGGGCCGGCGATTTTGCTGATCAGACGCTTTATTACGTGGCCTCGTTTGGTCTGCGCAATGCACCCAATATCATTGCGGGGGTGTGCTGACATGCGCGCCACGTTGAAGCGTTTCCGTGCCGATGAGAGTGGGCTGACGCTGGTTGAATCCACGCTGATCATGCTGGTTCTCATCTATGCTGCGGTCAATCTGGCGGAGTTCGATCGCTATTCGCGTTTTGCCCGCCATCTCACTGCCGCAACCGACAGTCTCGCGACTATCATGGGTGAGCGCGCAAGCCCCATGCAGGATCGCGATTGGAGCGATGATGCAGGCGCTTTGTTTTGGCTATTTCCGGAAGCGCCATTTCTTGCAGGTGCCAATTGGCGCAAGACTTTGGGTGTGCAGGCTTCGCTGGTGCGTTTTGTGCCAAGCGATCCGTCGTGCGTGGCTGATTGTGCCAGCAATAGCGCGCAAGTGCTGTGGACGTGGGATGGTGGCACGGCAGAGTCGCGCGCGCTTCTGTCAGCCAATCAGGTCTTGCGTGCCTGTGGCACGCTGGCGCCGGGGGGTGAGGCGCCCGCCAGCACGACTTTGCCAGGCCGCATGTTTCGGGCTGGCGTGATGATCGTCGTCACATTGGCTTATGAATATCAGCCGTTTTCGTCGACTGCTGTTCTGGGTCAGCGCCCTCTGGTGCGTGAAGCCTATGCTGTGCCCCGCGCGGGCGATCAGCGGATCATCAGCGCATCCAATGAGGCTCAATCATGTCCATGAGCCGCATTGTTCAGACATGGCGTGAGCTGCGTGAGCAGGTCGGCAATCTGCCGCTGATCGCGGCGGCCGTATTGATCCCGCTCGCGCTCGTCACTGGCACAGCGCTGGATTATGGCATGTCGTTTCAAGTGCAGCAGAAGCTGGATCAGGCGGCGCAATCGGCTGCGGCTGCGGCTGTCGCGCAGAGCCGGGCATTGCGCGCGATCCATCCAGACGTCTTGCCGGAAGAAATGATGGAGCGCGGCCGCGGCCGCGCCGATATGGTTTTTAATGCGCAAAAGCCCAATGTCCGCAATGTGAAAACGAATTTTCGGTTGGAGCGCGCAAATGAGCCCAACACTTATATTGCCACCTTTGATTATGATGCGGCGCAGCCCACTATTTTTCTGCGCTTGCTGGGTATTCGCGATCTGACATTGCATGGAAATGCACACGCGACCTGGGTCGCGCGCGACGCATTGATCGATGATGATTTCCAAGACTATGAAAATGACGTGCGGGCGGCGGGCACGAAAACCTATGCGCCGGTCAATGGCTGGTTATCAAATGGCCGATTGCGCGCCTCCGGCTCTCCGATTATGCAGCTGGCCGATGCTTCACGCTATGGCGGCAATAAGCCCGATAATATTACTGTTGCTGTTGAGCTGGATGTGGGTGTTGGAAATAGTTTCATCGCCAAGAAATTTTCAGCCGATCCCGGCCTGCATCAGCTGCGTTATTGGTATCGCGAGCAGGCCCGCAACGAGATGATTTCACCTGCTTGGCTTTGCGCCACCCGCGAGGATGATCTGGCCTGGATCTTGGCGCGCGATCGCTCTTTGGCAGGAAATACCAACCAAATGTCCGTGCATCTGATGCCCGATAGCGGCAAATTGCCAACCAGCGATATGGCTTTTGCCTCCGGAAATCGTATCGATGCTTGTTATTCATCCGGTGGGCGCTGGATCGAGCGTGTGGTGAAGATCGATATCATCACGCGCGGGGATTATTGGGTCGCATTTCATGCGGAAGGCAAAGCCGACGGGCTTGGCGCGTCCATTGCCAATATTGTTTTGTGTCGTGAGCCATGCGCGCAAGATGATGGTGCGCCGCGTCTGCCGGTCCAGAATTTTCCCTGGGGCTCGGGCGATCTCTTGTTTGAAGATCGCTTCAATACAAATGAGGGGCCTAATCCGATTGCGCTCTCACCCTCTCGCGGCAAGGGTGGCTGGGATCTCTTGCCTGCGGGGTGGACCGTCTGGCCGCAAAACAATGTTTCCTATAATGCGGGTGTCGATAAGAGCGCGGGTTTTGTCGAGCTTGACGTGCGCACTGCGAGCGGCGCTTTCGAAAATCGTGCGATGGCGCGGCCCTTTTTGCTCGTGCCGGGATTTTACATGCTGCGCTATGGCTATAGCAGTCCAGCTTCGGTGATTGGCTCGGCCGCGTGCAATTATTTCAGTCTCGATGCTGCCTTGCAGCGCCTGCCGCGTGTGCGTGGTGCTGATACGCGGCGCATCTCGGTGCATGTCGATCCAGATTTTGCCTCGCTCCATCCAGAAGTCATGGGGCCGGGCGAAGAGGAGCGGGCAGAATGGTTTTCGCCCGCGCGGGTGAGCGAGCGCGACCTTAAATCGGATCGCTTGCCGCGCTTGCCGACCCTTACCAATGCGATTGATTTCTGCGCCGATGCGCCGGCGGGCGTCATTGTGCCGCGGGAGATCACCTTCAAGGTTGATCGGCCGGGGATTTACTGGGTCACTTTTGTCGGGGCAGGCCCGGCTGATGGAGAGGGCGGGCGGATTTCCAATGTCCAGCTTATCGCCCGCGGCGCCAATGCGGGAGGCGGCCTGCCGAGGGTGGTGCGCGGCTATGAGCGTAATGACCCGCTGGCCCCGCCCCCGGTGGGGGCCTGGCTGCCGATGCCCCCGAGCGCGGGCAGTCGCGCGCCCTATAAGGTCCAGCTCCAGTAAAAGCCTTTGTTTTCCTCTGGGGATCGTGGGGCCTTCCTTGAGCCTCGGGGGTTCCCACCCCCCGGCTTTTGGGCTACATCAGCCTCGACTTTCGGGCCGGGGCTCCCGCCTGATTCCCCAAAGGGGTTTTCGGAGGACGCGCTCCGGCCATTTCGAGGCCGACAGCGCGGCCTTTTTTTGTGCGCCGAGGCA
>CANGFE010000051.1 GCA_947453155.1 Beijerinckiaceae bacterium | reverse complement strand
TGCAAAGACGAGCCGCATGCGATGCATGTCGCGCGCGACGCCGCTTGCAAGGTCGTGACTTACGCGCTGCAAGATGCAAGCGCTGACTATCATTTGACTGATATTGTCTATGGCGAAGTCAGCCGTTTCTCGCTTGTGGCGCGTGGCCAGAGGCTCGGCACTTTCGAAACCTCTCTTCTCGGCGCGCATAATTTGCAGAATATGGCAGGCGCTGCGGCCCTGCTGTTGGAAATGCAGCTTGTTAGCGTCGCGGATCTGCAAAAAGCTTTTGCATCCTTCCTTGGTGTTGTGCGCCGGATGGACAAGCTCTCGTCGAAATCCTCGATCCCTGTTTATGAAGGCTTTGGCTCCTCGCGCGAGAAAGCCCGCGCGGCGATTGATGCCATTCAACTGCATTTTCCCGGTCGGCGATTGCAGATCGTTTTTGAACCACACACATTCTCTTGGCGTAATCGCTCAACCATTCATTGGTACGACGATGTGTTTCGAGGCGCTGCGCAGATTTTCATTTCGGCGCCACCAGATCATGGCGCGGGCTCGCATGAGCAATTGAGCTATGACGAGATAGCAGAACGTGTCGCGACCACCGGCTGCCATGTGACGCGGTTGAGCCCCGATAATGCTCAGAACATCAATTCGATCACGGGCGCTTTGTTGCCCGGCGATGTCGTTCTGGTTTTGACATCAGGCGATCTTGGCGGTTTGATCCGTCAATTGGTCGACGAGATGGAGCGCCGCTTTGCGTGACGCTGGCCAGTCATGAAAGTTGATCTCTTCGATTTTGATCTGCCCGATGAGTGCATCGCGCTTCGTCCAGCAGAGCCGCGTGATAGTGCTCGTTTGCTCCATGTGCCTGCGGGAGAGGGGGCTTTCGCAGATCGTCATGTGAGTGACCTGCCGGACATCCTGCGGGCTGGCGACGTGATCGTGGTGAATGATACGCGTGTTATTCCGGCGCGGTTGGATGGCATCCGTCGTCGCGGTGACGCAGTCGCGCGCATGGAAGTGATGCTGCATAAGCGCGAGAGTGATTGTCGCTGGCGCGCCTTTGTGCGCCCCGCGAAAAAACTCAAAGAGGGAGAGCGTATCTCTTTCGGGCAGGGGGATGAAAGTGCGGCTTGCTTGATGGGCGAGCTTCATGCCGATGTGGCCGAGAAAGGTGAGGGCGGCGAAATCCTGCTTGATTTTTCGCTTTCCGGCCCCGCGCTTGATGATGCGATTGTCCAGCTTGGGCATATGCCTTTGCCGCCCTATATTGCTGGCAAGCGTGCTGAAGATTACAAAGATAGTGCTGATTACCAGACACTTTTCGCCAATGAGCCGGGTGCTGTTGCCGCGCCAACGGCGGGTTTGCACTATACGCCGGAACTTGTTGCTCGTCTTGAAGGTGCAGGAATACGCATTGTTCGTGTCACTTTGCATGTGGGTGCAGGAACGTTTCTGCCTGTCAAGGCAGATGATACGGCTGACCATAAAATGCATGCGGAGTTTGGCATCATCACGCCAGATGTTGCGCAAGTCTTGAATGACGCGCGGGCGAAGGGTGGTCGAATTATTGCGACAGGCACAACCTCTTTGCGCATTCTTGAAACCGCAACGGATGAGTCAGGGGTCGTTCATCCATTCGCAGGTGATACGTCGATCTTCATCACGCCGGGTTATCGCTTCAAGGCGGTCGATATTTTGCTGACGAATTTCCACCTGCCGCGGTCGACTCTCTTCATGCTGGTCTCAGCTTTTTCCGGATTGGATCGCATGCGTGCAGCTTATGCGTATGCCATCGCCAACCATTACCGCTTCTACTCCTATGGCGACGCATGTCTGCTGGATCGCGCCACCCCATGAGCATGATGCGTGTCATTGCTCGTTGGGTAGACGATAGTCTTGAAAGCCCTTTGGCTGTTGATCTCGTCATCGAAAATGGCCGGGTGGTTGGCCCTAGTCTCGCCTTTGGCTGCATCGATTATGACGGCTCACGCCGCCCGTTTACGCTCGATGAATTGGGTCGCATCGCTTTTGAAAACGGCGCGTTTTGGACCTGTTTTTTGCGTCAAGCCGACATGCGTGTTGGAGCGGAATTTCCGATCCAATTCGGCCAAGGTGATGAAGGAATTTACAAAATTGTGAAAATCGCATTGCCCGGCAGCAAAGCCTGAGGCGATTGCGAAAAGGCGTATCTGGCCTTATATTGAAGGAGTGGGGAGCGGGTTCGTGCCCGCCCCCCTGGTTTGCTCTCAGCAGCCGAAATGCACCCGGAGGTGGACCCTGAAGCCCCTCCGGGTTTTCTTTATGCTGAGAACGATACAGATGGGTAAGACACCCATTGTATCCTCCTTGTTTGCGGGGTGGCCTCCGGCCTCTGCCGGGGTGGCCAGATCCCCGGTCGGCGTGGCTTCAGATGCGCCTGCTGCTTTCCTCGCAAACGTTTTCAGGCTAACTCAAGCGCAACTGTCGCTCGACCAATCGGGCGGTTGTACCTTTTCGCCTGTTTGCATGAGCTGATTGTGACCTCAACCGAGACTTTTTCTTTCGCTGTTCATGCCCGTGACGGTGTGGCGCGCACGGGCGCCATTTCGATGCCGCGCGGCGTCATCCGCACGCCGGCTTTCATGCCTGTTGGCACGGCGGCGACAGTGAAGGCCATGTATACAGATCAGGTGCGCGCTCTGGGTGCAGATGTCGTCTTGGGCAACACCTATCATCTGATGCTGCGGCCGGGTGCGGAACGCGTCGCGGAATTGGGTGGTCTGCATAAATTCATGAACTGGCCGCATCCGATTTTGACGGATAGCGGCGGCTTTCAGGTCATGTCGCTCTCGAAGCTGCGCAAGATCAATGAGAATGGCGTCACGTTTCAGTCGCATATTGACGGCGCCAAACATGTGTTGACGCCCGAGCGCTCCATGGAGATTCAAGCTTTGCTTGGCTCGGACATTCAGATGCAATTTGATGAATGTGTGAAGCTCCCGTGTTCGGATGCCGAAGCGGAGCGGGCCATGCGTCTGTCGCTGCGTTGGGCCGAGCGGTCTCGCAAGGCATTTGCGGGTAAGCCGGGGCAGACGACTTTCGGCATCGTGCAAGGCGGTGCAGTGCCCGCTCTTCGGATCGAGAGCGCCAAGGCGCTTGTTGACATGGATTTTGGTGGTCTTGCCATTGGCGGGCTCGCGGTTGGTGAGCCGCAAGACGTGATGTTGGCCATGATCGATGTGGTGGAACCGCATCTGCCGCAAAACAAGCCGCGCTATCTGATGGGCGTGGGCACGCCGGATGATTTGATCGAAGCCGTCTCGCGCGGCGTCGATATGTTTGATTGCGTTATGCCGACCCGTGCAGGTCGGCATGGATTGGCCTACACGCGGTTTGGCAAGATTAATCTGCGCAACGCCAAACACGGGGATGATCCGCGTCCCCTCGATCCTGAGAGCCAGTGCGGGGCGACGCGAGATTATTCACGTGCCTATCTCCATCATCTGGTGCGTTCGGGCGAGATTTTGGGCATGATGCTTCTGACTTGGAACAATCTGGCCTATTACCAAGAGCTGATGGCGGGCATGCGCAGCGCGATTGCCGAAGGTCGCTTTGGTGAGTTTAAGGATCAGACAAAAGCTGCTTGGCAGCGCGGTGATATTTGAGATTATTGATTTTTTTAAGGATATTTCCCCGTGTCCATTCTTGTTCCAACGGGTTCGACAACGGCACCCTTGCGGGCGCCGCGCGATCAAAGGCTTGATTTTTTTCGCGGCCTCACAATGCTGATCATCTTCATCGCCCATACGCCTGGCAATAGTTGGAATGATTGAATTCCTGCGCGCTTTGGGTTTTCATCTGGGACGGAATTATTTGTTTTCTGTTCGGGCTGCGCGAGTGCGGGTGCTTTTGGTCGGGTTTTTCAAGACAAGGGTTGGTGGCTCGCCAGCGCGAAAGTTTTCCGTCGGATTTGGCAGATTTACTGGGTTCAAATGTGCCTCGTCTTGGCGTCGGTAACGATCGCCTATTACGCGCAAGACTTCGTTGGGCCTGAGGCATTCCGACGGTTTATGCCTCTTGTTGAGCATGGGCCCGCCGCTGTTGTAGGCCTTGTGCAATTGTCGTGGTTGCCGGAATTCCTCGACATTTTACCCATGTATATTGTCATTCTTGCGCTGCTGCCCTTGCTCGAAATTTTGGGTCGTTTGCATCGCCATCTGCCTTTGATCGGTTCGGCAAGCCTTTGGGCCAGTACGCATTTGTTTGGCTTAAATCTGTCGGGAAATCCTTGGACCGGTGATGTGTAGTTTCTTAATCCCTTCGCTTGGCAGTTCTGTTTTCTGTTGGGCTATAGTTTTGGATTGAAGCGGATACCCGTCCCAGCATTCCAGCAAGCACCTCTTATATGGTTCGCTTCGGTCGTTTTGTTTGTCGGATTCTTATTGTCCTTTCAGCCCGTGGTTGATTCATTTTCTGTCCTGCGACAAGTTCAAGCGCTTGTTGTCCCAGAAGATGCTAAGACCAATCTTGCGGCCGTACGGCTCGTGCATTTTCTCTGCTTGGCCTATCTTGTGTTGGGGTGCGTGACGCCTTTTGCCCATCGTCTCAATCAGGGTCTTGGTTCACCCATTGTGCGAATTGGACAGCAATCTTTGGCGACTTTTGTGATGAGCATAGCGGCTGCCGAAATAGGTGGCTTTCTGTTGCAGCTTTTCGGCACTGGATTTTTGGCTACGCTCGGCGTCAATTTTTTTGGTTTTTCCGTTTTGTTGGGAACGGCCTGGATGATGGCTTTCGTCAAACGCGAGCCCTGGTCTAAGTCCTATGCCAAACGAGACATCGCGATCCCGGTTCACGCTTTAAAGAAGTGAATCGATAGAGGAGTGAACAATGTCCCTGACGTTGAAAAATGCTTTGGCCTGGATAGGCGCGCTTTGGATCTCGTTTGAATTCTTCTGGTACGAGCAGTTCAAACTGGCTGGTCCGACCTTGGTTTTCGAGCGTCTGTCGGATTGGTCTGGGATTCCCGAGCCGCCGTTTCGCCTCTTTGTTGCCAGCATGGAAATTTTAGCGGGTATCCTGGTGCTGGTTCCTGCATCGCAGGGTTTTGGCGCCTTGTTTGCCATGGGCATTATGGCGGGTGCGATTGTCTTTCATCTGTTCACGCCGCTGGGCGTTGACCCTTACGGGGATGGCGGTCAATTGTTCAAGGAAGCGTGCTTCACCTTCGTGGTGGCCAGCATTGTGGCCTTCTTGCGCCGTGAGGCATTGATGCGGCTGGCGAATAATGTGCTTCAGCGGCTTGGCTTCCGCCCGTTGTGGAAGCTCTGATCTAGGCTCAAACGAGGCCTTTAAAAAATAAAAGCAAGGCTCAACCCCCTCCGAGGTCGATACCTTGCTTTCAGGCTCCTTGTCTCGCCCTTTTCCAGCCTTTTTATGACCCCGGCAGCTCTAGTCCGCCTGATGGTCGCACCGGAAAAGGTTCCTCCCGCGACTTGGACTGCAGCACGCATCCAGACCTAAGACTGAAGGCGGCCTCCTTTCGGATTAGCGGGAGGACTGTATCCGAGGATTCTGGGGTTGTGAAGGGGGGGACGAAAAGTTCCAAACCGCCCCGGTTTCAACGGGTTAAGCCCCTGCCAGCACGGGAGCTTTTCGGCACCATAGCGCTCCCGGCGACCGTTGCGGGAGGCTCACGCCGAGCGCTTGCTTGTCTTTTGAGGGCGTTTGCGATTGTTAGCTTCTAAGCTTGGTCACGACGTGGCCTTAATCTGATTCTTTCATCTCAAAACCGGACCCTAAAATGCGCCTTTCCCGTTTCTTCCTGCCCATTCTGCGCGAAACGCCCAAAGAGGCGGAAATCGTTTCGCATCGCTTGATGCTGCGCGCGGGCATGATCCGTCAGGAGTCGGCGGGCATTTATGCCTGGCTTCCGCTGGGCCTGAAGGTGCTCAACAAGATCAACGCCATTATTCGCGAAGAGCAGAACCGCGCGGGCGCGATTGAATTGCTGATGCCGGTCATTCAGTCGGCTGATCTGTGGCGCGAGTCCGGTCGCTATGATGACTATGGCAAGGAAATGTTGCGCATCAAGGATCGCCACGAGCGCGACATGCTCTTTGGTCCGACCAATGAAGAAATGATCACTGAGATCTTTCGCTCTTATGTGCGCTCCTACAAAGATCTGCCGCTCAATCTTTATCACATCCAGTGGAAGTTCCGCGATGAAGTGCGCCCGCGTTTCGGCGTCATGCGCTCGCGCGAGTTCTTGATGAAGGATGCCTATTCCTTCGATCTGGATGCGGAAGGCGCGCGTCATTCCTATTATAAAATGTTCACGGCCTATTTGCGTACCTTTGCGCGCATGGGGCTGAAGGCCATTCCGATGCGTGCCGACACCGGCCCGATTGGCGGCAATCTTTCGCATGAATTCATCATTCTGGCCTCGACGGGCGAGAGCGAAGTTTTCTGTCACAAGGATTTCCTCGCGCTTGACGCACCGGCCGAAAATATCGACTTCGAGAGCCGTGCAGCCATGCAGGGCGTGTTCGACACTTGGACGTCGAAATATGCAGCGACATCGGAAATGCATGATGCTGCAGCTTATGAAGCCATGCCTGAGGCGGATCGCGTTTCAGCACGCGGCATTGAAGTCGGGCATATTTTCAACTTCGGCACCAAATATTCTGAGCCCATGAAGGCGGTTGTCAATGGCCCCGATGGCAAGGACGTCACCGTGCAGATGGGCTCTTATGGCATTGGCCCTTCGCGCCTTGTCGCGGCGCTCATTGAAGCCAATCATGACGAGAATGGGATTATCTGGCCCGACGCGGTTGCGCCTTTCAATTTCGCCATTGCTAACCTGAAGGTTGGTGATGCTGCCACCGACGCGGCCTGCGAAAAACTTTACGGTGAATTCACCAAGGCTGGCTTCGATGTGCTCTATGATGATCGTGATGATCGTCCGGGTGCAAAATTTGCGACAATGGATCTGATTGGCGTCCCGGTGCAGATCATCGTTGGCCCGAAGGCTTTGGCTGACGGCAAGGTCGAAGTGAAACATCGCCGCACAGGTGAGCGCGAATTGTTGTCGCTTGAGGAAGTGGTCAACAAATTTGCAGCAAAGAAGGGTTGAGTTTTTTGTCACGAATTTCAGCCGTCATTGCGAGCGGAGCAAAGCAACCCAGTGGCCTCACGCACGGCCTCTGGTTTGCTTCGCCTATGGCTCGCAATGACGCAGGAGAGGCGTGATGACAGAGCCGACAGGCGCCAAAGCCTTTTCACCTTTTGAATGGATGATCGCGCTGCGCTATTTGCGTGCGCGTCGGGCGCAGGGTTTTGTCTCCGTCATCGCTGGCTTTTCTTTCGTCGGCATTATGCTTGGCGTGGCGACACTCATTGTCGTCATGTCCGTCATGAATGGTTTTCATATCGAGCTGATGAACAAGATCATCGGCATCAATGGCCATGTCTTTCTGCAAGGCGTTGAGCGCCCGCTCGACGATTATGATGAGGTCACCGAGCGCCTCCGAAAGGTGAAGGGCGTTACACTCGCTTTGCCCATGGTGGAAAGTGCAGCAGGTGTTTCCTCGCCCTATCAGCAGACGGGCGCGCTGGTGCGCGGTATTCGCGAAGCCGACATTAAAAAGCTGCCAGGCATTTCCAACAATGTGCGGCTCGGAACGCTGGACTCTTTTGACACAGGCGGCGGTGTCGCCATTGGTCAGAAGATGGCGGAGACCTTGTCGCTTCGCATTGGCGATAACGTCACCATTCTGACAGCGCGCGGGGCGGCGACGCCTTTTGGTGTCGCACCGCGGATGAAATCCTATCCTGTGGTGGCCATCTTCCAGATCGGCGTGACGGAATTCGACGGGCTCTTTGTCTATATGCCCTTTGATGAGGCGCAGGCCTTTTTCAACAAAGAGGGCGAGGCTTCGGTGATTGAAGCTTTTGTCGATCAGCCCGAGCGCATGGACGAGATGCGTGTCATTCTGGATCGCGCCGTACAGCGCCCGATGATCATGACTGATTGGCGCCAGCGCAACAAAAGCTTCTTCGATGCGCTGAAAGTCGAGCGCACAGTGATGTTCTTCATTCTCACCTTGATCGTCTTGGTGGCGGCGCTGAACATTATCTCGGGCCTCACCATGCTGGTGAAAGACAAGAGCCGCGATATTGCCATTCTGCGCACGATGGGCGCGACGCGCGGAGCCATCCAACGGGTGTTTCTCATCACGGGTGCTGCGATCGGCATTTCAGGAACGCTGGCAGGATTTCTGCTCGGCCTTGTTGTCGCGCATAATCTTGAGCCGATCCGGCTCTTCCTCAATCGCCTGCTTGGCATGAATATTTTCGATCCGACTTTCTACCTGCTCAGCCGCTTGCCGTCGGTCGTGCAAATGTCGGATGTGGTGACTGTGGTTCTGCTCTCGCTGACTTTGTCGGTGCTCGCTACCATTTTCCCCTCGCGTCGGGCTGCCAAGCTCGATCCGGTGGAAGCGCTGCGTTATGAGTGAGTGAGATGAGCGATCCAGCCCTTTTCATCAATCAGGTCGAGCGCCGCTATAAGCAGGGCGACAATGAGCTCGCCATTTTGCGGGGCGCTGACTTGGCGGTTTGGCCCGGCCAATCGGTGGCTTTGATTGCGCCCTCAGGTGCCGGCAAGTCGACCCTGTTGCAGATTGCGGGGCTGCTGGAAAAGCCTGATGGCGGTGAAGTCTATATTGGGCAGGCGCCCACCAGCCATTTGGACGATGAAGCGCGGACGTCTCTGCGCCGTCTCGACATTGGCTTCGTCTATCAATTCCATCATCTGCTGCCGGAATTCTCGGCGGCTGAAAATGTCATGATGCCTCAGATGATCCGGGGGCTTTCAAAGAAAGTCGCCCGCGAACGCTCGCTTGAGCTCCTGACCTATCTGGGGCTGGGCGAGCGCGAAAAGCATCGGCCGGGTGAATTGTCCGGGGGGGAGCAGCAGCGTGTTGCCATTGCGCGTGCTGTCGCCAATGGGCCCCGTGTTCTTCTGGCGGATGAGCCCACCGGCAATCTCGACCCGCGTACGGCCGACCATGTGTTTGGCGCGCTGACCGATCTCGTCCGCTTCTCGGGTTTGGCGGCTTTGATCGCCACCCATAATATGGAGCTGGCGCGGCGCATGGACCGGCGCGTGACTTTGCGTGACGGCAAGATCGTCGAGCTGGAGTAGGGCCATGGCGCAGATGCCGGGCGGGGCGCTCGTTCTCTTTTCAGGCGGACAGGATTCAACCACTTGCTTGGGTTGGGCGCTTGAACGCTATGACCGTGTCGAGACCATCGGTTTTGATTATGGTCAGCGCCACAGAATTGAAATGACCTGCCGTATTGATGTTCTGGCTTCGATCCGCGGGCGTTTTCCGCAATGGGCGGAGCGTCTGGGAGACGATGTGGTCGTCCCAGTTGAGGCGATTGGGACTTTGTCCAACACGGCTTTGACCCGCGAAGTCGAAATGAAAATGGGCGAAGACGGTCTGCCCAATACATTCGTGCCGGGACGTAATCTGATCTTTCTTTCTTTCGCAGCCGCATATGCTTATCGGCGTGGCTTAAAGCATATTGTGACGGGCGTCTGCGAAACGGATTATTCCGGCTATCCCGATTGCCGGGACGACACGATCAAAGCCATGCAAGTGGCTTTGAACCTCGGCCTTGAACGTCGCTTTGTGTTGGAGACGCCGCTCATGTGGATCGACAAGGCGCAGACTTTTGCGCTCGCGCGTGAGCTTGGCGGGGAAGATTTCCTCACACTCGTGCGGGAGGAAACCCACTCTTGTTACAAGGGTGATCGCACGGGGCAGTTTGAATGGGGCCGGGGGTGCGCAACATGCCCCGCTTGCCAGTTGCGTGCAGACGGCTGGCACCGTTTCGTGGCTGAAGGTCTTTAGAAATCAGGGCGATTAACTTTATTTGACGCAGCGTTTGACAAAAGAACAAAACAAGAACATAGTCTCTGCACACAGATGGAGGTTCCTATGTTTCCTGTCGCCGTGAAGAACATTGCTGAAGACATCGCTGAAGGGTTGGCCGCTGCCGCCTTCTTGGCAGCGATCATCATGTTCGCCAATGCCGTGACGGGCGGCATGCCCGTCTAAGGACGCTGTGGGCGGGGGCCTGACCCCGCTTCCAACACCCGCCCGATTGCCCGATAAGGGGAAGGTCTCAAGTCGGAGCTTTGGCCTTGAATCGTGTGATCAAAGACGTCGGTTTTGTTCATCTGCACGTCCACACGTCCTTCTCGCTGCGCGAGGGTGCGCTGACCATTGCCAAGCTTGGCAAACTGGCCGCCGCCGATAACCAGCCCGCGCTCGCCATCACCGACACGAACAATCTGTTTGGCGCGCTCGAGTTCTCCGAAAAGCTGTCCAAGGATGGCATCCAGCCGATCATCGGCATTCACCTGATGGTGGATTTTGCCGACGCCGCCGCCCTTGGCGTTCGGGGCGCTGACATTCACGGTGTCGGCCGCGGCGCCTTGGTCCTCTTGGCGCAAAGCGAGCAGGGCTATGAGAATTTGATGAAGCTCGGCTCCAAAGCCTGGCTTGATCCCGAGCCCGGTGAAAACCCGCATGTGCCGCTCGCGCTTGTCCAAAAACATTCAGCCGGGATCATCGCCCTGACCGGCGGGCCGACCGGTCCGTTAGATCAGGCCTTGCGTCTGGGTCGTGCCGATATTGCCCGTACCCGTTTGGATGCCCTGCGCCCTGCTTTCGACAAGCGGCTCTATCTTGAATTGCAGCGCCATGACACGCCGGAAGAGAGGGCTCATGAGCCGGTCTTGATCGACATGGCCTATGAACTCGGCCTGCCGCTCGTGGCCACCAACGAGCCATACTTCCCGGCACGTTCGGATTATGAAGCCCATGATGCCCTGCTTTGTATCTCAGACGGCACGCTGGTCTCGGCTGATGATCGGCGCCGCCTGACCCGCGAACATCGGTTCAAGACCCGCGCGGAAATGTTGGAGCTTTTTGCCGATCTGCCAGAGGCCACCAACAATAGTGTCGAGATCGCGCTGCGCTGTTCTTATCGTCCGCTGACGCGCGCCCCCATTCTGCCCCGCTTCACGACGGGTGGCCAAGCCGCTGATGCGAAAGCTGACGAGGATGCCGAAACGCTCGAACTTGCCCGCCAAGCGCGCGAGGGTTTGAAGGCGCGTCTCGACAAACATGGGCCCGCACCCGAGCTCGCGACAAGTGATTATGAAGAGCGGCTCGAGTTTGAGCTATCGATCATCACGCGCATGAAATTCCCCGGCTACTTTTTGATCGTGGCCGACTTTATCAAATGGGCGAAATCACAAGGTATTCCGGTCGGGCCGGGCCGTGGTTCGGGCGCCGGCTCCTTGGTCGCCTATGCGCTCACCATTACCGATCTGGATCCGTTGCGTTTTGGTTTGCTGTTCGAGCGTTTTTTGAATCCCGAACGCGTGTCCATGCCCGACTTCGATATCGATTTCTGTCAGACGCGGCGTGAAGAAGTCATCCGCTATGTGCGCCAGCGCTATGGTTCGGATCGTGTCGCGCAGATTATCACCTTCGGTTCGTTCTTGGCTCGCGGCGTGATGCGCAATGTCGGGCGCGTGCTCGAAATGCCGCTCGGCCAGGTCGACAAGCTCGCCAAACTCGTGCCGCAAAATCCGGCGGCCCCCGTCTCGCTGAAACAAGCGATTGAATCCGAGCCGCGCCTGCGCGAGGCCGCTGAAGCTGATCCCAATGTGGGAAAAATGCTGAAGATCGCTGAGACATTGGAAGGGCTCTATTCCAATGCCTCGACCCATGCGGCGGGTATTGTGATTGGTGATCGCCCGCTGGATGAATTGGTGCCGCTTTACCGCGATCCCAAATCCGATATGCCCGCGACCCAATTCAATATGAAATGGGTAGAGCCGGCCGGTCTCGTTAAATTCGACTTTCTCGGATTGAAGACGCTGACCACTTTGTCGACGACCGTCGAACTGCTGAAGAAGCGCGGCATCGAAGTCGACATCGGCGCTATGCCGCTCGACGACAAGAAAACCTATGAAATGCTGGGCCGTGGTGAAACCATCGGCGTGTTTCAGGTGGAATCGGCTGGCATGCGCAAAGCGCTCGCAGAAATGCGCGCCGACCGCTTGGAAGATATTATCGCGCTTGTCGCGCTCTATCGACCGGGCCCGATGGCCAATATTCCGACCTATTGCGCGGTGAAACACGGCGAGATTGAAGCTGATTATATTCATCCGCTGATCGAGCCGGTGCTGAAAGAAACCTGCGGCGTCATCATCTACCAAGAGCAGGTGATGCAGATTGCGCAGATCTTGTCGGGCTATTCGCTGGGCGAAGCCGATCTTCTACGCCGCGCCATGGGCAAAAAAATCAAGTCTGAAATGGATGCGCAGCGCGAGCGCTTCGTGAAGGGCTCGCTGGAAAAGAAGATTACCCAGCAAAAAGCCGACGAAATCTTCGACCTGCTCGCCAAATTCGCCGATTACGGTTTCAACAAATCGCACGCGGCCGCTTATGCGCTGATCGCCTATCAGACGGGTTGGTTCAAAGCCAATTATCCGGTGGAGTTTCTGGCCGCCTCCATGACGCTCGATAAGGGCAATACGGACAAATTGTCCGAATTCCGCAATGAAGCACGCCGTCTAGGTATTCGCGTTGAGCCACCTTCACTGCGCTCGTCGGGTGTCGACTTCGATGTTCATGAGGCGGAAGATGGCACGCTGTCGATCCGCTATGCTTTGTCGGCTGTGAAAGGTGTTGGCGAAGGACAGGCTTCAGCCATTGTTGAGGCGCGCGGGCAAAAGCCGTTCCGCGACATGGCTGATTTTGCTGCGCGCATCAATCCGCGTGACGTAAATAAGCGCGTGCTGGAATCGCTGTGTGCGGCTGGTGCGTTTGACGAAATGGAGCCTGATCGCGCACGTGCCTTTGCCGCGCTCGAAGCGGTTTTGGCTATCGCCAATCGCACGCAGGCCGAGCGAGCAGGGGGGCAGGACAGTCTGTTTGGTGGCGCCATGGGCGAGCCTGAAAAGATTGCCATTCCGAAAGTTCCGTCATGGCCGGCGGCCGAGCGTTTGCGTCGCGAGTTTGATGCGGTGGGTTTCTTCCTGTCGGGGCATCCGCTCGATGATTATCAGACTGTGATGCAGAAATTGCGTGTTGAGCGCTGGGCCGAATTTTCACGCGCCGTGAAAAAAGGTGCCTCAGCTGCACGGCTGGCAGCAACCGTGCTGGACCGCACAGAGCGGCGCACAAAATCGGGCAATAAAATGGGCATTGTCACTCTGTCGGATCAGAGCGGGCAATATGAGGCCATTATGTTTCAGGAAGGCCTCAACCAATATCGCGACCAGCTAGAAAAAGGCGCGGTTGTGCTGGTGGGGCTGCAAGCCAATGTCGAGGGTGAGGATGTGCGCGCGCGCATTGTCTCCGTCGAGCCATTGGAGGTTGCCGCGCAGCGTGTCCAAAAAGGTCTGCGCATTTTCCTGCGCGATGAGAGCCCACTCTCCTCGCTCACTGCGCGCTTAGGCCAACGCGGCGAGGGTGAAATCTCCTTCGTGCTGATGCTCGACAAAGAGCGCGGCGAGGTCGAGGTGAAATTGCCCGGTCGCTATCAGGTCTCATCGCAAATGGCAGGTGCCATTAAAGCGATCCCCGGCGTCGTATCGGTTGAACACGTTTAGTCTTTTCAACCCCCCAGTAGAGCTTCACCATTAATTTTCACACTGTCACCAAGAGGACACCCTGAATGGGTAGACCTCGGGCCGCGCCGTGTTATTGTTATCTCATTATTAACAAACGACGTTGCGTCAGCGTGTCTTTGCTTTTTTCAAAAATTCATTTTCAAAATTCGGTCTTTGCCCATGAACAAGCCATTTGCGCCATTGTCTCGTGAAGAAATTGCTATTCGTGCTCTGGGTTTGCGGCGTGATCCGCTGGCAGGCGAATTGATCGCGCTGGAGCCACGCATGGTGTTTGACGGCGCGGGTGTGGCCATTGTGGCGGATGCCGCCAAGCAAGCTTCCGATACGACAGATACGGGCCAGACGGATTCAACGGCCAAATCGGCTGCGGACCTGACAAAGATGATGGCTGCGGCCTCCGTGCCGCCCACACCCGCCGCGCCAGCACCTGTTGAAGTGGTGTTTATCGACAGTCGCGTGTCCGACATTGATGCGTTCAAAAAGACGGCAGGCGACAATCGCCTCATCGTGGTGGTGGATGCGCAAGACGACGGCATCACCAAAATCACCGACACACTAAAGGGCCTGCATGATATTTCGGCCGTGCATATTGTCGGGCATGGAAAATCCGGAGCCTTTGAACTTGGAAAGGACTGGATCGGTGTTGATGCCATCAAAGCGCATGATGTTGATCTCCGCGCTTGGGCGGATTCCCTCAGCAAAGGCGGGGACATTCTTCTTTATGGCTGCGATATTGCCAAAGATGTCGCAGGCGAAAATTTACTGAAAGCCATCGCCGCCGAAACCGGCGCGGATGTTACGGCTTCGGTGGATGCTGTCGGCAAGACAGATCACGGGGCTGACTGGTCGCTTGAAAAAAAGACGGGCGATATTGAAGCCAAAGTCATTGCGCCGGATAATTATGATGCGCAATTGGCGGAAGTCGTTCTTGTTTTTATTGACAAACGTGTCGCCAATTATCAGGCCTTTGCTAATCTGGCGACGATCAATGGCTATAATGTCATTTATTTTGAAAATTCAGATGATCCGTTCAAGGTCATGGATGCGAATTTCAAGACATTTTCGGGGATCACGCAGGTACATCTTATCGCACCCGGAACCACAGGCGGGTTTGTTGCTGGCAGTGCGCTTGTGGATGGCAACTATATTGGGGTCACAACCAATACGGCTTTTTTGAAATCTTGGGGACAGTATTTTGCAAGCGGGGCTGATTTCCTGATTTACGGGAATAAGGTTGCAGCTGATGCCAACAATCAATTTATAAAACTTTTTAAGGGCTATTTGGGTGTTGCTGTTGATGTTGCAGCTTCGGCCGATGATGTCGGAGTGACCAATAATACACCTGACTGGACGCTCGAAAAATCAGTCGTATCGGGACTTAACAGAATTACGTCCAATGTTCTTTCTCCGTCAGGTTATGCAGGGACCTTGGCACCGGGAAGCTTTTATGGAGATCCGTTTACGCGGTTCACATATGGCGGCACTTATTTCTCACCTTGGTATGAGGGCTTAACAACATTTACGTCCACGACTACTTCTTTGGGTGGTCGGGTGACAGATCCGGCTGTCTTGGCAACATTATTGACCGTGGGGTGGAGTATTGTCGCTTATAATACGGCGGATAATACGGAGACGACACTCCCGAATAGTCTAGTGAATACGACCACCGGGGTCTTTGCTTTCAACCCTGTTTACAATTACACGCCATTTAGCAGGTCAACGACCAATGCTGTCACCGGTTCGGTCAATCTTGGTTTCTTTTTCAGAGATAGTTTGGGAAACCGTGTTGATGTGAAGGGGTCGGATGGATTGCCGTTGACTTTTACAATTAACATGAACGCGCCTGCTGCGGCCCCCATTGTCGGTATTTTCGCAAAAGTAGATGGTTCAGGAAATGCATATCCAGTGCCTGTTCAAGCGGCAAGGAATGAAACAATTTACGATTCTTCGCCCTATCTCATTGTGTCTGGCGATTATTTAAATTCCACTACGAAGGTCATTTTAAAGGTCAATCAGGCCGGTACAAAAACCACCTATGTCTATGATAATTTGACTGGCACGCCTACCGGGCAACTGGTTGGAAAAGTCTCGACACGCGTTGATTCCAAAACCAATCAAATTCAAACATTGTTCGAGATTCCAAAGCTATCGGCCGGGCTGTCTTACTCGGTCGAGTGTCAGATTGTTGATCTCATGGACGTTAATGGGACGCAGCAACAATACGGTTTCTCAAATAACCAGGCTTCAACAAGTTTCACGGTTGATGCTGGTAAACCAACATTTGAATTGCGAGATTCCTTTGGTGTCGCGCAGACGGTTTTGACGATGGATTCTGCCTCTGATGCGTTCCAGACGGTGGATTCCGTGTCGATCTTTGGTCTTGCGTCAAAAGACAAGACCACAAATCTTTTGGCTAGCGTGAGCTACCAGAATGGAACATTAAACAGCGACGGAACGATCACTTGGTCGAGTGCGCAGGCGATTGCAGATCGTGCGCTCAATTACGGGTCTAATTCGAGCTGGAATTTGAACCTTTTGTCGACTGATCTTGGTGGGCAGGGATTAAAAAAAGTTTTCGTGACTGTCACTGATTCCTCTTATGCAGAAGGTGATGCAAGACGAACAGCATCACATAGCACACAGGTTTTCTTGACATCAGCATCAACCCCGGGCGGCTTGGGCGGGAACGGATTGACGGCTTGGTTTGATCCAAAATTATCCGGAATTTCTAACAGCGGCTCGATAAAAGATTTGTCAGGCAGCAATAATAGCTTGTCTGCCGGTGTCGACGCAGATGGTAATTCCTTGGGGCCAACCAGCGTTGGGGGTTATCTGAGTTTTGCCGCTGGACAATATATGTCTCTCTACAGCCCGCTTGCGCCGACGTCCTTGTTTTATGTCGGGGATATCACAGGTTCAGCTTCGTTTTACTCAAGCATCAGTAATACAGGCATCTTGGGCAGCAGCCTCGGGTTCCTGCGAAATGCATCGGATGCGTCTACGAATCCAAATGTCTTCAGCCTTTCCTCGGGGGCGACAACTCTCCTGAATAATTCTGCGACAACGGGTCTTTCTGCAACGTCCCCCTATCTTGCATCGGCATCATTTTCCGGAAGCAATGCCGCATATTCCATCAATGGAAATGCGGGGTCTGTTACGTCATCGGCAACGGCTTTCTCGACTGGTATCAGGATCATCGGCGCTCCCTCGTCGGCTACAAGTTCGTCCATCTTCGGTGAGTTCGCTTCGTATAGCACGGTGTTGAGCGCTGAACAGCAGGCGGTATTACAAAATGCAGCCGCGCAGGAATATGGCCTGACCATTGCAAATGATTTGTTTGCTCCGAAAGCCTCAACATCTGCCTATGGCGCGGATGCGGCAGGTCTCATTCGGAGTTCCGCGGCTTTGAGTGCGACAAGTGTCACCAATGGCGCTTTGACGGTGGTCAACAAAACCTTTTTGTCATCAAGCGCGGGAAGCCTGTTTTTTGGGAATGATGCGGCTTCCTCAACAGGTGCTTGGAAGACAGGCACTGATGGCGTGACACAGTTATCGCGGACATGGGCGCTGGATATCCGCGGTGGCGCCACATCCAATGGTACGGTTGACCTGACTTTTGATATGGTAACGCTTGCGGATGCGAATGGCGTTTCTGTTTCGACTTTTATTAATAATCTGGGTACGCGCAATCTTGCGCTTGGTTTCAAGAGCAGCGAGACGGGCGCATGGGTTGCGCTGGGAACAGCGTCGGTTGACCGTACAAGCGGGACTGTCACATTCCGCGATGTAAAAGTCGGCACGAACGACCTTCGTACAGGTTTCGTCTCTGTGCTTGATGCGACAACCATGTCCTACAGCAATGGAGCGGCCGCGCCGGCCAGCGCCTACGGGACCGCCTCATTTAATTCTGCTTCAGTGGATGTGACTTTCAGCAATGCACTCGGTGGGACGCCTTCGGTATCTGACTTCACTGTGCGGGGTGACGATAGTGCGACATATGGCGTCACGGGCGTGGCTCTGAAGGCAGGCACGACCAATACCTATACGCTGACATTTAGTGTCGATGGCACCAAAGCCCAAAATTATACCTATAGCTATAAATCGACTGCGCCTCACACGGATGCTGCTGGCCAGAAGATTGTTGCAAGCGTGGGAAGCGATGGGGTTTCTGACGGCGGGGTTGTTTATGTCGACCGCGAGGCTCCTCCGGTTCTCACTGTGTCGAAAACGGGATTTCCTTCAAGTAATGGAAATGACTTTTTCCAGAGGATTGGCAACAACACTCTTACCATTACAAATGGGCTTCAACTGAATAACACGGTTGATCTTTCAACGGATGGCGGAGAAACCTGGACCAGAACCTCGGTCTCCTCGACTTATGGAGGCTCTTCAACAATTACGATGCCGGAAGGCAAATATGCCCTCGGCCAAGTGAAGCTTCGCTCGATCGATGTGGCCGGCAATAGGACAATACAAACAATCAATCCAAATGGATGGTTTGTTGTCGATTTGACGGCACCGATTGTGACTTTCGGTGGTTTTGTGTCCGATGCTGGGACGGTTCAGGGGACAGTCAATGTTGTTGGCGGCGGCACGACTTTGACGGATAACACGCCTGTTTTCTTCGGCAATGTGGATAATAATTTCTTCGTTTCAGAGACTGATGATCCCTACAAGCCCACAGTTACTTTTAGATTGAGCGGGAGCACTATCACGGGAACAATGCTTGTTGGGGCGCCCAATAGCGGAAGTGTTGCCGGAACACGGAAATGGACTTTTACAGTCACAAGCCCCCTTGCAAATACATCTTTGATTACGGGAGGTGCCCAGTTTTCAATGGAAGTTACCGATGCTGCAGGTAACGCTGGCTTAGGCGCCGTCAGTCCACCTATAAAAATTGCCTATGTTCCACCGGCACCCAGCTTCTCGCTCAACAGCGACACTGGTTCATTAAACAGCGACTCTGTTACCAAGGATAACAAAATCAACGTCAGCGGAGTTTCGAGTGGCTCGACGTGGACTTGGTCGTCGAATGGTGGCGTTAGCTTCCAGACAGCATATTTGTCTTCATCGGTCACAAGTTTCAATCTGACCGATGGTGTTTATGCAGCAGGGAAGATTCAGATTAAGCAAAAGGATTCTTCTGGTCTTGAATCCACTGTTTTCTCTAATTCTAGCGCGATCACCATTGATACAATCAGGCCATTTGGTCCGCCTGCGGTTTCTTTTCCAGGATCTGTAACTGAATTCACTGGTTCAAACGCGGTGACAATTCATGATACCAGCGGTACGTTTGTTGTTAATAATATAACTGCTGCCGGCAAGGATGGTTTCGTAAGATATAGTTCAGATGGGACCACGAATTGGAAAATTTCTACTGATGGGGTCTTCACTCTTAATGAAGGTTTTTACGCCCAAGGCAAGATCAAGTTACAATTCGTTGATCTCGCCGGAAATGAGGACAGTATTGTTGATCTTGCTTACAACGTGACCATTTCAAGTGCGCCCCCAGATGCCCCTGTTTTGACTCTACCAGCTGATGTGGGTGTCTCGACGACAGATGGGATCACAAAAAACAAGACCGTGACGGTCAGCGCATTACCTTCAAGTCAAGCTACATATTGGGAATATTCGACTAATGGGGTGGACTTCACGAAAGGGTCTGGCACGAGTTTCGATCTCGACGTTGGTCTCTACGCTGCGGGGCAGATTCAAGTTCGGCAAGTCAATTACGGTCTTGTCTCGGCAATCTCGTCAAACTCTGCTGCTCTCACCATTGATACGTCAGCACCTGAAGTGACCTGGGTTGCTGATAAGACAAGTCTCAAAGCTGGCGAGACGACAAGCATTACTTTTACAGCATCAGAAGCGATTGACGGCCTCACGGCCACTAACTTCACAGTTTCGGGTGGCACATTGAGTGCATTCACCCAGAGCTCGACAAATGCCAAGGTTTATACAGCGACCTTTTCACCAGCGACCAATTTCAATGGTACGGCGACTGTCACTTTGACCGGCAACTATACCGACATTGCTGGTAATGATGGCACTTTAAAAACGCCAGTCAGTTTAAGCGTCGATACGACGGCACCATCGCTGTCCAGTCTCGCCATCACAGCCACGGGCGGGCAAAATAATTATCTCAATGCGGGTGATATTGTCACCGTCACAGCCACTTTCACGCAATCAGTCACGGTCAGCGGGACGCCGCGGGTCGCGCTCAACATTGGCGGCGTGACACGTTACGCCACTTACAAGAGTGGGGATGGCACCACAGGCCTGACCTTCACCTATACAATCGCGTCTGGTGACACAGATTTAAACGGCATCAGCATTGATGCCAATAAACTTGAGTTGAATGGCGCGACGCTCATAGGCTCATCAGGCAATAATGTCGTGCTCGACCATGCTGCGGTCAGCGATAATGCGGCCCTTATGGTGGATACGGCGGCTCCGACGATTACTATTTCATCTTCGCAACCAGCCCTGAAAATCGGGGAGACGGCGACTATTACCTTCACGGTATCGGAATCTGTCTTGGGTCTTGATGCCTCTAATTTTTCGGTGAGCAATGGTGCCTTGAGCAATTTTGCACGGGTTGGCACCAGAAATGACTATACAGCGACTTTTACGCCATCCTCTTCATTTGAGGGTACTGGCAATATTACTTTCAAGGGCTCTTATACCGATCTCGCGGGTAATGACGGTGCTCCCCCGGCGTCGGCTTTGTCCATGTCTGTCGATACAAAGGCGCCCACTACACCGTCCATCAGTTCTGTGAATGATAATCTAGATCCTGTGCACGGAGATTTAGCCAACAATGGCTATACCAATGACACAACACCGACATTGACCATTTCCGCTGAAGCCGGTTCAATTGTGAAAGTTTATGATGGAACTAATCTGCTGGGCACAGCAACAGAGACATCGACAGCTGGGACCTATACCTTCACGACAGCAAATCTGCTTTCTGGCAGCCACAGCTTTACAGTGAAAGCCTCAGATGCGGCAGGCAATGAGAGCGGTGCTTCGACCGCTTTTGCCCTGACGATTGATACATCTGCGCCAGCAACGCCGACCATTACATCCGTCTCGGACAATGTTGATCCGGTGCCAGG
>CANGFE010000050.1 GCA_947453155.1 Beijerinckiaceae bacterium | reverse complement strand
TTTCACGCGCCGCGCCCGAACGCGCGAAAGACGGTGTAGAGCCATGACAACGCCCGTTCAAGACAAAGCCGCAAGCCAAGGCTGGCAAAAGCCGGTGGCCACCGCCCTTCTGGTTCTGGCCGATGGCACAGTGATCGAAGGCTTTGGTCTCGGCGCCGTTGGAACTTCCGTTGGCGAAGTCTGCTTCAACACCGCCATCACCGGCTACGAAGAAATTCTCACCGATCCTTCTTACTCCGGCCAGATTGTCACCTTCACCTTCCCCCATGTCGGCAATGTCGGCACGAATGAGGAAGATATTGAAACGGTGAATATGGCCGCTGACAGCGGTATCCGCGGTGTCATTTTGCAAGCCCCGATCACCGAGCCGGCCAATCATCGCTCCACGCGTCATTTTGATGCTTGGCTCAAGGCCCGCAAGATTGTTGGTCTCTGCGGCATCGATACGCGCGCACTCACCGCGCTCATTCGCGAAAAAGGCATGCCCAATGCCGTCATCGCACATGCACCCGATGGCAAGTTTGATGTCGCCGCCTTGAAGAAGCAGGCCAAGGAATGGCCGGGCATTGACGGCATGGATCTCGTGCCGGGCGTCACCACCGCACAAAGCTACAAGTGGAAAGAAACCACTTGGAAGCTCGGCGAAGGTTATGGCGAAGCGAAAAACACCAAGCTCAAAGTTGTCGCGATTGATTATGGCGTGAAACGCAACATTCTGCGCCTGCTCGCCGATGCGGGTTGCGACGTCACGGTTGTGCCCGCCACCACCAGCGCGGAAGACATCCTCGGCATGAAGCCCGATGGCGTGTTCCTCTCGAACGGCCCCGGCGATCCAGCGGAAACCGGCAAATATTCGGTGCCCGTGATCAAGAAAATTCTGGAAGCCAAAGTGCCGACCTTCGGCATTTGCTTGGGCCATCAGATGCTCGCGCTCGCCGTTGGCGCCAAGACCGCAAAAATGCATCAGGGCCATCACGGTGCAAACCATCCGGTGATGGATTTCACGACCAACAAGGTCGAGATCGTCTCGATGAACCACGGCTTTGCGGTTGATCCCAAATCATTGCCCGCCAATGCGGTCGAGACGCATCGCTCGCTCTTCGACGGCTCGAATTGCGGCATTGCACTCACCGACCGACCGGCTTTTTCCGTGCAGCACCACCCGGAAGCCTCGCCCGGCCCGCGTGACAGCCATTATCTCTTCGGACGCTTCGTAGAGATGATGCAGGGCAAAATGCCAGCGCAGCCAAAGGTTCAGGCTTAAGGCCTCGATCACGTTTCCATGATTTCGCCATATCGCGACACCACGCTCCTGCTGTGCTAGGGAGGAGCGGGAGAAACGCTCGCGAGTAAATGATGTCTTGGCGTGAGTTCTGGAACGGAACGCATTCAATCTATGTGAATGAGCGGCACCGCGCGCTGCATTACGACCGCATTGCTAAAGACATTGCGGCGCTCGTGCCCTCGCGCGAGGCGCTCGTGCTTGATTATGGATGCGGCGAAGCGGAAGGCTCTGAAGCCGTCGCCGCCTGTTGCGCCATGCTCTATCTTTATGATGCAGCACCCAAAGTGCAGGAGAGCCTACGCCTGCGCTTTACTCACAATCAGCGCATCGTCGTCTTATCGTCAGAGGCCCTTGAGGCGATGCCCGATCATTCGCTCGATCTCTTCATCGCCAATTCGATGATTCAATATTTGAACCATGCAGAATTTGAAGCTTTGCTCGATGTTGCGCGTCGCAAGCTGAAAGATACCGGCAGGATGGTTGTTGCCGATGTCATTCCCAAAGAAGCCAATGCGATTGATGACGCCAAAGCGCTTCTCAACTTTGCATGGACGGGCGGATTTCTTATTCCGGCACTCCTGGGTCTCGTCTCGACCTTCTTTTCCGACTATCGCAAATTGCGCGACGAGATCGGCCTCACGCGCTATGCGCCGCAAGATATCGAGACGCTTTTTTCAGCCCATGGATTCAGCGCGCAGCGTTCACCAAAAAATATCGGCCATAATCAAACGCGCATGATGTTTGTGGCAGAGCCCGCTTAAATTAGCGCAATAGCGGCGACGAGCCGTCCATAATCATCTTCTTGGCGATGGACCGAGCGACGGTAAGAGTAAAACCGCGTCTCATCGGCATAAGTATCAAGACCTAGATTGTCGAAACGCCCCACCCCATTGGCTTTCAAGCGCGCGCCAATATAGGCGGGAAGGTCAAACATATAATGTACATCGCGCGCGGATGGCGCGAAGAACCAGGCATTTTTGGGATCAGCCTCAATGAAGCGCGCTCGAAACTCGGGCCCCACTTCATAAGACGCCTGCGCAATGGTTGGGCCCAGCACAACATGAATAGACGGACGCGACGCACCCGCCTCTTCCATCTTTTGCAATGTCGCTTCCAGCACACCAGTGAAAGCGCCTTTCCACCCAGCGTGGGCAGCGCCAATCACTCCGGCTTGTTCATCTGCAAAAAGCAAAATGCCGCAATCAGCGCCCGTCACACCGAGCGCAAGCCCGCGTGTTTTTGTGACCAGCGCATCACAACGCGGGCGCTCTGCTCCAAAGGGCGCATCGACCAACAGGCAATCGGGCGAATGGACGAGATAGGGCAGCAGAAAATTCTGGCGCTGCACGCCAAGCGTGTCAGCCATGCGGCCCAGATTTTCGTTCACATGATCAGGATTGTCGCGCGATCCTCGCCCGCCGTTAAGGCTCGCATAAACGCCGCCTGAGACGCCGCCCTCACGCGTGAAAAACGCATGCGACACGCCATCAACCTGCAAGACATCACTCTGGAGGATAGGCAGCGACATGATGCTTATGCCTCGCGCCGAAAGCCAGCTGGCACAGATGCACCCCGCGGCATGACGGCGATGGCTTTAAACAAAGTCCCCATGCCGGGAGATGAGCCGACGCGCTCTGTGACAAGCCGCGCCAAAGCCAGATCAATGGCCTGCGCCTGTTCTTCGCTGGCGCGCTTCTTCAAAGCGTCCGCGCGTTGTGCAATGCCAAGCCGCATCAGCAATTCACCTTGCGACACAGGGCCGAACACATCGGCACCCGCCGCCAGCGCAGCGCGGGTGAGCGACGCAAAATCGACATGGGCGGTGAGATCAGCCTCACCGGGACATTCCAAAGGCGAGACAGATTTATGCGCGCGCAAAGCCTGCAGCGTTTCGCCATAGCCTGTTTCGGCATAGCCATAATCAATGATCAGCGCCGCCGCCTGCCCTTTGGCAATGCGGGTGGCGAGCTGCGTCATCATCAATTGCGAAGCGGGCGAGATTTCAAGCACGGCACCATCTGGCGCATCCATGGTGAGAAGAGCTTCTGCATCGGGCGCGAGGCCGAAAGACAAATCACCCTGTGCATCAAGCCCGACCAAACGCTGATGCCATTGTCCGGACGCTTTCACATAATGGCGCACGGGCAAACAATCGAAAAACTCATTGGCAATGATGATCGACGGGCCCTCAGGCACATCATCAAGATTCTTGTGCCACGACACTGGTACATTGGCCTGCGCCAGTGTCTGCTCTTGCATCTCCCGCAAGACGGGGCTCGTCTCAACAAGATGAACGTCCAATGCGGAAGAAAATTCATTCGAAATGCGTGCCGCACGCAAAGCATCGGACATGAGCGTGCCGCGCCCCGGCCCCAATTCGATCAACCTGATTTTCTCTGGCGCACCAAGAGTCATCCAAGTCTCTGCCGCCCAGAGCCCGACCAGCTCACCAAACATTTGCGAGATTTCCGGCGCGGTGACGAAATCGCCTTTCACACCGAAAGGATCGCGCGTCATGTAATAGCCGTGACGCGAATGGCCCAGACAGACGGCCATAAAAGTATCGAGCGCCATCGGCCCGTCATGGGCGATGGAATCCTGCAAAATGCGCCTCAGCTCGCTCACGCCTTCATCTCCTTGGCGCGCCATGCACGCGTGATGAAGATGAGACCCGCAATCACCAGCGGCAGCGAGAGCAACATGCCCATCGTCGCGCTGCCAAACAAAAAGCCGAGCTGCGGATCAGGCTCGCGGAAGAATTCGCAGACAATGCGCGACAGGCCATAGCCCAAACCGAACAGGCCCGTCACAAGACCGGGGCGCTTCAGCGCACCCATGCGCACTGCCCACATCAACACAACAAACAGCAGGACGCCTTCCGTGGCCGCTTCATAAAGCTGGCTGGGATGGCGCGGAAAAGGCCCCGCTGCAGGATCAGGGAACACCATGGCCCAATCCACATCGCTGACGCGGCCCCAAAGTTCGGGCTTGATGAAATTGGCAAGGCGGCCAAAGAAAATGCCAAGCGGAACGACGGCCGAGCAGAGATCGGCAACTGTCAGCATCGGCACTTTCTCGCGCCGTGCGAAAAGCCAGATGCCGAAGGTGGCGCCCACAAGTCCGCCGTGGAACGACATGCCGCCTTCCCAAACCGCTGGAATGGATGCGGGGTGCGCCAGAAAATAATCGAGATTGTAGAAGAGCACATAGCCCACGCGCCCGCCGAGCACGACACCCAGCGCCGCATAGACGAGCAGATCATCCAGGCTCACGATGCTTGGGCGCGGGCGCCCGTCCCACAGCTGCTCCTGAGCGGACAGCCGCCGCATGAGCCACCAGCCGAGAAGCAGCCCCGCAATATAGGCGAGCGCATACCAACGGATCGGCACGGGGCCGATTTCGATCAGAACCGGATCAATCACCGGAAAGGGCAAAGCGAAAAGCGGCATCAAGGCTCCTCTAATCGACAGGTGATGCGCCGCCAGAGCCTCCCCCGTCAAGACGGGGCACGGCTCCCCTCTTGCACTTACCCCCGCAAGGCGCGAAAAGAGGTCTATCTTGAGAAATGAGAGACCGTCGCCATGCCGCAGACCAACAATCCGATCCTTGATGATCTCGCCCGCCTGATGACGGACGCGGCCGGCATGGCTCAAGGCGTGCGACGCGAAGCTGAAACGCTGGCCAAGACTCAAATTGAGCGCCTGCTCTCGACGATGGATGTCGTCACGCGCGAAGAATTCGAAGCCGTGCGCGAAATGGCGATCCTTGCACGCGAAGAAAATGAGACGCTCGCAGCGCGCATCGCTGAGCTTGAGTCAAAACTTAACGCAAAAGGTTAATGCGCGAAAAAGAACAAGAAGAGTCCAAAAGGAGTCCAACGTGACTCGCGCGACTCTTCTGCAAGCGCGCTGAAAAAGATTCCACAGGCCATTTACGTGTCGCATGAAATGACTCGCGAGAGTCAGAACGTCTGTGGACACAACGACTTGCGTGATAGACGCGGCACCACGAATCCACGAGTTTGCAACCCAACGGGCGCGCACCACCTAGGCGACCGGACTCAGTTGCGTATATTCCTAATGCGGACTGATTCGCTGGTGTTCTTCACCGATGAGTCAAGAAGAGTTTCCGCTTACGGGTTGCGCCCTGCGTCGTCGTCAAGAGTGAAGAAAAAACCGCGTTTAGCCCCTTTAGGTCGCAAGGCTCCTGCCTATGTCATTTATGCATGCCGAACTCGAACGCACCGAGCACCCGGTCGATGTCGTCGAGAGAATAGCCTCGGTCAACGATTGGCGCTTTGACCGCGAAGACGACGATGAAATCTCCATTACGGTCGGCGGTGGCTGGACCGATTATCAAGTGGCTTTCACCTGGCTGCCTGATGTGGAATCGCTCCATGTCGCTTGCGCCTTTGATGTGAAAATCGCTGAGCGTCGCCGCGCTGAAGTTCACTCCCTCGTCTCGCTCATCAATGAGCAGCTCTGGGTCGGCCATTTCGGCCTGTGGGAATCCGAGAATGTCGTGATCTTCCGTCACGCTATCATTCTGTCGGGCGGCGCTGAGCCGACGCCCCAGCAATGCGAAGCCGTTCTGAAAGCAGCGATCACCGCTTGCGAGCGTTATTATCAGTCGTTCCAATTCGTCATGTGGGCAGGAAAAAATGCCCGTGAAGCCTTGGAAAGCGCCATGTTCGAGACTGTCGGCGAAGCGTGATGTCCAACACGTCCCAAAATCTCCCCGCGTCGATCACTCTGGTGGGCGCGGGCAAGATGGGTTCAGCCATGTTGTCCGGCTGGCTCACCATGGGACTGCCGGGTTCCGCCATCACCATTCTTGAACCAGCGCCCCATGATGATCTGAGCGCGACCTGCCAAAAGCATGGCATTGCGCTCAATCCACCCACCAATGCATGGAAAGCGGCTGAAGTGCTGATCCTCGCGATCAAGCCGCAAATGCTCGATGCAGCAGCGCCCAGCCTCGCGCCGCTTGTGAGCGCCAACACGCTGATCATCTCCATTCTTGCCGGCAAGCGCATTGCTGATCTTGCCGCGCGCCTGTCAGGCACCAGCGCCATTGTGCGCGCCATGCCCAATACACCCGCCGCCATTGGCCGCGGCATTACCGGCGTGGCGGCCAGCACGAGCGTTTCACCGCGCCAGCGCGCGATGACCGACGCCCTGCTCGGCGCTGTGGGCGCGGTCGAATGGCTCGACAGCGAAAGTCTGATTGATGCTGTCACCGCCGTCTCCGGCTCCGGCCCTGCCTATATTTTCTATCTGACCGAAGCTTTGGCCAAAGCGGGCGAAGCCGCGGGTCTGCCGGCCGATCTCGCCGGACGACTGGCGCGCGCCACGGTTGAGGGCTCGGGCGAGCTGATGCGCCTCTCGCCTGACCTGCAGCCCGCCAAATTGCGCGAAAACGTCACTTCACCGGGCGGCACCACAGCGGCAGCTCTGGCCGTCCTGATGGCAGATGACGGGCTTTCTCCCCTGATGAAAGACGCTGTGGCTGCGGCCCTGCGTCGCGCGGGCGAACTCTCCGGCTAAGCCCCCATTGGAAAGCGCGCGGCCGGGGCCTAAATAAGACGGACGATTGTTCCTCTTCGAGGCTGCCCCATGAGCGAGACCCAACCCTCCAAATCCAAGCGCGACACGATTGTCGATGCGTTGATGGAGCTTGCCGCCGAGCGCCGCTGGGAAGAGATCTCCATCCATGATGTCGCTGTGCGCGCAGGCCTGAGCCTTGCCGACTTCCGCGATCAATTCCCCTCCAAGGGCGCCGTGCTCGCGGCCTTCTCGCGCCGCATCGACCGCGCAGTGCTGGATGGCACGACCGACGATCTCGCAGGCGAGCCCGCCAAAGACCGCCTCTTCGATGTGCTGATACGCCGCCTTGATGCGATGGCGCCCTATCGCGAAGCTTTGCGCCAAATCTTTGAATGGGCGCGGCGCGATCCTATCTCGGCCACAGCGCTCAATTCGATGGCGCTGAATTCCATGCGCTTCATGCTCGAAGCCGCCGATATTTCTTCCGAAGGCGCGACAGGTCACATCAAGCTGCAAGGTCTCGTGCTGGCTTGGACGCGTATTCTCGACGTCTGGTTTGATGATGAAGACACCGCGCTCGCGCGTACCATGGCCGCATTAGATCGCGAGTTGTCACGCGGTGAAATGCTGGTGGCGCGCGTCGAAGATGTGAACCGTCTCGCCGCACCTTTGCGCACCCTGGCGCGCTCCGTCTTCAATATGGCGCGCACCCGCGGCCCCCGTATGCGCCGCGATCATTTCGATGAAGAGACGGGACCAAGCGATCAGGACACGCGCCGGACGCATACGCTTTAGGCCGCCATTGCGAGCGCAGCGAAGCAACCCAGAAGCCCCACGCGCGGCTTCTGGATTGCCGCTTCGCCTACGGTTCCTCGCAATGACGGGGATAAATTAAACAGGCACACGCACACTCGCGCGCAAGCCACCGAGCGGGCTTTGTGCGAGTTGAATATCGCCGCCATGCGAGCGGGCAATGTCGCGAGCAATGGCCAATCCCAACCCGGTGCCAAAACCTTCTTCCAAAGTGCGGGCTTCATCACGCTGATAGAAGGGACGGAACACATCTTCCCGTTCATTGGCCGGAATACCCGGCCCATCATCATCGACATTGACGGTGAGGAAGCGCGCATCGCGCACGGCTGAAATCTCAATCCGATCGCCATAGCGGCACGCATTCGAGACCAGATTATACATGCAGCGCTTGAACGCATCAGGGCGCACAATCACGCTCGTCTCACCCGAAACTTCAATTTGCGCAGGATGTCCTTGGCGCTCGGCATCAGCCTTTAATTCTTCAAGCAGTGCACCAATGTCGGTGGCCTCCGCTGCCTCGCCAGCGTCACCGCGCGCGAAGGCGAGATAAGCCTCCAGCATGCGCTGCATTTCTTCGACATCTTTCTGGATCGCTTCAAACTCGGGCCCCTCGCCCATCAAGGCGAGCGAGAGCTTGAAACGCGTCAGCACCGTGCGCAGATCATGGCTCACGCCATTGAGCATGGCTGTTCGCTGTTCCATCGCGCGCTCGATACGCCGCTTCATTTCCATGAAGGCATAACCGGCTTGGCGCACTTCGCGCGCACCATGAGGCCGCCATTCGGCATCACGCCCCTTGCCGAAATCCTGCGCGGCTTGGGCCAGTCGCAAGATCGGGCGGATCTGATTGCGCAAGAAAGCAATCGACACAGCCAGCAGCACCAGCGACGTGCCCACCATCCAGACCAAGAAAATATGCGAATTCGACGCATAGGCCGCATTGCGACGCGCCACCACGCGCATCATGGAATCTTCAAGCTGGATGCGGATTTCAACCAAGCTCGATTTGCCTACCGTATCGATCCAGAAGGGCCTGCGGATTTGCGTCGAGATTTCGCGCGACAAAGCCTGATCGAGAATCGAGAAGAAGGGCTTTGGCAAAGTCGGCGGCAAAGGCTCGCGGCCGGAAAATTCGAGATCAAGCCCCATGCGGCTGGAGGCGATCTTCTGCAATTGCGCGACGTTCTCGGGCGAGGGATTGGCGCGATACAGATCAGCAATGCTTGCAATATCCTGCACCACCGCCGTCGACAGGCGGAAGGTGACGAGCTGCCAATGCCGCTCCATGAAAAAGTAAGCAATGGCCGATTGCAAAATCACCATCGGCACAATGACAATCAGAAGCGAGCGCGCATAAAGCCCCTTGGGCATATATTCGGCGACATGGCGCGCAAAGTTTTGCCAGGCAGCGCGCGATTTCGCGAGTGAACTCGGAAGTGAGAGGTTCATCGCACGCGCTCCCTCACCGATCCAGCATCAAGCGATAACCCGCGCCACGCGCGGTTTGCAGATAAAGCGGATTGGTCAGATCAATCTCGATCTTGCGGCGCAAGCGGTTGATTTGCACATCCACCGTGCGCTCATTATTAGCACCATTATCGCCCGCCAAAGTATCGCGCGACACAGGCTCACCCGCCGCATTGGCCAGCAAGCGCAGCATGAAGCGTTCGCGATCGGTCAGGCGAATGATCTCCTCACCCTGACGCAATTCGCCACGTTCCAGATGAAAGGTGAAATCGCCAAAGCGTACACTCGGCACGCTCCCCACCACCGGCTCATCGGCACGCGCAATCGTGCGGCGCAGAATGGAGGCAATGCGCAGCGACAATTCTTTCGGCTCGAAAGGTTTTGCCAGATAATCATCCGCGCCCACTTCAAGCCCGCGCACGCGATCATCAATATCGGTGCGGGCTGTGAGCATGAGGATCGGCACATCCGATTCCTCGCGGAATTTTTCAGCAAATTCGAGGCCCGTCTCGCCGGGCATCATCACATCAAGAATGATGAGATCGAAAGACAGGGCGCGCAATTTGGCCCGCGCTTCTTCGGCCGTGCCTGCCGGCGTCACGCGATAGCCTTGGCCCGTCAGATAGCGCGCGATCAAAGCGCGGATGCGCCGATCATCGTCAACCACGAGCAGATGCGGCGCATCGTCGGGTAAGGCCTGCGCAGAACTGGCGAGCGCCTCGTTCATTTTGTCTCCTCGCGCGGCTTGCCCCAGACAAGCGACGTGACTTTGTCCCTTTGTGCAGGGTCAATCATAGCGAGGAGAAAGTCGATAGCCGGGACTTTGGCATCTTTGGGCAAATCACTGAGCGCGCGCTCGAAGCGCCGGCTTTGCAGGTCGGACAAATCCATCGCGAGCCGCCGCCCTTTGGCGGTGGGGAATAGAAGCCGCTGGCGGCGATCCGTGACGCCGGGGCGAGCTTCCACATAGCCCGTATCTAGAAGCTCTTTCAGAACGCGGTTGAGGCTTTGTTTGGTAATGCCCAAAATATCGAGCAATTCGGCGATCATCAGACCGGGCTGGCGATTGACGAAATGCAACACCCGATGATGGGCGCGGCCAAAGCCGATGTCTTCGAGAAGGCGGTCGGCATCGCTGACAAAGTCGCGATAGGCGAAAAAGAACAATTCGATCAGGTCAAACATGGGCGCCGGGGCTTGCGCCTCGTCTCGGCCGGGCACACGCGATTGCAGGGCCTGATCCATCAACCTATCCCTTTTACGTCAGCCATATTGACATATTTCAGGTTGGTCGGTAATCGTCAAGGCCTGCTCAGGCCCTAAAAACGGGCGAAACACTCGAAAAATCAGCGAGACGTGTCCATGTCAGTTCTGCCCTTCGACCAGCGTGACGGCTTCATCTGGATGAACGGAGCGCTTGCCCCGTGGAAGGATGCCAAGCTTCATGTTCTCTCGCACGGCCTGCATTACGGCTCCTGCGTTTTCGAAGGTGAACGCGCTTATGGCGGCAAGATTTTCAAAATCACCGAACATTCTGAGCGCTTCCGCAATTCAGCAGAGTTGCTCGATTTCGAAATCCCTTATTCGGTGGCCGAGCTCGACGCGGCCAAGCGCCTGACGGTGGAGAAGAACGGTTTTCAGAACTGCTACGTTCGCCCGGTCGCCTGGCGCGGCTCGGAAATGATGGCGGTGGCTGCGCAAAACGCCACGATCAATGTCGCCATCGCCGTTTGGGATTGGCCGAGCATGTTCGACGTCAATCAGAAGATGCAGGGCATCAAGCTCGACATTGCTGAATATCGCCGCCCCGATCCGATGACTGCCCCCTGCCATTCCAAGGCGGCTGGTCTCTACATGATCTGCACGATCAGCAAGCACCGCGCGGAGCGCAAAGGCTTTGCCGATGCGATGATGCTCGATTGGCAAGGCCGCGTAGCTGAATGCACAGGCGCGAATATCTTCTTCACGCAGGGCGGCAAGATTCACACGCCCATCGCCGATTGCTTCCTCGATGGCATCACGCGTCGCACCGTGATTGATCTGGCCAAACGTCGCGGCATTGAAGTGATCGAACGTCGCATCATGCCTGACGAGCTGGCGAGCTTAGAAGAATGCTTCATCTGCGGCACGGGCGCTGAAGTGACGCCGGTCTCGCAAGTGGGCCCCTATAATTTCACACCGGGCGCCATCTCCCGCCAGCTGATCGAAGACTACACAGCTGCCGTGAACGCCTAACAAAAGATCAGCCACCCCCGTCATTGCGAGGGGGCCGCAGGCCGACGTGGCAATCCAGAAGCAACGCATGGGGCTTCTGGTTTGCTTCGCTCCGCTCGCAATGACGAAGAAGACGACCAGAAATAAGCCCGTCATTGCGAGGAGCGAAGCGACGCGGCAATCCATAGCGCTAACGATCATAGGCTGGTGCTATGGATTGCCGCGTCGGCCTTCGGCCTCCTCGCAATGACGGAGCTGGGGGCGTAAAAGACAGCGCGAGGGTTACGACGTCTTTCATAACGCTTCACAATGACGGCTTATTTCCAGCGCTCCAGCGCTTTGTCGTCGGCATCCTTCGCCTCGACCCATTCGCCTTGCGAACCATCGACCTTGTGCTCGCGCTTCCAGAAGGGCGCTGAGGTCTTCAAAAAATCCATAATGAATTCGCAGGCCGCGAAAGCCTCGCCGCGATGCCCGCCTGAGACAGCGACAAACACAATGCGCTCGCCCGGCATGATCTTGCCATAGCGATGCAACACCGTAATGCCCTGCACGGGCCAGCGCTTCCGCGCTTCATCGACAATGCGCTGCAATTCTTTTTCGGCCATGCCGGGATAATGTTCGAGCTCGAGAGCTGACAGCGCGCCCTCTTCATGGCGGCAAAAGCCCGTGAAAGTCGTCAGCGCACCCACATCTGGTCGCCCCTTGGTCAGCGCATCCGCTTCTGCCTGCGGATCGAAATCCTCGCGCTGAATCCGGATCACGGTCGACATGTCAGCCACCTGTCATCGGCGGGAAAAAAGCAATCTCACGCGCATCAGCGATCAGGGCATCATGCTTTACATGCGTCTGGTCAATCGCCACGCGAATGACATGGCCATTCTCGAAGGCATAGGCATATTCTTCGCCCTGACCTTTCAACCAAGCGATCAGATCAGCCACCGTGATGACGGAAGCGGGCGGCGTGAGGATCTCTTCGGGCTTGCCCACGCGCTCGCGCACCCAGGCGAAATAGACGGCTTTCATGCGCCTGCCTCAATCGACATGTTTCAGGCCGGACTTCATATAGTCATAGCCTGTGTAAAGCGTCAGCAAGGCCGCAGTCCAAAGCAACGTCAGGCCAATGGTAACGCAACCGGGGAGAACCTCTTCACCCGCAGGACCAGCAATCAAAAAGCCGAGCGCCAGCAGCTGCACCGTGGTCTTGTATTTCGCGACACGCGTGACAGGCACAGAGACACGCAGCTCCGCCAAAAATTCACGCAGGCCCGAGACCAGAATCTCGCGGCAGAGAATGACAATCGCCGCCCAAATATCCCAGCTCTTGATCGATTGGGTCGCGACCAGAACCATCAGGCAGGCAGCCACCAGCAACTTATCGGCAATCGGATCAAGCATGCGCCCCAACGAGCTCTGCTGGTCCATGGTGCGGGCGAAATAGCCATCGAAGAAATCGGTGATGGCGGCCGCGGCAAAAATGCCTAGCGCGGTCCAGCGGACCCAATGCAGCTCGGACCAGAACATGAGCGAAACCACCACGGGAACAGCCGCGAGGCGCCCGTAGGTCAGGATATTGGGCAGGCTCCAGAGGCCGCCCTTTTTGATGATCGCTGTTGTCATATCGGTGGCAGGGAAACAGCGTGGCGCGGCCCACGTCAAGCCACCATTGGGTGAAAGACCGCTGATCGACCCTTCACCTCTGCGCGGGCTCAGCCTTTGTCGTGGAAAAAGTCATAAACCAGCTTGGCCGTGGCGGCATTGATGCCCGGCACTTTCTCCAGATCGGCGAGCCCTGCACGGGAAATGGCCTTGGCCGTACCAAAGGCATGGAGCAAAGCCCGTTTGCGGGCGGGCCCAACGCCGGCGATCTCGTCAAGCGGGGATTTGGTGAATTCCTTTTTCCGCCGCGCCCGATGCGTGCCAATGGCAAAACGATGCGCCTCATCGCGCAGCCGCTGCACGAAATAAAGCGCCGGATCGCGCGGAGGCAGACGGAAAGGCTCTTTGCCGGGCACAAAAAACATCTCACGCCCTGCATCGCGATCCACGCCCTTGGCGATGGAGGCGACCGCCACGCCTTCCACGCCAAGCTCTTTCAGAATGTCTTGCGCGACTTGAAACTGTCCTCGGCCACCGTCGATCAAAATCAGATCAGGGCGCGAAGGGAAGGCATCCGCATTTTCTTCGGTCTCAGGTGCTGGCGTAGGCGCTTCGGCACCCTCATCTTTCACCAGACGCGCAAAACGACGGCGCAAGACTTCGCGCATCATGCCGTAATCATCGCCCGGTGTGAGATCGTCGCCTTTGATATTGAAGGTGCGGTAATGGCTTTTCATAAAGCCCTGCGGACCAGCCACAACCATGCCGCCCACCGCATTCGTGCCCATAATGTGCGAATTGTCATAAACTTCGACACGGCGCAGTTTTGTCTCGATACCAAACACGCCCGCCAAAGCTTCAAGCAACTTCGTCTGCGCGGAGGTCTCCGCAAGTTTGCGTCCGATTGTCTCGCGGCCATTCTTGCTGGCATGTTCAACAAGCTCGCGCCGCTCGCCGCGCTGCGGGACTGCCACTTCCACCTTGCGGCCAGCCCGCGCGCTCAGCGCCTCTTCAAGCAATTCGCGGCTCTCGACATCATGCGAGAGCAACACGAGACGCGCCGGCGGCTTGTCGGCATAGAATTGCGCAAGGAACGCGTCGAGCACTTCCGCCTCGCCCATGCTTTTATCAGCGCGCGGGAAATAAGCGCGGTTGCCCCAGTTCTGGAATGTGCGGAAGAAGAAGACTTCAACGCAGAATTGGCCTGCCTGTTCAACAATGGCAAAGACATCCGCCTCCTCCACCGTGCGGGGATTGATGCCCTGCTCGCCCTGAATGGCAGACAGCGCGGCGATACGATCGCGCAACCGTGCCGCGCGCTCGAATTCCAGCGCCTCGGCCGCCTCACTCATTTCGCCTGCCAGATGCTCGCGCACGGCACGGCTTTTACCCGACAGAAAATCCCGCGCCTCATTGGCGAGTGCTGCATAATCCTCTTGCGCAATCTCGCCCGTGCAAGGCCCTGCGCAACGCTTGATCTGGTACAAGAGACAAGGGCGCGTGCGGTTCTCGTAATAAGAATCGGTGCAAGAGCGCAGCAAAAAGGCGCGCTGCAAAGCATTTAACGTGCGATTGACCGCCCAAACACTCGCAAAGGGACCGAAATAATCGCCCTTGCGCGAGCGCGCACCGCGATGCTTCGTCAATTGCGGCGCATCATGATCACGGGTCAGCAGAATATAAGGAAACGACTTGTCGTCGCGCATCAGCACATTGAAGCGCGGCTTCATTTGCTTGATGTAATTGGTTTCCAGCAGCAGCGCTTCCGTCTCGGTTGCGGTCGAGACAAAGACCATGGAGCTGGTGAGTGAAATCATCCGCGCAATGCGGCCATTATGGCCCGACCCACGCGCATAAGAGGCGATGCGCTTTTTCACGCTCTTCGCCTTGCCGACATAGAGCACTTCGCCCTCGGCCGAGATCATGCGGTAGACGCCGGGCCCTGTCGGCGCATCGCGCAAATAGGATTTGATGACATCAGCGCCGCGCTGGATCGAAGCCGGCACAGCCTCGCCTTCGGCCGCCAGATCGAGCGGGCCAGCTAATTCCTCGTCCGTATCCACAGAATCGCCCCCCTCTTCGCCGGGAATGGCAAAGGCGGCTTCCCCATCCTGAGGGGGCATCGGGTCTTCCGTCTCGGATTTGGGGCGGCGGCTCATGGCCGACATCTAGGCACAGACCGGGCCCAAAGAAAGCCTTGAGCGCCGGGGAATGCTCATGTTTTCCGGTGGATCACGCGAACACGCGGCAAGGTTTGGTTGTTTGGGCCCGGCAAGCTTGCTAAACCCCGCCCGACAAGGCCAGCACGGGCAGGGACTTCCGACATGAGCGACATCAAACTTCTCGCAGGAAACTCCAACCGGGCTCTCGCCGATTCCATCGCCGCCTATCTCGGCGTCTCGATGACCAAGTGTCAGGTCCGGCGCTTCGCCGACATGGAAATCTTCGTCGAGATCCAGGAAAACGTCCGCGGCCAAGACACATTCATCATCCAGTCCACGTCATTCCCGGCCAACGACCATTTGATGGAACTGCTGATCATGACGGACGCTCTGCGCCGCGCCTCGGCCCGCCGCATCACTGCCGTCGTCCCTTATTTCGGCTATGCCCGTCAGGACCGCAAACCCGCCCCGCGCGCACCGATCTCGGCCAAGCTGGTCTCCAATCTGATCACCCGCGCCGGCGTTGATCGCGTGCTGACTGTCGATCTGCATGCGGGCCAGATTCAGGGCTTCTTTGATATTCCGACTGACAATCTGTTCGGCGCGCCTGTCATGGTGCGTGACATTAAGGAAAGCCTCGACCTCAACAATGTCATGGTGATTTCGCCTGACGTTGGCGGCGTGGTGCGTGCGCGTGCGCTGGCCAAACGCATTGATGCGCCCCTCGCCATCGTCGACAAGCGCCGCGAACGCGCAGGCGAATCCGAAGTGATGAACGTCATCGGTGACGTGTCGGGCAAAAGCTGCATTCTGGTCGACGATATCGTCGATTCTGGCGGCACGCTCTGCAATGCAGCCGAAGCGCTTCTGGCGCGCGGCGCCAAGGATGTGCGCGCCTATATCACGCATGGCGTGCTGTCAGGCGGCGCCGTAGCACGCATCACCTCGTCCAAGCTGAAAGAATTGGTGGTCACCGATTCCATCCAGCCGACTGAAGCTGTGCGGGTGGCCAGCAACATCCGTGTCATCTCCATCGCCCCCCTCATGGGCGAAGCCATTGCACGCACGGCCAAGGAAGAATCGGTCTCGAGCCTGTTTGATTGAGGGCTCGGCCACGCGGGAACAAAAGGCGGGCTTCGGCCCGCCTTTTTGTTATCAGGAATGCTTCGCTGCACTCGCAATGACTGTGCGGAATCTGCTAGGATAATGATGTTTTTAAGTCATTACTTCTAGGAATTGCCGATGAACCCGACCCCCGTCCCTTTTGGCGACCAGCAGCCACCCCCCACACCGGCCTTGTCAGGAGGCGGCGGAGGGAGCACATTTGACCCCATGGAAGCCCGCGTCACCCGTCTCGAAGAAGATATGCGCGAGATCAAGACAGATCTCAAAGCGCTGCGTGATGAAATGCGCTCTGGATTCAGAGAGTTACGCGACGAGCTTCGTTCCTTGGCCGCCGAACTGAGCGCGCTGAAGGCGGAAGTCGCTGAGATCAAGGGGCGCGTTGCCTACCTGCCGACAGTCTGGCAGATCAATCTTCAAATGATTGGCCTGATCTTTACCGTCATGGGCGGGGCTTTTCTGATCGTCAAATACGGGATGCACTAGCCCCCGCCATTGCCTCCCCGGCCCTTTTCCCTTAAACACCGCCCTGCTCCCGCCGACACCCTTGGAGGCACGGGAGTGTTTTTGTTTTTAAGAGGACCAAACCAATGGCAGCAGCAACCAAACAGCTGAGCGCCACGGTCCGCAGTGGGACTGGCAAGGGGGCCGCCCGCAGCGTACGCCGTGAAGGCCGTGTTCCGGGCGTGATCTATGGTGGCGGCGTCGACGCCGAAGCCATCTCGCTCGACTACCGTGAAATCAACAAGCTGATCTATGCGGGTCACTTCCTGACGACGATCTTCGAGATCGATCTGGGCGGCCGCAAAGAGCGCGTCATTCCGCGCGACTATCAGCTCGATGTCGTCAAGGACACCCCTGTCCACGTCGACTTCTTGCGCCTGCGTCCAGGCTCGCGTCTGCGCATCAACGTGCCGGTGCATTTCGTCGGCCAGGAAGGCTGCCCGGGCATCAAGAAGGGCGGCGCCCTCAACGTTGTTCTGCACAGCGTTGAAATGAAGGTGCCGGCTGATCAGATCCCAGAGTCAATCTCGGCTGATCTGTCGAAGCTCGACATTGCTGAATCGCTGCACATCGGTGACGTGACGCTGCCGGAAGGCTGCAAGCCCACTCAGGCTGGCAACTTCACGATCGCGTCGATCACGCCGCCAGCGAAGGTTGAAGAAACACCTGCCGCTGCGGCTGCTGCAGCCCCGGCTGCCAAGAAGTAATCTTCTTCGCCGCAGGCACAAAATTCCGCCCGCGCCTCTCGCGCGGGCGGTTTCATTTCAAGGGGTCGAAATGCTGCTCTTTGTCGGGCTTGGCAATCCGGGCCGCCAATATGCGGGCAACCGCCACAATATCGGCTTCATGGCGATTGAAGCGATTGCGCGCGCACATAACTTCCCTGCCGCCCGCCCGAAATATCAGGCCCTGTGCACGGAAGGCACGATTGGCGCGGAACGCGTCATTCTCATGCAGCCACAGACTTTTATGAATGAAAGCGGCCGCGCCGTTGGCGAAGCTGCGCGCTTTCATAAAATAGCCCTCGAAGACATTGTCGTTTTTCACGACGAGCTGGATCTGCCGCCCGCCAAATTGCGCGTCAAAAAAGGCGGCGGCAATGCGGGGCATAATGGCTTACGCTCCATCACTGCCCATATGGGCAATGACTATCGCCGCGTGCGGCTGGGCATCGGCCACCCGGGCGACAAGAACCTCGTCCATTCTTTCGTGCTGAATGATTTCGGCAAAAATGAAATGAAATGGGTGGAAGCCTTGTGTGATTGCATCGCACGCGATGCATCACTCCTTGCAAAGGGCGATGACCCAAGCTTCCAAAACCGCATCCACCTCGCGATGGATGCAGCTGGCTTCAAGGATGAGAAGATTCCGGGAGGGAAGTGATTAGGCTGCGGAATGCAGCTAAGGACTAATTGATTAGATTTTATGAAGCTATAAAATCTAAGCACATTTCATTTTGATTTTTTTGATTTTAGGAGCATTCAGATGAATGCGCTTGGAGCTTTTTTCCTGTTTTTCGCTTTAACCTCGTCTGTTTTCGCGCAAAGCGTGCAGAGCCAAGTTGAAAAGTTCCTTTGGCAGCGTTCGGGCAAATTCTCGATTGCAGAAATTGCCACGATACAACTCCCTACAAACACAAGAGCCCTGCAACCGGTGCAAGCGGGCAAGTTTTTAGAACTTCTAGGTAATTTACCCAGCGACAATTATTATCTCGTGTCCGCAGACGATTATAGCTGGTTCGCAATATTCAGCTTTAATCCGTCCGGATACGTCAAAGACAATGAACGGATCGACCCAGATAGTCTACTTGAATCCCTCAAGGAACAAAACCGTCGGAGCGAGGTGGACCGGCGCAAACTCGGCTTAAAACCACTCACTCTGCTCGGGTGGCAAATCCCTCCACACTACGACATCACTACAAAACGACTCGAATGGGGAACAAAACTCTCTTCAGAAGGAGAAATAACAATCAACTATACGTCCCGAGTTCTGGGAAGAACGGGCGTCATAGCTGCGACACTTGTTGCCGATCCCCTTTTTCTTGAGCGCGACGTCGACAACTTTCACGCACTTCTTCGAAATTTAAGCTTTGTTGGAGGCCAGAGATACGAAGAATTTCGGCCAGGTGACAAAGTTGCGGAATACGGATTGGCTGCTCTTGTCGTGGGAGGTGCTGCCGCTGCTGCAGCAAAAGCCGGCTCCGGCCTGTTTAAAGCGGCAGGGCTTGCAGTACTTGGACTCATAGCTGCTGCATTCGCCGCCTTAAAGCGGATTTTCACTGGACGGAAACAACCGGAATGATTCTTCCGGAACAAATCATTTGGGTCATACCCGGGCTTTTTTATCTGCTTGATAACTTTGTGACTTTACAAACCAGTCAGTTTTTATTTTTTCAAGATTCCACTTATAGGTGGCGTTCAAAGCTCGATGTTTTTCCTTTTACCTGGAAATCAAAATCGCTCTACTGGCTTAACCCACTGACGCCATATACGTGCGCATTCAAGCTGAATTGGTCTTACACCGACGCACAGGCATTTCAAAAAGTTGGAGAGAGCAGAATCCTCTTATGGACGCATTCTGCGAAATGCCTGACCCTGACAGGAACGCTATCATTCATCCTACTCTTTCTTGTTGGACCATTAATCACTCATTTCGATAGCTTGACAGACGCGATTTTAATAATCACGCCCATTCACATTCTGCTCGTCTTTTGCACAGGTGCAATTTTAGCAAAAAAGAAGGACCAAGCCTACGTATGGAAGGTAATTTTCGAGCTCATTTTGTGCCCCGGATATCTTCCAAATATATCGCGCCGATACACCATAGACGTGAATCTACAAAACACGAACGGGATTGCCGTCGCCCAACAACTAATGTCGAGTGAAGATGCGAAAGAACTATTCGATCGGATCAACGAAATAGTTTCGGAACAATCCGCTTCTGATTTGGAGCATCCGAAATGAGCGACCTGCTGGCATGGACGCTAATTGCAGCGTGCGGACTCTTGGGTTTTTTTGGAGTCTCGTTTTTTTTGAATGAGACTGTAGCGAAGGCCGACAAGGCCAGAACGGATCAAAACAAAGAAAGACAAGATGAGCTGGGTGATGCGCCTATCGAGAATTCGACTGCTTCTTGGTTCGAAATACTCGAAGTAAAACAAGATTGTTCATTCGAAGAGTTGCAAGCCGCATACAGGAAGAAAATTATGCAGTACCACCCGGATAGAGTCTATTCTCTGGGACCGGAACTTAAGACGCTTGCCGAAGCAAAAATGAAAGAAATCAATTCAGCTTTTGACGACGGAAAACGGATAAAAAAACTAATCAAGCGGCAGCGCCGCAGCACTTCTTGTATTTTTTGCCAGACCCGCACGAGCACGGATCATTGCGGCCGATCTGCGGGCCTTTCACAATCGTGCGGCCCTTCGGGCGCGCGCCGTCGATGAAATACCAGCACTGGTCTTTGTCATCGAAGCGGAAGGTCGAGCGTTCATGATGCGCTTCGCGCTCATCGCCCGCGCGCGTGAAATGAGCCACGAATTCCACAATGCCCGTCTTATTGCCCGGACGGCCTTCGACCGTCTCGACAATATCAAGTCCATGCCATTCGCTTTCGCGCGCCCAGGCTTCGAGCGAGCCGCGCTCGACATCGCTGCGGGCCTCTGGAGCGACCGAGTCGATCAGATAATCGATCTTGCCTGTGGCAAAGGCCGAATAACGCGCGCGCATCAAAGCCTCTGCGCTCGGGGCCTCGGCGGCGCCGGTCAGAAAAGGCTCGCAGCAGTCGGCGAAGGGGATGGGTTTATCGGCCGTCTTGCGGCAAGGGCAGGTCATTTGTGTCATGGAGCGCAGATAGCCCGCCAAAAGGCTGCGAAGCAAGGGGAGCGCCTTGCCTTTTCCCCGCCTGCGTTCCATAGGACAGGCCAGCCGGGCGCCCCGCCCCTCCTCCTTTGAACTGACCGAGACTGACATGGGCTTTAAATGTGGCATCGTTGGCCTGCCGAACGTCGGCAAGTCGACCCTCTTCAACGCCCTCACACAGACGGCGGCTGCGCAGGCGGCCAATTACCCTTTCTGCACCATCGAGCCCAATGTCGGTGACGTCGCCGTGCCGGACCAGCGCCTCGAAAAGCTCGCCGCCATTGCCGGCTCCAAGGAGATCATCCCGACCCGCCTGACCTTCGTCGATATTGCCGGCCTCGTGCGCGGCGCCTCCAAGGGCGAGGGTCTCGGCAACCAGTTTCTGGCCAATATCCGAGAATGTGATGCCGTTGCCC
>CANGFE010000049.1 GCA_947453155.1 Beijerinckiaceae bacterium | reverse complement strand
CAAGAGGCCGGTCACTCGTCAGTAAAAAACCGGCAGCCGGAGCGAACCGGCGAACCCCGCCAAACGGGGGACGCGACTTAAAGCAACGACGGACCGGGCTTTTTCGTCTCTGTTGGCCCTCCAAAGGCTGGCGTACCGAAGAGGCTTGTCTTTCTTGCCGCACGTGCGGACGGGAGCTCATCCCATCCATACGATGGCCACTGAACCCCTTGGACAGCGCGTATCGCTGGTCTGGGGTGGACGTGTCCTACGGCGCAGCACCCGACCGGTGTTTGTTTGGCTGAAATGGTTCAGTCAGTCAGCACAGGTCACGGATGATTGTCGTTTTCGCTTCCGCGTCTCCAACGCGCGGGGAGAAACGCTGCCATCCACGAAGTCCACTCGTATCGGCGCGCCAAAGGTTGCGTCGAGGGGATGCCGCGATGACCGACCGTATTATCGATTTCCTTCGCGAACGACGCGAAGCAGGTAAGGATGATGGACCTTGCATGGTCCTCGACCTCAATGTCGTACGTGACAATTACAATGCCTTTGCCAAGGCCTTGCCGGATACGCGCGTCTTCTACGCCGTGAAGGCCAACCCGGCTCCAGAAGTTCTGAAGCTGCTCGCAGCTCTGGGCTCCTGCTTTGACACGGCCTCCGTTGTCGAAATCCAGCAGGCGCTGGCCGCTGGCGCGACGCCTGATCGTCTGTCCTTCGGCAATACCATCAAGAAAGAGCGCGATATTGAGCGCGCTTATGAACTGGGCATCCGCCTCTTCGCAGTCGATTGCGAAGCGGAAGTCGAAAAGATCGCTCGCGCAGCTCCTGGCTCGCGCGTGTTCTGCCGCATTCTTTGCGATGGCGCTGGCGCTGAATGGCCACTGTCGCGCAAGTTTGGTTGCGTGCCGGAAATGGCTGGTCGCGTGCTCGAACACGCCCATCGCCTCGGCCTCGTGGCTTATGGCCTGTCCTTCCATGTCGGCTCGCAGCAGCGCAATCCGCGCATGTGGGACGCGGCTTTGGCCTCGTCGGCTGAAATCTTCCGCGATCTTGCTGAGCGTGGCATTCATCTGTCGATGGTCAATCTCGGCGGCGGTTTCCCGACGAAGTACCTCAAGGATGTGCCGGCTGTTAAGGCTTACGGCCAGTCGATTTTCAAATCGCTGCGCAAGCATTTCGGCAATGCGATTCCTGAAACCATCATCGAGCCCGGTCGCGGCATGGTCGGCAATGCCGGCATGATCGAAGCCGAAGTCGTGCTGATTTCGAAGAAGTCGGACGAGGACCAGGTGAAATGGGTCTATCTCGATATCGGCAAGTTCAATGGCCTTGCTGAGACGATGGATGAAATGATCCGCTATCCGATCCGCACCGCTTATGACGGTGACGAGTTGGAGCCTTGCGTTCTGGCTGGCCCGACCTGTGACTCGGTCGATGTGCTGTATGAGAAGGACCCCTATCTCCTTCCCGTCAGCCTCGAGATTGGCGCGAAAGTGCTGATTGAGGGCACCGGTGCTTACACGACCACTTATTCGGCGGTCGAATTCAACGGCTTTCCGCCGCTGAAATCTTACGTGATCTAATCTTCCGCACATTGCGAAGACCAAAAGCGACGAAGCAATCCTGAAAAGGGTTGCTTCGTCTTTTGTTCGTGATGCTGCCTCTTGTTGGAGTTATCTGAAATGTCGAATTGGCCCGTGCATGGCACGATTACTGGTCCCATTGTCATGATTGGCTTTGGCTCGATCGGTCGCGGCACGCTGCCGCTCATTGAGCGTCATTTCAAATTCGACAAAAAGCGTTTCACGGTGATCGATCCCGACGATGCGGGTCGCGGTCTGTGTGATGAGCGTCGCATCCGCTTCATCAAGGACAGCGTGCGCGAAGACAATTATGTCGAGCTGTTGAAGCCCTTGCTGACCGAAGGCAAAGGTCAGGCCTTTGTCGTCAATCTGTCGGTGGAAGTCTCGTCGACCGCGATCATGAAGCTGTGCCACGAAATCGGCGCGCTCTACATTGATACGGTGGCTGAGCCTTGGAAGGGTTTTTATACGGACACATCGCTCTCCGTGTCGCAGCGCTCCAATTATGCTTTGCGCGAAGTTGTGCTTGATCTGCGCGATGATCTGCCGCCGGGCCCCACTGCTGTGTCTTGCTGTGGTGCTAACCCCGGCATGGTGTCGTGGTTTGTGAAGCAGGCGCTTCTCAATGTCGCCGCTGATTGCGGTGTGGATATGCCGGAACCCCGCAATCGCGAAGAATGGGCGCGTCTCGCACAGAAGGTCGGCGTGAAAGGTATTCACATTGCCGAGCGCGATACGCAGCGTGCGCGCGATCCCAAGCCCTCAGGTGTTTTCGTCAACACTTGGTCGGTTGAGGGTTTTGTCTCGGAAGGTTTGCAGCCTGCGGAGCTTGGCTGGGGCACGCATGAAAAGGCGCTGCCGCCCGAAGGCCGCGAGCATGATTTCGGCTCCAATGCGGCGATCTATCTGATGCGTCCGGGTGCGGGCACAAAAGTGCGTTCATGGACGCCGACCGCGCGTGCGCAACATGCGTTTCTAGTGACGCATAATGAATCGATTTCGATTGCCGATTATCTGACCGTCTATGAAGGCGGCAAAGCGGCCTATCGTCCGACCTGTCACTATGCCTATCATCCGGCCAATGATGCAGTGCTTTCGCTGCATGAAATGGCAGGCTCTGGCTGGAAGCAGCAGAAAGAATCGAAGATTCTCGACGAAACGGAAATCGTCGATGGCATCGACGAGCTCGGCGTGCTGCTCTACGGGCACAAGAAGAATGCCTATTGGTATGGCTCGCAGCTCTCGATTGAAGAGACGCGCCGCATTGCGCCTTATCAGAATGCGACGGGCCTTCAGGTCACGAGTGCCGTGCTCGCTGGCATGGTCTGGGCCTTGGAAAACCCCAATGCCGGCATTGTGGAAGCCGATGAGATCGACTTCCGCCGCTGCCTGGACGTGCAGCGTCCTTATCTCGGCCCTGTGATCGGCGAATATACGGAATGGACGCCGCTCGATGATCGCGGCGTTCTCTTCCCCGAGGATGTCGACACCAGCGACCCTTGGCAGTTCAAGAACGTGATCGTTCGCTGAAGATTGAAAGGCCCGCCCTCCGGCGGGCCTTTTGCTTTTTCTTGAAGAATTGCGCGACCCCCCACCCCGCTCTGCTGCGCAGAGTCGCCCTCCCCACAAGGGGGAGGGGCTGGGGGTGGGGGTCTACGCATCTTTCCGGGTGGGTTGCCATTCTTGCGCCAGAGTCTGCGGCGAGAGATGATTGCACCATGAAGAGAATCATTCGCGCCACCCTCGCTATTCTTGCGCTGGCCATCGCCTCACCCGCGCTGGCGCATCCGCATGTTTTTGTCGTGGTGAAGAGCGAGATCTTGTTCGATGCGCAGGGCCGCATCAGCGGTATCAGCCAGTCTTGGACCTTTGATGACATGTATTCCTCCTTCGTCACCACGGGTGCGAGCGAGGATGGCAAGCCGGTCACGACCGAAAAGCTTCAGCCTTTGGCTGAACAGAATGTGGGCGATCTCGCCGAGTTCAGCTATTTCACCATCGTCAAAGTGCCGGGCCAGAAAATCGAATTTGCCAAGCCACAAGCGATTTCGATGCGCGAAGACGAGAAGAAACTCGTCACACTGACTTTCACGCTGCCGCTCAAAAACCCAGTCAAAGCCGACAAGGCTTTCAATCTGCAAGTTTATGATCCGACCTATTTCGTCTCATTCGATTTCGCCAAAGAAGGCGTGGTGATGAAGAGCGCCCCGTCCGGCTGTTCGCTCTCCATGTCGCAGCCCGCACCTTTGGGCGAGAGCGAATCCAAGCGTTTAAATGAGGCCTTTTTCTCGGGCCTTTCACCGGGTGCGGATTTCGGCATTAAACTCGCCAGCCGCGCGACGGTGGCCTGTCCGTGAAACGTCTCGCGCTCGTTCTTCTTGCGCTGGTTTTCTTGGCGCCAGATGTTTTTGCGCAAGCGCGCAATCCTTTTTCTGTTGGTATTTCGGAAGGCGGTGGCGCAGCCACCGGCCTCACCGGCTGGATACTCGCGCAACAACAGCATTTCGATCTGTTGATGCGAGACGCTGTGCGCACCATTCGCGCTGATGCTTCGGCTTTCTGGAGCCTTGTCGCGCTGGCTTTTGCTTATGGCGTGTTTCATGCGGCCGGTCCCGGTCATGGCAAGGCGGTGTTGGCTGCCTATCTCATCGCCAATGAACGCGCCCTCAAGCGTGGTCTTGTCATGGCTGCGCTCGCGGCTCTTTTGCAGGCTGTTGTGGCTATTGCTCTGGTCTTGGGGCTCACCACTTTGCTCGGCCTCACGGCGCGCCATTTGCGCGATGCCGCGCAATGGGTCGAGATTGCATCTTATGCCGCCATTGCCTTGGTTGGCGCGGCGCTCGTTTGGCGCAAAGGCAAAGCCTTTCTCGCGGAATGGCGCTTGAAGCCACAGGTCGCCTCCCGTTTCATCTGCGATGCGGGCGATGATCCAGACCACGTGCATGGGCCTGCTTGTGGGCATGTGCACATGCCTGATCCGGCCACTTTGGGTGGCGGCACGTTTGATTGGCGCGATGGGGTGGGCACGGTGATAGCCGCGGGCTTACGCCCCTGTTCGGGCGCTATTCTTGTGCTGGTCTTTGCAGCGGCGCAGGGCATTGTGTTGGCCGGCGTCGCCGCCACTTTTGCCATGGCTCTTGGTACAGCGCTCACAACAGGGGCGATTGCGGGGGTGGCCGTCTATGCGAAAGAAATCGCACGGCGCTTCGGGGGTAAGAAATTCCTCTCCGCCAATCGTTTCTTGCGCGCGCTGGAATTGCTGGCCGCGTTCGGCGTGCTGGCTTTGGGCCTTGGCCTGGTGACGGGCGCGCTCGCAGGCGCGACTTAAAACCCTTCCGCGCCACCCTCTGTGCGTGGATCATGCGCGGCCTCAATCGATCCATCGCGATGACGCGCGAGTGCGCAGGCAGCCCCAAAATATTGCGTGGCCGATGTCAGTGCATGTCCGCGCTTTTCAAGCCCGCGCAAGGTGGATGGATCAAAGCGATCTTCATAAGAAACCCGCGTCTCAAATCCGATCCGCAGACGCGGTGCTTCCAGTGCTTCTGCCAAGCCTTGTCCCGCACTGATGCGCGCTAAAATTTGCGCATCCATGTCCACGCATCCACTCCCCAAAGCCAAGACGCGGCCTTCATCATGAACGGCCATGATCGGTGAGCTCGCAAAGGGCACTTTGCGCTTGGGCGCGAGCGTATGGGGTGCGCGTGGATCGAGCGAAAAGAAACGTCCTGCATTATTGAGCAAAAGACCCGTGCGATGAAGCACGCAGCCCGCGCCAAAAGCATCCCCCATGGAGATGGTCCCAATGACCACATAGCCTTTGTCATCGGCGGCGCTGATGCTCAAAGCTTGCGGTGCATCGGGCGTGCAAGACAAAGCTTTGGCGCGATCTTTCCCGATCAGGGTTGCTTGTTCTTCGAGCGCGCGTGCAGTCAGTGCGCTTTCGGGCTTGCGATCAAGGAGCGCTGGATCAATCGCAAAAGATGCTCCCATGCGCCAAGCCGCTTTGCTCGCTTCAAGCAGCCCGTGCAGCAGTGCGTCTTCTTGCCGCCAAGAAACCTCCATCCGCGATTGCAGCGCATGTGCGATGAGATGTGTCACGCCACATGTCGGGGCGGATGCTGCAAAAAATGTTTTCAGGCCTTGGCGCCATCCCAAAGGCGTGCGCACACGTGCTTCATATTTTTCGAAATCAAGGCGCGTGAGCAGCGCGCGCAAGCGTTCTAAGTCACCAGCAATTTCGTGCCCGATATCGCCGCGATAAAAATCTCGCAAGCCGGCATGGGCAAGCTGTTCCAGCACGTCAGCGCGTTTGGTCGCGCTCCATTGTGCGCCGGCTTGTGGCCATTTCCCATCTTCCAAAAATGTCTCTGCAAAGCCCGGCGCTTGCGCAAGGTCTGGGAGGTCGGCGGGTGTGGCCAAGCTATGCGCTGCCCCCTCTCGCGCAGATTTGATGGCCGGGGAGAGGAGTTCCGCGAGCGGAATCTTGCCGCCAAAGGCGCGCGCCATGTCGAGCGCCAGTATCCACCCGGCTACCGCACCCGGTACGCTGAGCGCCGCTATCACCCCGCGTCGGGGCAGAATGTCATACCCGGCCTTGCGATGGGCGTCGCCCGCAGCATTCGCGCCAGAGACGCCCACAGCGTCGATGACATGCAGACGCCCGCCGGGCTCACGGACCAAGAAGGTCGCATCGGCCCCAAGGCCTGCCTGATCGGGGCGGCGGACGGCGAGATGGGCGGCCATGGCCACGCAGGCTTCCAGCGCATTGCCACCAAGCGCGAGCACATCCCGCCCGGCCGCCGCAGTGGCTTGGACCGGGGCAGAGGCGGCAGCAAAGGCGAAGCGTGGTGTTTGCGTCATACCGGTGTGTGATTTGCGTCAGGGCGGGGGATGATATAGTGGGCTCTCACTGCAACCGGCAAGGCGAGCCCGAAACTGATGAGCAAGAAGCCGATCCACTGGGACAATGCGATCACCGTGATCAGCGTGGCGATTCTCGTCGGCACGGAGCTTGTTGGCATTTCATGGGCGGCCGGTTGGGCGCTCGGTGGCCTTTTGGGCTTGCCCCCGCTGGTCAGCCGCGGCGTGGAAGTCGTGGGCGCGGCCTTTGGCCTTTTGCTCGTCTATTACTTTGTGCGCGCCGCGCTGAAGGTCGAGCCGATCCGAGGCTAACCCATTCTTATCCGGCTTTGAGTGCTTCTCGGAACGCCTGACGGCGCACACGTGAATACATGTCCTTGTAAGAGCGCGGCCCCAATTCGCCCTGTTCGACGATGAGATCGACAAAGAGCGGGCCTTCATCTTTCAGCAAGCTTGGAATGGCGGCTTCAAAACCCGCGAGCGTCTCGATGCGCTGCGCTTTGGCAATGCCGGATGAGCGCGCAACACCTGCAAAATCGGTTTGCTTGTTCGGGATTGGATGGCCGCCATTGGCTTCATAAGAGCCATTATGCGCGACAATATGGGTGAAGTTTTTCGGGGCGACCGCACCAATGGTGACCAGCGTGCCGAGGTTCATCAGCAGACTGCCATCACCATCCAGCACAATCACACGCTTGTCGGGCCGCGCCAATGCAAGGCCCAGTGCATGTGATGAGGCAAGGCCCATCGCGCCGAAGGCAAAATAATTAAGCGGGCGATCCACCGTCGCTAGCCAGTCTGTCGCAGAGGAATAAGTGGCAACGACGATCTCGTCCGTGATGTGAGGGGCGAGTGCGGCCCAAGCTTTTTTGCGGTCGATCATGCGTGTACCGGGCGACGTTCGATGAGAAAAGCAATGGGTTTGGATTGCGCATAGGCTTGCGCAATCGCAGGCGCGATGAGCGCGACATCGGCATCTTCGCTAATGCGGTGATAAGCAATGCCAAGCGTGTCGAGCATGGGCTCAACAATGCGCACACCAAAGCGCGCCGATTGGCGCGACGGCAATTCGGGCTCTTTGCCCAGCAGGCCAATCATCATGCACATGGGTAGCGATTGATCACACGCCATGGCGCGAATGGCATTCATCGCATAGAGAAAGCCGGTCCATTGAATGAGGATCAAGGCGCGCTTGTCGGCATAGGAGAGGCCTGCGGCAATGCCGAGCGTCTCGTCTTCCTTGCAGGTGCGGATGAGCTTGAGATCCTTGTCCTGCGCAATGGGTTTGAGCAGGCCGTTGCTGGTGTGCAGATCGGGCACTGAGAGAATGTAATCAACGCCAGCGCTCTTGATCGCGTCAATGATCAGCGCGCCTTGCAGCTGTGCGGGTGCGGGGTTGTCGTGCATTTATCCTCCCGTCCGGTCTGTTGCCGGTTTGGCCTATGCTAGCGCGCTTTTCCCTCTGATCGCAATGCCTGAGCTGGACGCGGGCTGGTCTGCGTCCTATGTGGCTTCTCATGAGTTCATCGGCAGATCATGATTGTGTGGTGATTGGCGCAGGTGCCGCAGGCATTGCGGCCGCGCGTGCGCTCACGCGGGCTGGGCGCAAAGTTTGCGTGATCGAAGCGCGCGAGCGCATCGGCGGGCGGGCGTTCACGCAAGAGGTCGCAGGCCAGCCGCTCGATCTGGGTTGCGGCTGGCTGCATTCAGCAGACCGCAATGTGCTGGTGCCATTGGCGCTCGAGAGCGGATTTGAGCTGAACCGCGAAACGCCGCCGTGGCAGAAAAGCGCCGAAGACAAAGGTTTCTCGCGCGAGGACCAGCGCGCCTATCGCACGGAGATGGGCCGTTTCTTCACGCGCGTGGAGGAAGAGGCGCAAAAGGGGATCGATGTTCCTGTGTCGCGCCTGCTAGATCCGCAGGCGCGCTGGACGCCACTGATTGAGGCTATGTCGACTTATGTGAATGGCACGGAGACGGATCGTCTATCGCTGATCGACTTTGATGCTTATGAAGATACGGAAGTGAATTACCGCGTCACTGCAGGCTATGGCGCGTTGATCCATTCGCTCGCTTCAGGCCTTGATATTCGCTTGGGCGTGCAAGCGCAGCGAATTGACCATGGTGCAAGCCCGATACGGATTGAAACGCAGCGTGGCACAATCACCGCACGTGCCGTGATTGTCACCGTGCCCACGTCCATCATGGCTGCAGGGCTTTTGCGCTTTTCACCCGCACTGCCTGATCATGTCGAAGCCGCCAGCCTTTTGCCGCTCGGCGTGGCCGATAAACTTTTTCTGGCGCTTGAGGGCGCAGAAGAATTTGACATCGACTCGCGCATCTATGGCGCAACAGATCGCGTCGCCACCGCCAATTATCATATCAGGCCGTTTGGTCGCCCGCTGATTGAGGCCTATTTCGGCGGCCGATGCGCACGGGAGCTGGAAGTGGGCGGGCTTGCGGCCTTTGCCGATTTTGCCATCCAGCAGCTTGTTGATGTCATGGGCTCAGATTTCCGCCGCCGCCTGCGCCCTCTGGTGGCGTCGCAATGGGCGCGCGACCCTTTCGCGTTGGGCTCATACTCCCATGCGCTGCCGGGCCATGCGGATAAGCGCGCCAAACTGGCGGCACCTGTGGGGCGGTTGTTATTTGCAGGTGAAGCCGTCTCGCCACATTTCTTCTCCACCGCCCATGGCGCTTGGGAGAGTGGCGAAAAAGCCGCCGCGGATGCGCTAGCGCTTCTTTAGAGAAGCGTCCAGCTGCTGGGATAATAATCCGGGCTGCTGCCGCCCCATTTTGGCTTTTCTTCCATGGCAATTTTGGGCGCAATGACGCGGCGGCCTGGCTGTGTGTTCAGCCAAGCTGCCCACCAAGAGAAAGTGCTCTTGGCGAGAATGTTGTGTTCGCAGCGCGCCATGGCGAAGAAATCTTCCAGCACGCGCATGAAAGGTGAAAAATATACGTGCGTTCGATCTGCAAAATGTGTGCGGCACCAATCCAGATCGTCCGAGAAGACGAGAAAATCCGCACCGGGAAATTGCGCCGTTGCACGGTCGATAAAATCGGCGCCCGTCATCGCATCATAAGCGGTGATGTTAAGAAAATCACCGCGGCGAATGTGGAGTGAAACAAGCGGTCGATTATCGCGCCGCAAAGTAGCAAGCCGCGCATCAATGGCGGCAATCAACGAGGAATCCTGCGGCTGAAAGGCGCGACGCACCTCATCGGCAATTTCGGCAAAGTAAAGCTCGGATTGAAAATAGCCCTGCAAACGCGTGCCGTCTGGCAGGCTGAGGAATTTTGGAGAGAAGCGGTGATCGGGATCTGTATGAAAGCCAAGCCATGATTTGGGCAGGTGGAAATTTTTGGCAAGGTTCCAGCGTCGCCGCAGGCTTTTCTCTTCTACCGACGTGCACAGATCGCGAAACGGAAGATGAAGATCAAGGATGCGCAGCGGGCGCGCGGAGGGATCTTCGTGGCTGGCGTCGGTTGATGCAAATTTGCGCGCATCCATACGCAGGCCGGTATTGAGCCGACGCGCCAATGCGAGGCCGGCCGCATATTGGAAAAGCTGATTTCCGAGTCCGCCGGAAATATGCACGCTGATCACAAAAAGACTCCCGCGACCGCCTCGCTCCTTGCCTTGCAACAGGCCATCCTTTATTAGCTGGCAGCAGCGCACTTTGCAAAGCTGACGGTTTCAACAACCGGGATTGTCCATGGGACGCCATAGATCTCCACTGAAACAGGCTCTCGACATCAAGTCGCGATTATTCGCGGCCTCGCGCCTGATGACGCTGGATCTGCCAGTGCTGCGCCGCTTCTTCAGTTTTTATCCTGATCGCGCTCTGCCCGGCGGAGATCGCGTGCGCGTCATTCACCGCAGCATTTATCGTCATCCCTGGATGGCGCCAGAATTTGCCGCTCAGCGCGATTTCGTTCTGACGCATAATGTCGATGCTTACGGCCCATCCTTCTTTGTCGAGAAGGGTGCAACGGAGCGTTTCGTTGCGGAAGTCACGAATGTCATCGTGCCCGGCCATCGCGTGACGCCGGTTGATCCCGTTACCGGCAATCAGGTCGCCTCTGACTTTTTTGGGTCTGCCAATTATTCAACAGCGCGTCCCTCCATCAGTGCGCTGACGCGTCATCGCATGAGCGACGATTATACGATCGTCATTCCGCGCATGGATCATTTCGGACATCTGCTGACGGATTGGATTTTGCCGGCCTTTTTCGCCGTTGAAAAAGCAGGATTAAAGCCGGGCGATCGGTTGAATGTTGTGACAAGCGATAGGCCGGTCTCGCTAATTGTGGCCTTTGTTGAGGCTTTGCGTCACGCTGGTTTTCTGGTCACGCATCGCCAGTCGCGATTGACAGAAACCATTGTCGTTCCGCGTTTGCTTTATGCCAATTGTCATACGGACAATATCTATCACCGCTTTTGCACGCCGGAAGTGCTGGCCTTTGCGCGCGAACATCTGCTCGCCGTTCTGCCGCCCATCACGCGCGCATGGCCTAAGCGCATTTATCTCGATCGTGGCCGCACACGGGTGCGTCATGTTGAGCATGAAGATAAGCTTGTGGCCCTGCTCGAAGCGCAAGGCTTTGAGCGTTTTGCCGGGAGATGGGGCAATCTGGCCGAGCAGATTGCTTTTTTCAGCCAGGTCGAGACGGTGGTGGGCATCCACAGTGGCGGCATGTCAAACATGCTCTGGTCCGGGCCGCAAGCCCTGTTTGTGGAAATCACGGCCGAAAATGCGCGCGAGTCCACAGCGCTCCATTGGTGCTCGGCTGTGGGTGTGCGCTACCGCATGTTGCTCGGCTCCCCCGAGCGCGCATTGCAGAATTTCACCATCGATCCTGAGGTGATTTTCGCGGACGTAATGGCCGAAATGGCAGCCCATCAGGCCGCCCAGAGGGTGGTACCGGAGGCTCCCGAGGCCCAGAGGCGGCCGACAGAAGGCTCCGTTCTGGCCGTTTGAGCCCCGCTTGCCCCTTGACCTGAGGGGGGTGCGCCTTCACATGTCCCCTCGACCTTTCCTGCAGGCCCCGTGCGGCCCACCCCTTTCCGGAGACAGATATGTCGCAGAAGACACCCGTCACCGTGCTCACCGGCTATCTTGGTGCCGGCAAGACCACTTTGCTCAACCGCATCCTCTCCGAACAGCATGGCCATAAATATGCGGTCATCGTGAATGAATTCGGCGAAATCGGCATCGACAATGATCTGATCGTCGGTGCCGATGAAGAAGTGTTCGAGATGAACAATGGCTGCATCTGCTGCACGGTGCGCGGCGATCTTATCCGCATCATCGAAGGCTTGATGAAGCGTAAGGGCAAGTTTGACGCGATCATTGTCGAGACCACGGGTCTGGCTGATCCTGCACCTGTCGCTCAGACCTTCTTCGTCGATCAGGATATTGCCGACGAGGCCCGCCTCGATGCGATTGTCACAGTGGCGGATGCGAAATTTCTGGCCGCGCGTCTGAAAGATGCGCTTGAAGCCAAGAACCAGATCGCTTTTGCCGATGTCGTCATCGTCAACAAGACCGATCTGGTGACACCGGCTGAAATCGAAGAAGTCGAAGCGCGCATCCGCGGCATCAATCCTTATGCGAAAATCCATCGTGCGGTGAAATGCAATGTGCCGCTCGACGCAGTGCTTGGTCGTAATGCCTTTGATCTCGACCGTATTCTGGAAATCGAACCTGCTTTCCTGAAGGCGGATGATCACGATCATCACCATCATGACCATGGTCATCACCATGAACATGGCGAAGACTGCGGGCCTGATTGCGGCCACGATCATCATGATCATCACGGGCACGCACATCACGATCACCATGGCCATGATCACCACGAACATGGCGAAGATTGTGGCCCCGATTGCGGCCACGATCATGGTGGCTTGAAGACCATCCATGATGAGGAAATCCAGTCGATCTCGATGAAGATCGAGGGCGATGTGAATCCCGATCTCTTCATGCCGTGGATCAACAAGATCGTGCAGGATATGGGCCCGGAGATTTTGCGCTCCAAGGGCATTTTGTCTTTCCCCAATGAACCCAAGCGCTTCGTTTTCCAAGGCGTGCATATGATTTTGGATGGCGATTTGCAGGGTGAGTGGAAGCCCAACCAGAAGCGCGAATCTCGCATCGTCTTCATTGGTCGCCGCTTGAAGCAGGATGAGCTGCGCCGCGGCTTCATGGCTTGCGCGATTGTCTGAGGCGATGAGCGAGCCTCTCATCATCGGCGCTTTGCTGCGCATTGATCTGCGTGCCTTTGGTGCTGATTTGCCGGCAGCGCTGGGTGCGCCCATGCGCGATGAAATGCGCGAGGGTTTGCGTTCGCTCACCTATGATCTGGAAAGCCTGATTGGCGATGGCATTGTGGACGAGGCCTGCGCGCGTTTGGCTGTGTGGTTTGATCGGCAATTCATCGAAGTGGATGATGATCCGTTTCAGGGCGCAGCGGCGCGGCGCATGAAGCTTGAAATCGGCCTCATGGTGGATGAGCAGGAAGAGAGCTGGTCGTGTGAATTGCCAGCCAATCTTCTGGATTGTCTGGGTGCCTTGCAGGCCTCTGTGAGTTTGAGTTTTTATCCGCAAGCCTTGGATGACGAGGATGCGGTTTACGAAGAGATTTGATCGGCCATGTCCCAATCGATGACGCAATATGTCACTGCGCTGGCAACCGATGCTGAAATCGTTGCCGGTGCCTTTTTGGGTGATGTGCCAGCTTTTGCGCTGGCCAGCGGTGAGATTGCTTTGTTTGATGGCACGCAATCGCGCAAAGTGATGGCGCATGAAGATGCCGTCATTTTGGTGGGCCAAAGCGATGGTGCGCATCTGTTCACGGGCGGCGATGATGGTCGCGTCGTGGCAACAGCTGCCGATGGCAGCACGCAGGAAATTGCCAAGGAAAAAGGCTGGATTGACGCGCTCGTTGTGCGCGGTGACGGGCCGATGGCTTGGGCCTCTGGCAAGAATGTTTTTGCCCGCAATGAAAAGGGTGAAGTCAAAAATATGAGCGCGCCTTCATCGGTGCGCGGTCTGTCTTTCATGCCCAAAGGCTATCGCCTCGCTTTGTCGCATTACAATGGTGTGTCGCTGTGGTTTCCCAATATGGCGGCGGAACCTGAGTTTTTTAAATGGGCAGGCTCGCATCTCGATGTGACGGTGTCGCCGGATGGTAAATTCATCGTCTCGGCCATGCAGGAAGCAGCGTTGCATGGCTGGCGTGTGCAAGATCACAAAGACATGCGCATGACGGGTTATCCGTCCAAGACACGCTCTTTCTCTTGGTCGGCTGACGGGCAATGGTTGGCGACATCCGGTGCAGAAGCGTGCATCATCTGGCCGTTCCAGTCGAAAGACGGGCCGATGGGCAAGGGTCCGCGCGAATGTGGCGTGCGGCCTGCCAAAGTCACGCGCGTGGCTTTTCATCCCCGCTCGCTTGTTGTGGCCATTGGCTATGATGATGGTTGGGTGATGATCTGCCGCATTACGGACGCTGCAGAAATCCTCGTGCGCTCTGTGCCTGCGGAAGACAAGGCGGGTGCCATTTCGACGCTCTCATGGAGTGCCGATGGCGGGCGTCTCTTGTTCGGTGCAGAAGATGGCGCGTGCGGTGTTCTTGATCTGCCTGTGTGAGGAGTGGCGACGATGACGCGCATTCCTAATCTTTTGTCGATCGCCGGCTCTGATCCTTCGGGCGGCGCTGGCATTCAGGCTGATCTGAAAACTTTTTCCGCGCTCGGCTGCTATGGCATGGCGGCGATCACAGCGCTGACTGCGCAAAATACGCAAGGCGTCACAGGCGTGCATATTCCTGATGCTGCCTTTATCGCGCAGCAGATCGACACAATCTTTGCCGATGTGCGCGTGGATGCGGTGAAGATCGGTATGCTTGGCTCGCCCGATATTGTGCATGCCGTAGCTGACGCTTTGGCGCGCCATCAGCCGCCCCATATTGTGCTTGACCCTGTGCTGGTGGCGACCTCCGGCCATTCGCTGGGCGCGCCGGGCGTGGTCGAGGCCATGCGCGAAAAGCTTTTTCCTCTGGCGAGTGTCATCACACCCAATCTGCCGGAAGCTGCGCGTCTGGCTGAAGTCGACATGCCTGCCGATGAGGCAGGTCTGGAGCATTTGGCGCGGATTCTGGCGGGGCAGGGCGTGCGCGCTGTGCTGGTCAAAGGCGGGCATCTCTCAGGGGCCACCGCCGAGGATGTGCTTTTTGAAGGCGGTCAGGTGAGCCGTTTCTCGGCCCCGCGCGTAAACACGAAGAATACGCATGGAACGGGCTGCACGCTCTCCTCCGCCATTGCTGCGCATCTGGCGAAGGGGTTGGCTCTTGCTCAGGCCGTTAAGGCGTCCAAAGATTATCTCACGCAGGCCCTGCGCGCCGCTGACGCGCTGGAAGTGGGACGGGGGCATGGCCCCGTCCATCATTTCACCGGCCTGTGGCGTTAAAGGCGAAGAGTGATGTTGCAGGCGGTCAAAAAAGCTTTTGCAGATTTTATGAAGCCCGGTGCGGCTGCGCCCGCCTCTTGGCCCAAGGATCATCCGCAAGTCGCTTTCGGGCGCATTGGCGTGCTCATCGTCAATCTCGGCACGCCGGATGCGACCGACTATTGGTCGATGCGCCGTTACTTGAAAGAGTTTCTGTCGGACCGTCGCGTCATTGAAACGCCGCGCGTCATTTGGTGGCTCATTCTCAACCTCATCATTCTGACTGTGCGTCCCGGCCCCAAGGGTCGCGATTACGACACGATCTGGAACAAAGAGCGCGATGAAGGCCCGTTGAAAACCATCACCCGTTCGCAAGCTGAAAAGCTCGAGGCCTTTGTCGAAAAGGGTGGCCTGGGTGATGTCAATCCGTCACGCATCGTGGTGGATTGGGCGATGCGTTATGGCAATCCGTCGATTGAATCGCGCATGAATGCTTTGTTGCAGCAGGGCTGCGAGCGCATTTTGCTGGTGCCGCTTTACCCGCATTATGCAGCCGCAACGACGGCGACAGTTTGCGACAAGGCTTTTGATGTTTTGAAGACGATGCGCTGGCAGCCGATCTTGCGCGTGGCGCCGCCGTGGCATGATGATCCGGTCTACATTGAGGCGCTTGCGGATTCGATCCACGCGTCGCTCGGCAAGCTGGATTTCGAGCCGGATCTGGTGCTCGCCTCTTATCACGGCGTGCCGCGCGAATATCTCGACAAGGGCGACCCCTATCATTGCCATTGCATGAAGACGACGCGTCTCTTGCGCGAAAAGCTTGGCTGGGGGCCTGATAGAATCATGACGACCTTCCAGTCGCGCTTTGGGCCGGCGGAATGGTTGCGTCCCTATACGGATGAGACGATTCAATCTTTGCCGGAAAAAGGCATCAAGAAGATCGCCGTCATCACGCCGGGCTTTACGGCTGATTGTCTCGAGACGATTGAAGAAATCGGCGAAGAGAATCGCGAATATTTCGAACATGCGGGTGGAGAAAAATTCGCGCGCATTGATTGTCTTAATGACAGCGAAGGTGGCATGCGTGTCCTTGAAGCTGTTGTGAAGCGCGAGCTGTCCGGCTGGGTGTGAGGAGTTTTGGCATGTCCTCTTTCTGCATGGTTTTGACAACAGCGCAGGGCGCCACCACGCAGAAGATCATCGAGGCTTTGCTGTCCAAAGAACTTGCCGCCTGTATCCAGACCCTGCCGGTGCGCAGCCATTATGTCTGGCAAGGCGTGTTGCGTGATGAGGCGGAAGACCTGCTGATCATCAAGGCCAAGCTTGCTGATTGGGCCGATGTGGAAGCAGCCATTCGCGCGGTGCATGATTACGATGAGCCGGAAATCCTGCGCTTTGATGTCGATGCCGGATCGCAGTCCTATCTCGACTGGATCACGAGCGTGACGCGTAAATAGCTCGTCATTGCGAGGAGGCCTTTAGGCCGACACGGCAATCCAGTGCACCCAGCTCAAAAGCCTAAGCCGTAAGGCTATGCATTGCTTCGTCACTTCGTTTCGCGCAATGATGAAGGGGGGCTTGAAACCCCGAAAAACCATCCCCACTTGAAGTTCAGCACGGGCCACAACGGACGTGCTTTTGTCACGGCGCCCGGGCTTTGGGGCCGGGGTGCCGCGTATCGCTTCTTCAGGAGGATATGTCATGCGTCATTTCGATCTTTCGCCGCTCTACCGTTCGACGGTTGGTTTCGACCGTTTGTTTTCCATGCTCGACCAAGTGTCAGGCTTGGAAGCGGCCAATACCTATCCGCCCTATAATATCGAACGCACGGGCGAGAATGATTATCGCATCTCGGTTGCAGTCGCCGGCTTTGCCGAAGCTGATCTGACGATTGAGACTCGCGAAAACACACTCATCATCAAGGGCGGCAAGGAAGCCAGCGCGCAAGACGCGCAAAAAGCCGAAGTGCTTTATCAGGGCATTGCGGCGCGCGCCTTTGAGCGCCGCTTCCAGCTCGCCGATCATGTCAGCGTGACCGGTGCATCCTTGCAAAACGGACTGCTTCACGTCGATCTCATGCGCGAGATTCCGGAAGCCTCCAAGCCGCGCCGCATTGCGATTGGCGCTAAACTCGTCGAAGCGAAGGCTGCGTAAGTCTTCACTTTGAAATCTTCCAGAGACCTTTGACTTGGGGCGCCTTTTTGAAGGCGCCCTTTTTCATTACGGCTTGTTGTAGAGCGGAATAATGCGTGGCGGTTTTGTAGGCGTGGGCGGGGGTGCGCTTTGTGTCTGTGGCGGCGGGGCGGGTTCGCTTGGCATCAGTGTGGGAGCGGGCGCTGCCGCTGGCGCGGGAGCAAGCAAGTGGGGCGCAGAACGTGTCACGGGGAGCGGGACGCTTGCCGCGCGGCCCAGGATGCGCCCGTCATAGCCGTCAATGATCAGTCGAAGTCGCCGACCCGCGGGATCGCGCACCTCTGCCATCCAGTCGCCACGGTCCGGTCGCAGGCTGAGGACGTGCAGGCCCTCATCGTTCAGCATCTCGCCGATATCCTCGCGCGCCAAGGGGCGGGTGTCGCTCAAGCGCTCGCTGCGGTCGAAGGGCGTCTCCCACCGCTCGGCATAGCCCTCGAAAAAGACCTGCGCGCTGAGCGGGCCGCTTACCAACAGGGCAGAACATGCCAAAAACGCCCGGATTGTCCGCATCTGCCCATTCTCCTTGCAAGAGAGGCAGCTTGTTGGTCGATTAAGGCGGCCATACGGCAGTAATGTCTTTAAAATCAGAAGCTTGAGCGTTACATTGCACTTTTGGCTAGGGCTAGGGCCCAGCTGACAGAGAGTGTCGCTGCCTTATGAGATAAGAGATAGGGCGGACGCGTGGGTCGCCGGGCCGCTCGAAGGCAGGGCTGGCCCCCTTGCTTGCGGGGTGAGGGGTGGGCCGAGCCCGTCTCGCAAAACCCCTGCCAGCTCATTGTCTTTTCGGGAAAAACTCCCCTGCGGCAACTTGCCTTGCGCTAGAGCCGCGAGAGGCCTGTGGGAAGACTTTTCATCGCTTGTGCACCTGCCATAATTCTGGCATGTTCGCGCGCCTGTTAATAGGACAGCTTTACTGACCATTCGGGATCGCCGAGGGCCGCCAGATGATGGCGGCGGCGCGCCTCTTGCATGGCTTTAAGGATAGTGCGGGCTGCATCAAGGCGCAGCTGCAGGTTTCGACTTTTGTTTGATCGTGACCACGATCTGGAGCGAGCAATGAGCGGATTTTCGAAGGACCATATGCGCGAAACGATGACCGGAAAGAACGGTGCATCGAAACGCACGCGCACGTCCACTGCGCCCTCATCGCTTTCTGGAGTTTCTTCTATGTCCGCGTCTCAGTCCGCTTTGCCGTCTTCCCTTCCGGTATTTGATTCAGGCCTGCCCGAAGCGCATGGCCTCTATTCACCGGCGAATGAAAAAGATGCCTGCGGTGTTGGTTTCGTCGCCAATATGCACAATCGCAAATCGCATGACATTGTTGCCAAGGGTCTTGAGATTCTTTTGAACCTCGACCATCGCGGCGCTGTTGGGGCTGACCCGAAAGCCGGCGATGGCTGCGGCATGCTTGTGCAGATCCCTGATCGTTTCCTGCGTGAAGAAGCAAGCCGCATCGGCTTCACTTTGCCGAAGGAAGGCGATTACGCCGTTGGCGCTCTGTTCCTGCCGCGCGATGCGGACGGCCGCAAGATTGTCGAAGCGATTGTTGAAAAGGTCGTCGCAGAAGAAGGCCAGACGTTCCTTGGCTGGCGCGATGTGCCGGTTGATCCGTCAGGCCTTGGCGAAAGCGTCAAGCCGACAGAGCCCGTGCATAAGCAGATCTTCATAGGCCGCGGCGCCAGTGTGAAAGATCAGGAAACCTTCGAACGCAAGCTCTTCTTGCTGCGCAAGGTGATCTCGAACACGGTCTATAATCTCAATGACAAGCGCACGAAGGGTTTCTATCCCGTGTCGCTGTCCTCGCGCACGCTCGTCTATAAGGGCATGCTGCTCGCAACCCAGTTGGGTGATTACTTCCTTGACCTGAAGGATGCGCGTCTGGAATCGGCGATCTCGCTGGTTCACCAGCGCTTCTCGACCAATACATTCCCGACATGGTCGCTGGCCCATCCTTACCGCATGGTTGCGCATAACGGCGAAATCAACACGCTGCGTGGCAATGTGAACTGGATGGCAGCGCGTCAGGCCTCCGTCGCCTCCGAATTGTTTGGTGATGACATCACCAAGCTCTGGCCGATTTCTTATGAAGGCCAGTCGGACACGGCGTGTTTCGACAATGCGCTCGAATTCCTCGTGCAGGGCGGCTATTCGCTTGCGCACGCGATGATGATGCTCATCCCTGAAGCATGGGCTGGCAATCCGCTGATGGATGAAGAGCGTCGCTCTTTCTACGAATATCATGCGGCTTTGATGGAGCCGTGGGACGGCCCCGCAGCTGTGGCCTTCACCGATGGTCGCCAGATCGGCGCAACGCTCGACCGTAACGGCCTGCGTCCCGCACGCTATATCGTCACGGATGATGGCTTGGTCGTGATGGCCTCTGAAATGGGCGTGTTGCCGATTCCAGAAGAGAAGATTGTCACCAAGTGGCGTTTGCAGCCCGGCAAGATGTTGCTCATCGATCTCGAGCAGGGTCGCATTGTCTCTGACGAAGAAATCAAGCGCCAGCTTTCGACCTCGCATCCCTACAAGACTTGGCTCGACAATACGCAGATCGTTCTTGAAGATCTGAAGACCGTTGAGCCGCGCGCCTCGCGCACCGATGTGTCGCTACTCGATCGTCAGCAGGCCTTTGGCTACACGCAGGAAGATCTCGCGATCCTGATGGCCCCGATGGGCATCACCGGTCAGGAAGCTGTCGGCTCGATGGGCACTGACACGCCGATCTCGGCTATGTCGAACAAGTCGAAGCTGCTCTACACTTATTTCAAGCAGAATTTCGCGCAGGTGACGAACCCGCCGATCGACCCGATCCGCGAAGAAGCGGTGATGAGCCTTGTCTCTTTCATCGGTCCGCGCCCGAATATTCTCGATCATGAAGGCTCCTCCAAGCGCAAGCGTCTGGAAGTGCGCCAGCCGATCCTCACCAATGGCGATCTCGAAAAGATCCGCTGCATTGGTCATTTTGAAGATACGTTCGACACCAAGACGCTCGACATTACCTACGAGTCCACCAAGGGCACGGACGGAATGGAAGCAGCGATTGATCGGCTGTGCGAACGCGCGGAAGCGGCCGTCAAGGGTGGCTATAACATCATCGTTCTGTCGGATCGCATGGTGGGCTCAGATCGCATTCCGATCCCGGCATTGCTCGCGACCGCGGCCGTGCATCATCACCTGATCCGCAAGGGTCTGCGCACCTCGGTCGGCCTTGTGGTCGAAACGGGTGAAGCGCGTGAAGTGCATCACTTCGCGTGCCTTGCTGGTTATGGCGCTGAAGCGATCAACCCCTATCTCGCTTTCGAGACACTTGGCGCTATGGCCAAGGATTTCCCGGAAGAAGTCGATGCTTATGAAGTGACGAAGCGCTTCATCAAGTCGGTCGACAAGGGCCTGTTGAAGGTCATGTCGAAGATGGGCATTTCGACCTATCAGTCTTATTGCGGCGCGCAGATTTTTGACGCCATCGGCCTGTCGAAGTCCTTCGTGGATCGCTTCTTTGCAGGCACGGCGACAACGATTGAAGGTGTCGGCCTCGCCGAAGTCTCGCAGGAAACCGTGCAGCGCCATCGCGATGCCTTCGGTGACTCGCCCGTCTATCGCACCTCGCTCGATGTGGGCGGCGAATATGCCTATCGCACGCGCGGTGAAGCGCATGCTTGGTCGGCACAGTCGGTCTCGCTCTTGCAGCATGCGGTGCGCGGCAATTCTCAGGACAAGTATCGCGCCTTTGCCAAGATCCTCAATGAGCAGGACGAGCAGCTTCTGACGATCCGTGGTCTCTTCCGCATCAAGAGTGCTGAAGAAGATGGTCGTAAGCCCGTGCCGCTTTCCGAAGTCGAGCCTGCGTCCGAAATCGTGAAGCGCTTTGCCACAGGCGCTATGTCCTTCGGCTCGATCTCGCGTGAAGCCCATACAACACTCGCTGTTGCGATGAACCGCATCGGCGGTCGTTCCAACACGGGTGAAGGTGGTGAAGAGCCCGAT
>CANGFE010000048.1 GCA_947453155.1 Beijerinckiaceae bacterium | reverse complement strand
CGGGCGTGGCTGACACCAGCCACTTCGCCTATTCCACCTATGCCCGCGCCGCCCGCACGCGGCGCGACAATCTCCATCAATCGGCAGAAGATCTGCGCAGCCAGCTCGAAGAGGCCAAGGCCCGCTTTGAGGAAGCTGCCGAAGAATTGGCCAAGGTCCAGACCATGGACCTGCGCGACAAGAGCGTGGATGTGGCGCGTGAGCGCAACGACATGCCGCTGCGCGCCGCCCGCCTCTAAAAACAAGAAAAGCCCCTCTGGTCCTTTTCAGCCAGCCGGACCTCCGGCTGGCTTTCCTTTTTGTTATCAAGCGCTCCTTGCACTCCTCGCCCCTGCATGGCACGGATGGTGCCCACGCCCCGGCCATAGCAGGACGAGCCCAAGATCAGATGAAGCGCATTCTTGATTTTTTCTGGCCCGCCGTCGGGCTCGTCGCCGTCTTCTGGTCCGTCAAGCTCCTCTTTGAGAAGCTAGCCGCCGAAGCTGCCACAGATGAAAAAGTGCGCGCACTTTTAGAAGCGGGCGGGTTGTGGAGCGACATCAAGATCATCGCCTCCGTCATCGGCAACAAGCTCGGCGATATTCCAGCGCATGGCTATTGGATGGCCGGCCTCTCCACGCTCCTCGCCTATGCGGCGCTGGCTTGGTACGACCGCATCTCGCTCATTCATCTGAAGCGCGAACGCGGCATTTCCTGGATCTATATTTCCGTCTGCTCCTTCGTCACTTATGCGCTGTCGCATAATATCGGCGCGACGGTTTTCTCAGGCGGCATGGTGCGCTACCGCGCCTATTCGGCCAAAGGCCTGTCGGCTGCCGAAATCGCCATTCTTGTTGCGCTCTGCTCTTACACTTTTGCTTTCGGCACCATCTTGCTGCTGGCTTTTGTGCTGATCGGCGAACCACAGATTCTGGCGCCGCTTTCCACGCTCTCACAGCATTTCAGCATTGGCGAACACACAGCGCGCCTGATCGGCTTTGGTTTGCTGGGCTTTGTGGCGCTCTACACAATCGGCTCATGGCTGCAATTGCGCCCGCTGCGCTTCCGCTCTTTCGAGCTCATGTATCCGCGCCTCAATGTAGTCGCGCGCCAATATATTGCCGCCCCGCTGGAGCTGATCGGCGCGGCCGGCATTATTTATTTCGCGCTGCCTGAGCAAGGAAACCCCGGCTTCTTCATCGTGCTGGGCGCGTTTCTTCTGTCCTTCTCCGCCGGTCTCTTGTCGCAAGTGCCAGGCGGTGTCGGCGTGATGGAAGCTGTCTTCCTCGCCATCATGCCCGGCATGCCCGCCACCGCGGTCTTTGCCGCGCTCTTGGTGTGGCGCCTGTTCTATTTGATCGTGCCGCTGGCTTTATCCGTGCCGGTGATCTTGCTGTTCGAGCGCGCGCAGCTCGCCAAAGCCCTGCACCACGAAAGCAAAACGCCGGCCCCGTGAAGGGACCGGCGCTCGCCTCCGACAAGCGGAAAAATCGGCTTACTGGCGATAGTGCTGGATGCGCGTCGTGCGCAGGCCCGCCAGACCATGCTGGTCGATCGACATCTGCCAGCTCAAAAACTCATCCACGGTGAGCGTATAGCGGCTGCAAGCCTCTTCCAGAGACAGAAGGCCGCCACGCACGGCCGCCACAACCTCGGCCTTGCGGCGAATAACCCAACGCTTGGTGTCCGTAGGGGGCAGATCGGCCACGGTCAAAGGCGAACCGTCGGGGCCAATCACGTATTTCACCCGGGGACGATGAAGTTCCGTCATATTCAAACTCACAACACGAGCACACTGACTATGGACGTGAGATTAGCCGCCGGTTTTTAAGATTTACCTAAGCCGAGCTCGTGTTTTTTAGGGTCTAACTATCGGATTTATTTCCAAATCCTTGCTCTAGAGGCCATTCCGTTCCCATCTGGCACAGGTTGGCCTCCAGCCGGCCTCCAAGCCGGCGCGACCGCAGGCCGCGCGCGACTTTGATCCAGTCGGTTGCATTTTTTCCCCGCCAATGGTTGATCATCGGCTCATGAACCCGCTGCTTGAGCCAGAAACCGCCATTGCCCGCCCTGCCCCTGTGCAGGGTGCCAATTCGCTGGGCCTCCACAAGGCCCCTGCGGAGACGCGCGTGGTTGTTGCTATGTCGGGCGGTGTCGATTCCTCCGTTGTGGCCGCGCTGCTCAAGCGCGACGGCTATGATGTCATCGGCGTGACCTTGCAGCTTTATGATCATGGCGAAGCCATTCATCGCAAAGGGGCGTGCTGCGCGGGACAAGATATTCATGATGCGCGCGATGTCGCTGCGCGTCTGGGCATTCCCCATTACGTGCTCGACTATGAGAGCCGCTTCAAAGACAAGGTGATCGATTCCTTCGCCAAGTCTTATGTGGCTGGCGAAACGCCGATCCCGTGTGTGGCGTGCAACCAGCACATCAAGTTCAAAGATCTCTTCGACACAGCACGTGATCTGGGCGCGGATGTTCTGGCCACCGGCCATTACATTTCATCGGCCGAAAATGGCGAGGGCGGACGCGCGCTTTATCGCGCTATGGATGCTGATCGCGACCAAAGCTATTTCCTGTTTGCCACCACGCGCGAACAGCTCGAACTTCTGCGCTTCCCGCTAGGCGATTTGCCCAAACCCGAAGTGCGCAAGCTCGCGCATGAATTTGGCCTGACTGTTGCCGACAAAGCCGACAGCCAAGACATTTGTTTCGTGCCGTCGGGCAAATATACGGACGTCATCGAACGGCTCATCCCCGGCGCTGCAGAGCCCGGCGAGATTGTGCATGTCGATGGCCGCGTGTTGGGCGAGCATCATGGCGTGATCCATTACACGATCGGCCAGCGCAAAGGTCTGGGCCTTGGCTCGAACACAGCTGGCAAGGGCGAACCGCTCTTTGTGGTCAAACTTGATTCCGCCAATCGCCGCGTCGTCGTTGGCCCGCGGTCAGCACTCGCCACACGCTTTGTGATGCTGCGCGATGTGAATTGGATTGGCGCCAACACGCTTGATGATTTGCCTGCCGAAGGCCTTGAAGTCGCTGTGCGCCTGCGCTCCACGCGCCCGCCGGGCTCGGCCATTCTGCGTCGCGTGGATGGGCACGTGCAGGTGGAACTCGCCGCTGGCGAAGAAGGTGTGTCGCCCGGTCAGGCCTGTGTCTTTTATGAAGATGCCGGCCCGCGCGCCCGCGTGCTCGGCGGCGGCTTCATTAAGCCCTCGCTCTGATGCAAGACAAGACGTCCACCATTTCCCACGCGGATGTGGAAAGTGCCTATGCGCGCTGGGCGCCGATTTATGATCTCGTCTTTACCGCCACAATGAAACCAGGCCGCCGTGCAGGTGCAGCTGCGATCAATGCGCTCGCCACAACGCGCGAAATTCAACTGCTCGATGTGGGTGTGGGCACCGGACTCGAACTGCCGATGTTTTCGCCGCATGTGAAAATCACCGGCATTGACCTGTCAGAACCCATGCTGAATGTCGCGCGCAAACGCGTGCTGCGCGAGGGGCTGGGCAATGTGCTGAGCCTGCAAGCCATGGATGCCATGGCGCTGACCTTTGCGGATGAGAGTTTTGATGCGGTGGTTGCACCTTATGTGCTCACCGTTGTGCCCGATGCGCGTCGCACGCTGGATGAAATGGCGCGTGTCGTGAAAAAGGGCGGCGAGATTGTGCTCGTCAATCATATTGGCGCTGAGCGCGGGATGATGGCCAAACTCGAAGCCTGGCTCGGACAGCGCGCGGCAGCCCTTGGCTGGCGCCCTGAATTCCCCTGGGCGATCATCGGCGACTGGCTCGCCCAGCGCCCGGACATCGTGCTGGCAGAGCGGCGCAAACTGCCCCCGCTCGACCTCTTCACCCTGATCCGGCTGAAGCGGCTCTAAGGGCCGGTTTTTGAGCCCCAAACGCTTGACTTGAGGCCATGCGCCCCTCTATATCGCGGGCTTCCGGACGGGCCTTCAGCGGCCCCTCGGGGCGGGGTAGCTCAGTTGGTTAGAGCAGCGGAATCATAATCCGCGTGTCGGGGGTTCGAATCCCTCCCCCGCTACCAAACCTTCCAAACACAATCGAGGCTAGACGGGCTTTTGGGGCCGCAAAGACCTTTGGTCTATTTGCCCACACTCGGGCGCGCCTGTACAAAAATCACAAAACTCACGGGAGGACGTTTCATGACCCTTCGCCGCTTTGCCTTCGCAGGCCTCGCCCTTGCAGCCCTTGCCAGCACGGCCAGCGCCCAGACCTATCCTGATCGTCCGATCACCATGATCGTGCCCTTCGCCGCGGGTGGCGCCTCTGACGTGATTGCACGCATCATTGGCGAGCGCATGGGCCAAGCGCTTGGACAGACGATTGTGAACGAAAATGTTGCGGGTGCCGGCGGCGTCATCGCGCTCAACCGCGTCGCGACGGCCAAGCCTGACGGCTATACAATCCTCATCGGCAATACGGGCACCAATGCGGCCTCTTATGTGCTGACACCGGACGTCAAATTTACCCCAGACTCGTTTCTGCCGGTCGGCCTGATCGCCAAAACCGCTCCGGTCTTGGCCGTCAAGAAAGACTTCCCGGCCAAGACGCTGGCAGAATTCGTCGCTTACGCGAAAGCCAATCCGGGAAAAATCAATCTGGCGCATGCCGGCGTCGGCTCGTCAAATTATCTCATCTGCAAAAACTTCGTCGCTGCCGCCAAAGTGGAAGTGACGCTGGTCAGCTATCGCGGCGCGGGCCCCGCGTTGAATGATCTTCTGGGTGGGCATGTGGATGGTGTGTGCGACAATGCCGCCTCTATCGCCCCCTCTATTCAGGCTGATCGCGTGCAGGGTCTTGCGGTTGCAGCTGCCAAGCGCCTTGAAATTCTCCCTGATCTGAAAACGTCAGCCGAAGGCGGCCTGCCTGAGTTTTTGGCGGAAGGATGGAATGCGATTTTCACGCCCGCCAATACGACCAATGATGTGACAGCCCGCTTGAACGCGGCCTTGCGCACATCCATTGCTGATCCTGCCGTGCGCAAGCGCTTCAATGAATTGGGCTCGACACCTGCCGACGAAAGCGAAATGACGGCTGATCATGTGCGCAAAGTCGTCACAAGCGACATTGCCCGCTACAAAGTCACCTTGGCGACAAAGGATTAAGGCGAGACGGCGGGGCCTTGCCCCGCCACTCACTCTCCAAAACTCAAATATTCGCGCAAGAATGATTTATCCGGCGCCTCAACGCGCAGGACCTTATGCGCCACGGCATGGATGAGCGCGCTTGGCAGCTCAATAAAAGACGCCGCGCGCATCAGAAAAAGCTTTTTCATGATCGTGCTGGCCGATTTCAAATTCGCCTCGCGCGTCAGCACCACATCCGTGAAAGGCCGATTGACCAGCGCGACAGGGCGCCAATCTGTCAATTTGATAAAGGTCGAGACGGCTTCCAACACGGAAATATGCTGCCGTTTGCCAATGGGCGAAACATAGCAATCATTTAAAATGATCTGGCCACTCACGGCGACTTTTGAACTCCATCGCTCTAGATCTGCCAAAGCAAAATCATAGCGATGATTGCCGTCAATATAGAGAACATCAATCGAGCCTTGAGCGAATTTATCGCAAGCCTGCGCCGAGGTCGCGCGCATGATGTTGCAATTTTTATCGGCCCCAAATTCGGCACACACCTCTTGGTAGGCTACCTCCAAAGCGCGCTCTAAACCGCTGGGATAATAAGGCGTAAATGTTTCCAACAAAGGCGCAACGGGATCCCCCACATAATCCGACGGCACAAGCGCGGATATGTCAGCTGGTCGCCACGGATCAATGAGAAACATATGCGAGGGCTGGCAGGCTTTCACACCACGCGTATAGGCCCCACGATAAACACCTATCTCTGCATAACGGCGACCAGAGGCCAAGGGTTGGAATATGTCGCGATTGGCTTCGACCAATAACATTTTCGTCTCGAGCAATGAATGAAAAGAACATCAAAAAATATGGCGCGAGCTTATCAAGCGAGATCTGGAAAAACAATCGCAACAGGTCTCCGGGCGCATTCTGTGCACCCGGAGTCATTCACATGACGCCCACTCACATCACGGGGCGGCCATGCCAATGCTGGATCACCCAATGTTTGAGGCCCGAAAACACACCACCACTGCGCAAGTTGGAAATGCGTCGCGCCGCAGCCATGGCCGTCATGGTGCGGCCGTAGCGGCAAGAGCAGAGCGTGTCATGCGCTTCCGCTTCGGTCATTTCAAAAAAGGCGAGCCCATCACCCAATCGATCGCTCATCAGGCCTGCTGCGCGCAAAGCCGGATCGTCAAAAGCAATGGTCAGCGGCGAGCCATCCGCGCGTAAAAATGCACGCTGGTGCGGCGCAATCCATTCAATCTCGGGCAAAGGCTGCAGAATACGTGTGGGCTCACGATCCAGCGCGGAAAGCCACAGATTGATCTTCTGGTCGCGCGTGAGTTTGGCAAAGGCAGGCTTGATCTCGGCAATCGAACGCAAGTCGTCGAGGGACTTAAATTCCATGACACCCTCCCGGGGCAGTTAGCATGCTGCCCCTCAAACGTGTCACGCGTCACTTTGTTCAGACGGTTTCGCTCCACGGCGCGGCGGCGCCTGCAAAAAGCGACACAAGGCGGCCCTGCCCATCCACGTCTATTTCTTCAGCCATGCGCGCGGGCCGCTCAACATAGGTCACACGCTCTTCATTGGGCGGGAGACGATAGAAAGCCGGACCATTCAGCGAAGCAAAAGCTTCAAACGTGTCGAGCGCATTCTCCTCCGCAAAGACCTGCAAATAAGCAGCGACTGCGACAGGCGCTGAAAAAACACCCGCGCAACCGCAATCAGCTTCTTTCAAATGGCGCAGATGCGGAGCTGTATCTGTGCCCAGAAAATAGCAAGCCTCGCCGCTGGTCGCTGCTTTGCGCAAAGCTTGGCGATGACGCTCGCGCTTCAGCACGGGCAAGCAATACATATGTGGGCGCAGACCACCTTGGAAAATCGCATTGCGATTATAAAGCAGATGCTGGGGCGTGATGGTTGCGCCCATACGGTCTTTGTGCGCGCGCACGAGATCAGCGCCTTCTTGCGTCGTAATATGCTCCATCACGACACGCAGTGTCGGCAGGCGGCGCAAAAGTGGTTCCAAAATTTCTTCCGCAAAGCGCGCTTCACGGTCGAAAATATCAACCTCTTGACGCGTCACTTCGCCATGGGTGAGCAACGGCATGCCCGCCTCAGCCATAGCTTCCAGAACCGGCATGATGTGATCGACGGATGTCACGCCATGGGCAGAATTGGTGGTCGCATGCGCCGGATAAAGCTTGGCCGCCGTAAACACGCCAGACTTGAAACCGCCGATCAGATCTTTGGGATCCGTATGGTCGGTCAGATAGCACGTCATCAGCGGCGTGAAAGAAACGCCTTTCGGCACACAGGCCAGAATGCGCTTGCGATAATCATCAGCCATAGCCGCTGTGGTCACGGGCGGTGTGAGATTGGGCATGACAATCGCCCGGCCAAAGGCGCGCGCCGTATAGTGCACGACTGTTTGCATCATCACGCTATCGCGGAAATGCACGTGCCAATCGTCAGGGCGGCGGAAGGTCAGGCTGCGCATCAGCGGAAATCCTCGGAGTTCAAATCAAAACGCTTGAGCTTGTCATAAAGCGTCTTTTTGGGAATGGCGAGCGCCTCGGCCGCAGCCGCGACATTGCCCGCATGACGGCGCAGAGCTTCGACAATCAACCCGCGCTCAAAGTCGAAAACCAACTCATTGAGGCCGCGTGTCTGTGCGCTCACCTCGCGGAAACGGGCAGGCAGGACGCCCAGCACAAAGCGATCAGCCACATTGGCCAATTCACGCACATTGCCCGGCCAATCATAAGCCATCAATTCACGCAGCAAGGCCTCGCCCACGACGGGCGTTTCGCGCGCATAGCGAAGGGCAGCTTGGCCCACATGATGTTCGAAAATGAGCGGAATATCTTCGCGCCGCGCGCGCAGTGGCGGGATGTCGAGCGAGACGACATTGAGACGGAAGTAAAGATCACTGCGAAACTGCTGCGTATTTGAGAGCGCAGCCAAATCTGTTTTGGTAGCAGCTACCACACGAATGGAGACCGGCACAGGCTTGTTGGAGCCCAAGCGCTCGATCTGCCGAAATTGTAAAACGCGCAGCAGTTTGACCTGCATGGCCATCGGCATGGATTCGACTTCGTCTAGAAAGAGCGTGCCGCCCGAGGCATATTCAATCTTGCCGATGCGCTGCATTTGCGCGCCGGTGAAAGCGCCGCGCTCATGCCCGAAAAGTTCGCTCTCGAACATATTTTCTGGAATAGCGCCGCAATTGATGGCCACAAATGGCTTGTCGCGTGCGGGCGAGGCTTGATGCAGACAGCGCGCGACCAGCTCTTTACCAGCCCCCGTCTCGCCATGAATGAGCACGTCGGGCCCCGCCCCTGCCAATTGCAGAATGTCGCGGCGCAATTGCGCCATGCCGCTCGACTTGCCAATCAGAATGCGCTCAATGCCGTCTTTCTGTTGCAGCTTGCGGCGCAGCTCTGCCATTTCAAATGTGAGCTGCCGGCGCTCCATCGCGCTTTTGGCAGCATCCACGAGCCGCTCAGCGGGTGTGGGCTTTTCAAGAAAATCATAGGCGCCCGCGCGCATCGCCTGCACCGCCATCGCGACATCGCCATGGCCCGTGATGATGATCACAGGCAGCGTCGGCTCGATGCGCTGCGCGCGTTCTAACAAAGCCAGTCCGTCCATGCCGGGCAGACGCACATCCACCAGCAAGACGCCTGGAAAGAGTGGGTGCAATTTTTCAAGCGCCGCTTCGGCCGAGGCGCAAGCGTCGACTTCGAGCCCAGCAAGCTTCAACGTTTGCGCATGGGCGAAACGCACGGCGGGATCATCTTCGACAAGCAGGACGTGAAGGTCAGGCAGCATCAGCTCTTCTTGCCCTCCTCAGCCTGCTTCTGCAAGAGCAGCTTCAGCCCGCATCAGCTGCAAAATGAAAACAGCGCCGCCACCATCCGCATTTTCGGCACGCATCGTGCCACCAAAGTCGCGCATGATCCGCTCCGAAATAGCGAGCCCCAGCCCGAGGCCAGAGCCTGCCAATTTGGTCGTGAAAAAGGGCTCAAAAAGCCGCGACAGGACATTGGGCTCAAGCCCCGCACCCGTGTCGCGGATCGAAAGGCTTACGCCCTCGCCCGATTTTGTCAGCGTGATTTCAAGCCGTGGATCTTGCGCCTGCTCCATAGCATCTAGCGCATTGGAGATGACATTGACCAAAACCTGCCCGAGCCGGTCGCGGTCTGCGCGCACATAGACTTCATGGTCGAGATGGGTTCGCAACACCTGCACATGAAGGCGACGGATGCGCTCATCCAGCAAGAAAAGACTTTCCGCCACCGTCTGCGCCACAGGCACAGCTGCCAATTGGGCTGGACGCTTGCGCGCAAAAATTTTCAGCTGATTAGTGATGCCGCTCATACGATCAACGAGATCTGAAATGAATTTCAGATTTTCGCGCGCGCCATCTTTCTGCTCGCGATCAAGGAAGACATTTGCATTATCAGCCAGTGAGCGAATGGCTGCCATAGGCTGATTGAGCTCATGCGTCACGCCCGCCGCAATCTGGCCGATGGCTGCAAGTTTTGCGGAATGGACAAGCTCATCTTGTGTCGCGCGCAATTGACGATTGGCTTCACTCAAATCATGCGTGCGATTTTCAACTTCAATTTCGAGCAATATATTGGCCGCAGCCAATGCCGCACTGGCTTTACGCTCGATGTCTTCTGCGCGCCGACGCTGGAAAAGATAAAGCACCAGAAGGGCCAAAGTCGACGCGGTCAACGCCACGACAAGCTGCACCCAATAGCGGAAGAGACCGATCTCCGTCAGATCAAGAAGGACAACAACTTTCCAATCTGAGCCCGACAAGAGCCGCTCGACTGCCAGCACCGTTGTGCCGCCATCCTCAGCAGGCAAATCCAACAACTTTGAGGCAGGGCCTAAAGTTTCCACATGGCGAAAACCCAATGGGCGCAGCGGCACATTTTCATATTGCCGCTCGGCGCGAATACGCGCGAGCACGGACTGGGGCAAAGGCGCGAGCGTGTGATATTTCCACTCTTCTTGCGACGACAGAACAATCACACCATTGCCATCGACAATCATCATGCGGCCAGAACCGGGCCATGTCGCCGCTTGCCATTTTTCGACCTTCACCACACCAACACCTTTTGGGTTGAGGAGAGAAGGAATGGCGCGGCTTGCAAAATAGCCTGGCACGCCTGTCGTGGTGCCAATGCCAAAGAAATGCGGCGAGCTGGTCTTCAATGCTTCGCGGAAATAGGGGCGATAGGACAAATCAACGCCGACAAAACTTGTCTTGTCGCGCCAATTGCTGGCCGCAATGCAGATGCCCTTGAGGTCGAGCACATAGAGCACACCTGAGCCCGAGACAGCATTGACGCTTTCAAGGTAGCGGTTCGCGGCTTCGACTTTTTCAGACGATGAGGGATCATCCAACAAGGCTTGAATGGTGGGATGGAAACGGATGACATCGGGCAGATGGTCGTAGCGGCCCAATTCTGTTTCAAGCTGCACGGCGTGGCGTTCAGCCTGCAGCGCAGCCGTTTCATGCAATTGTTCAAGTTTGAATTTGCGCGCAGCGACACCTGCTAGCGTGACGGCAAAGATCACAGCCGCCACCAGCGCGAGTACCGCGATGGCTTGCCCGCCTGCTCTTTGCGCCCGCTCAAAATCCTGCATGGGACTCCGGCTCTTTTTTTTAAAAAACGCGGCAGCCCCGTGAGGCCGCCGCGCTGACTATGACAGGGCGCGCGCAGGCACGCCAGAGTTTGGCTTAGTCCGTGGTGACGGCTGTTTCCACGTCAGACGGGTCAACAGTGCGGTTGAGGCCAGCTTCCAACTTCGAGCGGTCGAGCTCGCCTTCCCACCAGGAGACGACGACAGCGGCGACGCCATTGCCGGTCAGATTGGTGAGCGCACGGCACTCCGACATGAACTTGTCGATGCCCAACACAATCGCCATGCCCGGCACCAGCTCCGGACGGATGGAAGCCAATGTGGCCGCCAGCGTGATGAAGCCTGCACCCGTAATGCCCGATGCGCCCTTGGAGGTCAGCATAGCAACACCCAGAATGACAAATTGCTCGCCCGCCGAGAGATGCACGCCAAGCGCTTGCGCAATGAACAGCGTCGCCAATGTCATGTAGATATTGGTGCCGTCGAGATTGAACGAATAACCGGTGGGAACAACCAGACCCACAACCGATTTCGAGCAACCCAAACGCTCCAGCTTTTCCATGAGCTGTGGCAGCGCCGATTCCGAAGACGATGTGCCCAGCACGATCAGCAATTCATCCTTGATATAGGCGATGAATTTGAAGATCGAAAAACCCGCCATGCGCGCCACAAAGCCCAGCACAACCACCACGAAGAGAATGGCTGTCACATAGAATGTGGCAATCAGACCGAGCAAATTGCCCAGAGCCTGCGGACCATAACGGCCAATGGTGAAGGCCATGGCGCCAAAGGCACCAATGGGCGCTGCCTTCATGATGATAGCAATGACGCCGAACATGGCATGGGCCAGATCATCAATCGACGAACGCAATGTGTGACCGCGCTCACCCAAAGCCATCAGCGCAAAGCCGAAGAGAATGGCGAAGAAGAGCACTTGCAGAATATCGCCCTTGGCAAAAGCGCCAATGATCGTATCGGGGATAATATTCATCACGAAGTCGATCGACTTCATTTCACTGGCTTGCTTAGCAAAGCCAGCCACAGCCGTGGCATCCGGCTTGCCGGAGAAGCCATGTCCCGGCTCGATAAAATTGCCAACGAGCAGGCCCAGAACCAGCGCGAAAGTCGAAATGACTTCGAAATAAACGAGCGCTTTCACGCCGACGCGCCCGACCTTCTTGGCGTCTTGAATATGCGCGATGCCGGAGACAACCGTGCAGAAGATGATCGGCGCAATGGCCATTTTGATCAGCTTCACAAAGCCGTCGCCGAGCGCCTTGATCCAATCATTCTTGGCTAGATCGGGCCAAAGCCACCCGACAATGCCACCAAGCACAATGGCTGTGAGAACTTGAACGTAAAGCTGTTTGTAAATCGGCTTCCGTCCAGCTTCCATCACCCCAGATGATACGCCAGCCATTGTGATCTCCTCGTTCTTAGACTTGTACGGCAGCATCCACGACGGTGAGTGCTGTCATATTGACGATGCGCCGCACAGAACTGGTCGGCGTCATAATGTTCACCGGACGTGCAGCGCCGAGCAGGATCGGTCCCACTGTCACGCCTTCGCCGGCAACAATTTTCAAAACATTGTAGGTGATGTTAGCCGCATCAATATTCGGCATGACGAGCAGATTGGCTTCTGCGGTCAGGCGACCGCCAGGAAAAACGCCATCCAGAATACGCTTGGACAAAGCGGCATCGCCATGCATTTCGCCTTCGGCTTCAATTTCGGGTGCAGCCAGTTCGAGAATACCCAAGGCCGCACGCATTCTGCGGGCTGAAGCGGATTGCGACGAGCCAAAGCTCGAATGCGAGAGGAAAGCCACACGCGGCTCGAGACCAAAGCGGCTCACTTCTTCCGCCGCCATTTGCGCAATTTCAGCGAGCTGTGCCGCTGTCGGCTCATGGTTGATATATGTATCGGTGATGAAGAGCGTGTGCTTTGGCAGCATCAACACATTCATCGCAGCCAGCGTTGAAGCGCCGCGCTTCATGCCGATGATATTGGTCACATATTCCAAATGGCCCGCGAAGGGACCATAAGTGCCGCAGATCATGCCATCGCCCATGCCCCAGCGCAGCGCCATAGCGGCGAGCAAGGTTGGGTTGGTCCGCAACAGCGCAGCCGCGCCATTGATGGTCGCGCCATTGCGGCGATTCTGCTGATAATATTCTTCAGCAGCGCGGCCAATCAGGGCGTCGTCTTCAAGATCAATGATCTCGAAATTACCACCCTCCTCCAAGCGCATAGACTGATCGGCGATGAGACGCAGAATTTCACTGCGACGGCCCACCAGAACGGGATGTGCGATCTTTTCATTCACGGCGATCTGCGCCGCGCGCAGAATGCGAATGTCTTCGCCTTCCGCATAGATGATTTTCTTGCGTGCAAGAGCGGCCGCTTCAAACACCGGCTTCATAATATTGCCGGAGCGATAGACGAAACCTTCCATATCGCGACGATAGGCGTCGAGATCGGCCAAGGGGCGCGCCGCCACACCAGTCTTCATCGCCGCTTCTGCCACAGCGGGCGCAACCGCACTGATGAGGCGCGGATCAAAAGGTTTGGGGATCAGATAGTCTTCGCCAAATCGGCTTTCATTGGCGCCATAGGCAGCACTCACCACATCCGACTGCTCGGCGTGGGCGAGTTCCGCAATGGCGCGCACAGCCGCCAACTTCATTTCTTCATTGATCGTGGTAGCACCCACATCCAGTGCGCCGCGGAAAATGAAAGGGAAGCAGAGAACATTGTTCACCTGGTTCGGATAATCCGAACGGCCCGTGGCAATGATCGCATCGGGACGCGCGGCACGCGCATCTTCCGGCATGATTTCTGGATGGGGATTGGCCATGGCCAGGATGAGCGGACGCTTGCCCATGCGCTTGACCATATCGGGCTTGAGCACATTGCCTGCCGAAAGCCCTAAGAAAATATCGGCATTGTCGATAATATCGCCAAGCGTGCGTGCAGAGGTTTTCTGCATATAGCGCCGGTTTTCTTCGTTAATGCCTTCATTGCGCTCGGTGTGGATGACGCCATAGAGATCCGACACAAAGATATTTTCTTTGCGCACACCAAGACCCACAAGCAGATCGAGGCAGGCGAGCGCCGCGGCGCCCGCGCCGGAGCAAACGAGCTTCACGTCCGACAATTTCTTGCCAACGAGTTCCATCGCATTGAAGACCGCCGCACCCACGACAATCGCGGTGCCATGCTGGTCATCATGGAAAACCGGGATCTTCATGCGCTCGCGCAATTTGCGCTCGATGACGAAACATTCCGGCGCTTTAATATCTTCGAGATTGATGCCGCCGAATGTTGGCTCCATGGCCGCAATCATATCGACGAGCTTGTCAGGATCATTCTCGGCCAGCTCAATGTCGAAGACATCAATATTGGCGAATTTCTTGAACAGGCAGGCTTTGCCTTCCATCACCGGCTTGCCAGCAAGCGGACCAATATTGCCTAGCCCCAGAACCGCCGTCCCATTGGTGACGACCGCCACAAGATTGCCGCGCGACGTAAGGTTCAGCGCTTCATCGGGATTTTCAGCAATGGCCATGCAAGCGGCCGCCACACCAGGCGAATAAGCAAGGGCCAGATCATGCTGGTTACTCATGCTCTTCGTCGGCACCACGGAGATTTTTCCAGGTGTCGGGAACGTGTGGTAGGCGAGTGCGGCTTTGGCGAGCTGTTCGTCCATAATTCAATCAGCCTTCATGTCGGCGCATCAACGTCGGCGGCCATAGCCGTCCAACGCGAACCCAGGGCGAGGCGCTGCGCGAAAAGCGCGACCTCCGTGCGATTGGTCAGACCAAGTCGGGCAATCGCGGCCCCTACATGTGCTTTTACGGTTGCTTCCGAAATGCCCATGCGAAACGCGATCTCCTTATTGGAGTGACCATTGCCAAGATAGCCGATCACACGCCATTGAGTCGCGGTAATTCTGTCAATTTCCTGAGGACGGGCACGGCGTTCGCCTGCACCTTGGTCCGCTTTCTTCAACGTTAAACGAATAGATTCGGCCAATCCACGCGGCGTCACATCGCGCGGAATGGCCTTCACTGTTTGGAAATGGTCAAGCGTCTGCAGATTGGGCGTTGCCGAGAGCAACAGCACCGGCACAGCGCGAAAAGGGCGCAGCCACGCGCCCAGCGTCTCTGGGCCAAGCTGCGAGAGCAATGGCGCATCCAGAATGATCAGCGCATGGCCGCGTGAATCAAGATGGCGCGCCGCCCGCAAATCATCGAGCTCTGGATGAATGACCGTCACAACCGGAAAATGCGAGGTGCACAGAGAGGTGACGGCAAAGGCCAGCAAGGGGTCTACGGTTAAAACCGCGATGCGGGTTTCGGTGCGCACAGGCAACGTCGCCACCACCGAGGCCGCATGAACGACAGCGGGATGCTGCGGCGCAACATTTACCGCAAGGTCGAGACGACGAAGATTTTGACTGCTGATCCCCATGGAACATCCTGCCCAAAAATTTTTGGTCTCATGCTCCAGTGTCCGGAGCTTTGCTCCAGAGCGTTGCCAGCGCCATGCCAGAATTGGCCGCCCACCCCAAAAATGATTCATTCGCTGAAACAAGTGCTTGCAAAAGAAACACCCCGCCCTGAGGGGCGGGGTGTGCGATTTTTCAGAAAAGCGGGGCTTAAGCTGTCTGGAAATCCAGACAGGTTTTAAGAGGCATAGAGCAGACGGGCGCGGATCGTGCCCTCAACGGCCTTCATTTCTTCGAGCACCGCTTCGGCATCACCACCCATGCCGTCGGCTTCCATCACCACATAGCCAAGGTCGCCCTCGGTCTGGAGATATTGCGCCGCAATGTTCACGCCGTGGCGCGAGAAGACCTGGTTGAGGCGGTTCATCACGCCGGGCACGTTCTTATGCACGTGAATGAAGCGCGTGCCCTGCGCACGTGAGGGCAATTGCACCTGCGGGAAATTCACGGCGCCAACGGTTGAGCCAGAGTCGGAATATTCAACCAGCTTGCGCGCAACTTCCGCACCGATGCGCTCCTGCGCTTCTTCGGTCGAGCCACCAATATGCGGTGTGATAATCACATTCGGCAGACCTTGAATCGGCGTGACGAATTTCTCGCTGTTGGAAGCAGGCTCCACCGGGAACACGTCCACAGCCGCGCCGGCCAGATGGCCGCTCTTCAAAGCGGCGGCGAGTGCATCAAGGTCAACCACGGTGCCGCGTGCATTGTTGATGAAATGCGCGCCCTTCTTCATCTGCGCGAATTGCTCTGCGCCCATCATGTTGAAGGTCGAAGCATTCTCCGGCACATGCAGAGAGACAACATCTGCCACGCGCAGAAGCTCATTCAGACTCTCAACCGGCTCTGTATTGCCATGGCGCAGCTTGTCCATGACATCAAAATAAATCACGCGCATGCCCATGGCTTCGGCCAAAGTCGACAGCTGGCTGCCGATATTGCCATAGCCAATAATGCCCAGCGTCTTGCCACGCACTTCAATCGAGCCATTGGCCGATTTGTCCCAACCACCTTCATGCGCTGACACGGAGCGCGGGAAAATGCGGCGAAACAGCATGACGATTTCGCCAATCACCAGCTCGGCCACCGAGCGCGTGTTGGAGAAGGGCGCGTTGAACACCGGAATGCCGCGCCGATGCGCTGCATCGAGATCGACCTGATTGGTGCCCACCGAGAAGCAACCGACCGCGATCAGCTTTTCAGCTTTCGCAAAGACCTCTTCGGTCAGCTGCGTGCGCGAGCGAATGCCGATGATATGTGTGTTGCGGATCGCTTCATCGAGTTCAGCGCCATCCAGCGCCTTCATCAGCCGCGTTGTGCTTGAATAGCCGGAGCCCGTGATCAGCTCGACAGCGCTGTCATTGATCCCTTCAAGCAGAAGGATGCGGATCTTGTCTTTGGAGAGCGAAAGCTGCTGATTATGACCCTGCATGGTCCTCGTGACCCCGTAAGCATGGCTGGAAAGGGCGTTCTAAACCCTATTTCGATTGACGCAACCTCGAAGCACTGTCATAGACCCTCATAGCCTCCTTCGAGGCGCTTTGCGCTCCAGCCGCGTCCGGCATATCGGGAAACCTTCCCTCTTTGCCAGCTGTCGAGTGCAGGGGTACCCCCCCGACCGACTGCCCGAGGAACGCGGGGCCGTCCCCCAAAAACGAGCCAACCGACCGGGTTCAATCCGGAACGGACCGCGCTCATCTCTTTGAAAGATTACGCTTTGACACAATTTGCGGATCTCGGCTTGGCCGAGACCATCCTTCGCGCCCTGAGCGACGAGGGCTATACAACCCCGACCCCCATCCAGGCCAAAGCCATTCCCGACCTTCTAAAGGGTCGCGACCTTCTCGGCATTGCCCAAACCGGCACCGGCAAGACCGCCGCCTTCGCCCTGCCCATCATCCAGCGGCTCATTGATGAGCCCCGTCCCCATGTCTCCGCCACAGCCCGCGTGCTGGTGATGGCACCGACTCGCGAATTGGTGGCCCAGATTGCGGATAGTTTCCGCACCTATGGCCGCCATGCCCGCGTGCGCGTTGCGGTGATCGTCGGCGGCGTTGGCCACGGCCCGCAGGTGCAGGCCATGGCGCGCGGCGTTGACGTGCTGGTGGCAACACCTGGTCGCCTGCTCGACCATATGGCGGGTGGCACGGTGAAACTCTCCGGCACGCAGATCGTCGTGCTCGATGAAGCCGATCACATGCTTGATCTCGGCTTCATTGTGCCGATCCGCAAAATTGTCTCGCGTCTGCCCAAGCAACGCCAGAGCCTGTTCTTCTCCGCCACCATGCCGCGCGAAATTGCGACCTTGGCTGGCGAGATGCTCACCGATCCGGTTGAAGTGACCGTCACGCCGGTGGCCACAACAGCCGAACGCGTCGTGCAATCAGCCTATCTGGTCGACACGAAAGCCAAGCGCGATCTTCTGGTCGAATTGCTGCGCGCGAAAGATTTTTCACGCACCATCGTCTTCACCCGCACCAAGCGCGGCGCTGATAAAGTGGCGCAATATCTGGGCGAGAACGGCATTACGGCGGCTGCCATTCATGGCAATAAAAGCCAAGGCGCACGCCAAAAGGCGCTGGCCGAATTCAAAATCGGTCGCACCGGCGTGCTGGTCGCCACCGACATTGCTGCGCGTGGCATTGACGTCGACCAAGTCTCGCATGTCGTGAATTACGAATTGCCGGATGTAGCGGAATCTTATGTCCACCGCATCGGACGTACTGCACGTGCAGGCCATGAAGGCATTGCCATTTCTTTCTGCGACAATGAAGAGCGTCATCTTCTGCGCCAGATTGAAAAGCTCACACGCCAAGTGATTCCGGTTACGGATCGCCGCAGCGCGCAGGGCAAAGCTGATGAAAACAATGCACCGGCTCAAAAACCCCGCCGCGGCGGTGGTGGCGGCCGTCCGCAGCAGGGACAAAAGCAGGGCGAACGCTCGAACAATGCAGCTCGTCCGGGCCGACCCGGCGGCAATAATCGCTTCGCTGGTGGCCCGAACCGCGACCGTCGCGAACAGCGCTCGAACTAAGAGCGTTCGTCATTGCGAGGAACGAAGCAATCCAGAGGCCCCACGTGAGGCTTTCTGGTTTGCTTCGCTCACGCTCGCAATGACGGCTTTATTCGACCGAGACTTGCGCCACGTCGAAGAGCAGAGATTTAATCGTCACAGGCACCATGTTGGACGGCAGACGAATCCGACCGATATCGACGAAATCAAAATCACGCAAAGTGATGCCGTCGATCACCAGAACGGGTGAGACGACTTTGATTTCATCGCGCAAAATATGACCAAGTGTCAGCGCGGCATCCCCTTCCAGCATCACATAAAGCGGCGCCTGCGCTGCAATGCGATCTTGCAAGCCTTGCGCTATTCCATCAGCCAATGCGCGCAGCCGTTCATATTCGGGCACACCACGCCAGCGGAAGGCGAGCGCAAAGTCGCGCGAGACCTCTTCCAGCTCAAAAGCCTTGCGATGATCTCGGATCGCGGCGGCAATCACATCTACATCAAGTTTTTGCGCAAAAGAAATTGCAGGCATCAGCACAGGCAAATTGCGGCGCGGCAAGAGCGTTGCGGGATGCGAGATGAAACTCGTCTGCCCGCTCATCTGCACTGAAAATTCAGACGCCCCCAAAGCGGTCGCGCGAATACATTCGCCAGCCTCTTCCAATGGCAAGGCGAGACGCCTCGCATCCAGCAAGCGGCGAATGGCGCGCCCGAGCCTGCGGCCCATATCGGAGAAATCGCGGGTCTCGCGGCCATAAATATATTCCGCGACCCCGCCCGAAAACATCACAGCATCGACGGGCAAAAGTGCGACCGGATCGGTCAGCCAGAGATCTTGCTCCGCCTGCGGATTTTCAATCGCCGCAAACAACGCCTCTGCCATTACATCCGCAATGCGATCAGCTTGCGCAAGATCGATCTTTTCGCCCAAACGCCAATCAACGCCGGCACGCGCCAAAAAGCGCTGCGCGCTCAGATCGCAGCGGATCAGCACATCATCGCGTGACCAGCACATTTGCCGCCCGCCAATGGCAAGCGCTGCGCTCGCCTCAATGCGCCCCTCAACAAGGCGTGTCAGCTTGGCTGTGCCGCCACCAATATCAATATTGAGAATGGCTGCGCTTTTTTCCATTGAGCGGCGCACCGCGCCCGAGCCATAGGCGGCCAGCATCGCTTCCATACGATGCCCCGCGGTTGCGGTGACAAGCTCGCCCAAATCTTGCGACAGCATGTCGGCAATCGCGCGCGCATTGTCGCGTGCCATGGCCTCGCCTGTCAGAATGACAACGCCCGTTTCAATATCATCGGGCGTAATGCCGACTGCTTCAAAAGCGCGATCAATAATGGCGCGCAAACGCGGCGCATCAATTTCATGCGCGCCCTTGAAAGGCGTGAGCGACACGGGCGAGAGATAAAGCGTCTGGCGCTCGGCGGCATGGCGGCGCATGGCGAGCGGCTCGCCGGGGCCGCGCATCAGCAGGCGCGAGAAAGCGATCTGCGTGCCCGATGAACCTATATCAATACCCATACTGACCAGCGGCACGCTTTCCAAAGCACGCGAGCCTGCGCCCATGGTGGTGGGGCCGCCCTCGTGATCATGGTCATGATCAGCATTATCATCATGCACATGTTCAGCATCCGCGCCCAACAAATGGTCACGAATGGAATGTTGCAATTGAGACTGAAGGGGCTTGTCGGGGGATCTGTTCATCTGCAATCCAGAAACCGCCGAACCGTCTGGATTGCTTCGCGTCGCTCGCAATGACGGCTGGAAAAGTGCGGGCGGCCAAAGCCGCCCGCGCCTATACCTTACTTCTTGCCGCGCAAATATTCGCGCACGAGCTCGGCGGTGAGAACCACCTTCGCATCATAATCTGGCGAATCTTCGAATTGCTCGAGTGTGTTCAGACCGATCTGCTTGAAGATGCGGTTCGTGCAGGAGATGAAGCGCGCGGGCTTGTTCGGGTCAGCATTAAAATGCTGATGGACCGTATTCGGCGGGATGTAGATCACATCGCCCGATTCCCACTCAAAACGCTTCACTTCTGGGTTGATCACCCATTCAAAGACATCGCCGATCTCGCAATCAGAATCCTGATGCAGATCATAGCCTTTGCCTTCGATCACATAGACGCATTCTTCCGCGAGATGGCGGTGCTTGCCAGAGCGCGAGCCCGGCGGAATGATCTGCATGTAAGCGTCAACCGTTTCCATGCGCGTGTTCATGTTCTCATTGATGAGATGCTTCAGGAGACCCTGACGCGACATTTCCCACGGCATATCATCGGGGCGGACAATTTTCTTGCGACGCGAATTGCGTGAATTCGCATCCTGAGCATCGTCCAGAAGACGCTGATAGAGGCGCTCGTTGGCATTGCCTTCAAGCCAAGAGGCGGTTTCGTCCCATGCCATATCAATAGCCTCCCTTGGGATGATTATTGTCCTGTTCTGCTTCACGCACTTCGAAACCTTCCGAATATTCGGAATGTTCGACCGAGCGTGATTTCACCTGCTTCTGGAAGAGCATGTTCAGGAAGAGATACATAGGCTTCGTCTTGATGACGATGGCGCGTGCGGGCTTGGTGGTCGATGCATTGAAATGCTGGTGCACGCAATTGTTGTGCACGATGGCGACATCGCCAGCCTTCCAGTCGTAACGAATGCCGTCATGAATCTCGTAGCCTTCGCCATCGAGAATGTAGAAGGCAGCTTCGTTCACGTGACCATGCTGCTGCGAGCTAGCGCCCGGCGCATATTCTTCCAGATGGAAGTGGAAAGTCTGCGTGATGCCGTCTTTCGGCTCAACATAGTGACGGCTGAAGCATTGCGGGCCATCCACAAACGGAATGTCCTTCGCCTTGCGCACGCGCGGCACGGAGCGCAAGCGATCCAGCTCGGCCTTGATGTTGTACTCGCCCTGAATCGCGCGCACGAAGACGCGGTCTTTCTTGGAATGGTAATGCGTGGCCAGCTTTTCTTCTGCCGACATGTTCGCCGAATTGTGACCGAGATCGGCGGATGCCGCGCCCTTGGTCACTCGTGAATCGTCTGCCATGTTTCTCTCCCAGATGGTGGGTCGGG
>CANGFE010000047.1 GCA_947453155.1 Beijerinckiaceae bacterium | reverse complement strand
CGTACTGCCTTTGCACATTGGCGCATTCCCCGCCTGCTGTGGCGCGGTGATCCGCTCTTATGATGATATTGCGGAAGGCGATGCCTTTCTCATCAATCATCCCTATGATGGCGGCAGCCCGCATGCGCCAGATATGGCAGTGATCACGCCCGTTTTTTTCAAAGGCGAGTTGGTCGGCTTTACCGGATCGATTGCGCATAAGAGCGACATTGGCGGACCGGTGCCCGGCTCCTGCTCGGGCCAAGCCAAAGAAACCTTCAACGAAGGCCTGCATCTGCCAGCCGTTCGCTATCAGCACAAATTCGTCGAGAACAAAGAAATCTTGCGCATTGTGGCTGCCAATAGCCGCACGCCGGAATTGGTGCTCGGCGATATTCGCGGCCAGCTCGGCTCGTCACGCTTGGGCGAACAGCGCTTGGGCGAGTTGATCGGCAAATTTGGTCGCGACAATGCGGTGGCTTGTTTCGCCCGCCTCATTGAATTGGCCGAACAGCGCATGCGTGCTGCGATCGCTGAGTGGAAAGATGGCCGCTACGAGGCTGAACGCTTTGTCGATGATGATGGTGTCGATGCGGGCAAGCCCGTGCGCATTCATGTGGTCGTGGAAAAGAAGGGCGACCAGATCCGCTTTGATTTTTCGGGCTCGGCTGATCAGACCAAAGGCCCTGCCAATATTCGCCCGCCGACCGTGCGCGCCGCCATTGGCTATGTGCTCGTCTCGCTGATTGATCCCAATACTTTCATCAACAGCGGTGTGTTGCGCGCCTTTGACATCAATGCGCGTGAGGGCTCTGTACTCAATCCGCGTTTTCCGGCCCCTGTGAACACATATAATCCGACCGTGCATGCCTTGGTCGAGGCGCTTTATGGCGCGCTCACCGACATTGTGCCGGATATGGCGCGCGCCGATGGTTGCGGTTCGCGCTCGATCATTCTGGGTGGGCGCTCGACCTATACGGGCAAGGGCTATGTGCAATATGAAATTCTGGGCGGTGGCGGCGGTGCGCGCGCCAAGAAAGACGGCCAGAGCGGCACATCGGTTAATCAATCAAACGCGAAAATTGCGCCGATTGAAATTATCGAAAGCGAATTCCCGACCCGCATCTTGCGCTTCGAGCTGATTCCGGATTCGGGCGGTGCAGGACAATATCGCGGTGGTCTTGGTATTCGTCGCGAATATCTCAATCTCGAAGATGCGCGTTTCTCGATCCGCTCGACGAAACATGTCATTGCGCCGGAAGGTGCAGCGCGTGGCGGCAAAGGCCGTACGGGCGACATTATCGTCAATCCCGATACGCATGCCGCAAAACAATTGCCGACGCGTTATGCGGATTATCCGCTCAAAGGCGGCGATCAATTCCGGCTGCTCACGCCCGGCGGTGGCGGCTATGGCAATGGCTTTGCCCGTGACCCTGAGCTGGTCGCGCGCGACCTCAATGAAGGCTATGTGACGCCAGAGGGCGCCTTGCGCGATTATGGCGTTGTGGCCGCCCGTCAAGGCGACACATTCGTGGTTGATGCGGCGGCGACCACCAAAGCCCGCTCAGGGCGGTGAACGATCGCGTGAAAAGGTAAAAAAGGGCGGGCACAAGCGGCCCGTCCGTGGCAATATCACCCTTGAAGCCGAAGCTGGGCCACAGAGTGCCTGCACGGGGAGGAAATGAAATGCATATGTCACGCCGCCAAATGATTGCCCTTGGCCTTGTCAGCGCAATCTGCGCCACACCAGCGCTCGCGCAGGAAAAGCTCACGCCCCTGCGCGTCGGCTATGACGGCTATTCGATGACGACAGCGCCGATCAATTACGCGCTGAAGAAGGGCATTTTCAAAAAATACGGCATCGACCTGACGCTCGTTTACGTCGATGGCGGCCCGACCCTGACGCAGGCCGTTGTCGGCGGCTCGGTGGATATCGGCCAGAATGGCTACACGTCCGCCACGGCCGCGGCCGTGAATGGCGCCGATATTGTTTTCATCGGCGGTATTTCCAACAAGCTTCCCTTCCAGCTCGTCGTGAAAGCGGACATCAAAAATGCCGCTGATCTGAAGGGCAAGAAGATTGCCATCAGCCGCTACGGCTCGTCGACCGACACAGCAGCGACTTTCGCGGTTGAAAAGCTCGGCCTGAAGCGCTCGGATGTGGCGATCTTGCAGCTCGGTGGTGAAGGCACACGCACAGCCGCTATGCTATCTGGCCAGATCGATGCTTCGCTCGAACAATATCCGCGTACAGCCGAACTCGAAGAACAGGGCTATAAAGTTCTGATCGATGTGACGCCGGTGGCGGGGGATTATCCCAACACGGCTTATGTGTCGCGCCGCGCCTATATCGACAAGAATCCCGAGCTCATGAAGAAATTCTTCATGGCCGTGTCGGAAGGCATCCATGCATTCAAGACCAACAAGCTTGAAGCCGAGAAAGAAACGGCCGAGTTTTTGAAGCTCAAGGTCGACAACATCATGGACAAGACCTACGACCGCTACACCAAGGATATTTTCCCGGATATTCCGGAAGCCTCATTGGCTGGCATTCAGATCGTGCTGGATGAACTGAAGCCCAAGACCCCTGCAGCTGGCAATTTCAAGCCCGAGCAGCTCACCGATATGCGCGCTTTGCAGCAACTCAAGGCTGAAGGCTTTTTTGAGAAGCTGAAGAAATGAACACATTAGCCACGCCGAAAATGCAGGCCCGTGGCCTGCGCATCGGTTTTTACAATGAACGCATCAAGAAGCGCTTGAATGTCCTCGACGGCATTGATCTGTCGGTAGCTGAAGGCGAGCTCGTTTGCATTGTCGGTCCGTCCGGTTGCGGCAAGTCGACTTTTCTGGGCGCCGTGGATGGCCTGACCCGCATTGATGGCGGCGATGTGCTGATTGATGGCAAGGCCGTCACCAAGCCCGGTCCCGACCGCGCCATGGTGTTTCAGCATGACTCGCTCTTTCCCTGGCGCACCGTGTTGCAGAATGTCGTCTATGGCATCGAGATTCAAAACTCGATGTCCAAGGACGATATGAATGATCGCGGCCGCCAGCTCGTCGAGCTCGTCGGACTGAAAGGCTTTGAGGATCATTTCCCGCATGAGCTGTCCGGCGGCATGCGCCAGCGCGTCAATATTGCGCGCGCTCTGGCGCCCGATCCAGAATTGCTTTTGCTGGACGAACCTTTTGCAGCTTTGGACGCGCAGACGCGTGAGTTCATGCAGGTTGAACTCTTGAAGATTTTGCACCGCGCCAAGAAGACGGCTCTGTTCATCACCCATCAGATTGATGAGGCGATCTTCCTGTCCAATCGTGTGGCGGTTTTCTCGGCGCGCCCCGCCCGGATCAAGGAAATTGTCACCATCGACCTGCCGAAAGAACGCAGCCTGGCGCTGAAGCATGAAAATCGCTTCCGCGATTTGCAGGCGCATATCTGGCGGCTCATTGAAGAAGAATCGGCCCGTACCGGCCTTGTGACGGCGAGCTAAGACATGAGCGCGACAACAGACACACACGCCCCCGCGCAAACTGCGAGCGAAGACGAAGCGCCGCGTCGCTCGTTTTTGGCACAGCATGAATCCACCATTATCGGCACGATCTCCGTCGCCGCATTCCTATTCTTTTGGGAATATGCAGTGGCTGCCAAATGGGTGAATGCTTTGTTCACCTCCTCGCCCTTGCGCATCATCAATGCGGGCGTCGCCATGGTGAAGGAAGGCACGATCTGGCAGGATCTTGCCACATCCGGCCTTGAATTTGGTCTGGGCTTCGGCCTCGCCACAATTGTCGGCGTGCCGCTTGGCATTTTGATGGGCTGGTATCGCCGTCTGAACTCGGTGTTGGAGCCCTTCGTCAACGCGCTTTATGCCACGCCGCGCATTGCGCTTCTGCCGCTGATCGTCATCTGGTTCGGTATTGATCTGGGCTCGAAAGTCGCCATCGTCTTTCTGTCGACCGTCTTTCCGATCCTTGTGAATACGATGGTGGGCATTCGCACAGTGGATCGCGACTTCATCAAAGTCGCGCGCTCCTTTGGTGCGTCCGATCGCCAATTGTTCATGACTGTGGCTTTGCCCTCGACCGTACCCTTCCTGCTGACAGGTCTGCGTCTGGGCCTCGGCCATGCGTTGATCGGCATTGTGGTGGGTGAAATGTACGGCGCAACGTCCGGCATCGGTTATATGATGGCGGTTGCGGGTGCGACGTTCCAGACGGATCGCGTGATGGTTGGCATTATCATCATTGCGGCGTCAGGCATGATCATGACGCAAATGCTGAAGATGATTGAAATGCGTTTCGAAAAATGGCGCGTCGATAGTCGCGGCTAAGAACAACAAGGGGACCGAACATGAAACTCAAGGGACAAGTCGCCATCGTCACAGGCGCCGGCCGCAATATCGGCGAAGAAGTCGCCAAGCTTCTCTCGAAAGAAGGCGCTGCTATTGCGGTTGTTGATCTCGATCAGGGCCGCGCTGAAAAAGTGGCAAGCGACATCAATGCGTCCGGCGGCAAGGCCAAAGCCTTCATCTGCGATGTGGCGAAAGAAGCCGATATTGATGCGACCGTGAAAGGTGTGGCGGAAGCTTTTGGCCGCGTCGACATTCTCGTCAACAATGTCGCCATTTCCGACAATAAGCATATGCTCGACATTACAACGGAAGAGTGGAACCGCACGATTGCGATCACGCTGACGGCACCCTTCCTGTTCGGCAAATATGCGGCAAAGGCGATGATTGCGGCCGGTAATGGCGGCAAGATCGTCAATGTCTCCTCGACCTCGGGCTATTATGGCCGCAACCGCGCTGTGGCTTACACGGCCGCCAAGGGTGGCGTGGTCAATCTCACGCGCTCCATGGCGATCCAGCTTGCCCCGCACAACATTCGCGTCAACAGCGTTGTGCCCAACAAAATCGGCTCGCCCGTCGGCAAGGATGATTTCGATCCGACACGTCCGGTGAAGAATCTCGTCGGCCGCCCCGGCGTGCCGATTGATCTGGCCAATGCCATTCTCTTCCTTGTGTCGGATGATTCCAGCTTCATCGTCGGCTCCGATCTGTTTGTGGATGGTGGCTGCGCGACTTTGATGCCGGGCAACGAATAAAATAGAGCGCCGTCATTGCGAGCGCAGCCAAGCCATCCATAAGGCCCCACGTGCGGCTTTTCTGGTTTGCTTCGCCTTCCGGCTCGCAATGACGGTAAAAATGGAGACAGGTGATGTGCAGCTCACTGTTTGACGATCCCGCCGCCGTTGCCGAAACCATTTCGGATGAAGCGGGCGCCACCAAGCCTGCGGACGCTGGCCTGTTGGCGGATTTGGCAACTGCCAACCGGATTTTGTTCAAACAGGGTGTGGTCGATGGCTTCGGCCATGTCAGCGCGCGGCATGACAAGCATCCCGATCGCTTTCTGCTCGCGCGCAATATGGCGCCGGGTCTTGTCACAGCGGATGATATTGTCACTTTCGATCTCGATGGACGCGCGCTCAATGCCCATGGCCGCGCGGTCTATCTGGAGCGCTTCATCCATGCCGAGATTTTTCGCGCGCGCCCCGATGTCATGGCCGTGGTGCATAGCCATTCGGTGGCTGTGGTGCCCTTCTCCATTCTGAAGGGTGTGCCGTTTCGCGCGGTCTGCCATATGGGCGGCTTTATCGGCATTTGTGCGCCGATCTTTGAAATTCGTGACATTGCGGGCGATGCCTCTGATCTGCTCATCCGCAATTCGGAATTGGGTGCGGGTGTGGCGCGCACATTGGGAGACGGCAATGTCGTCCTCATGCGCGGCCATGGCTCGACTGTTGTTGGCGACCGCGTGAAGCAAGCCGTCTTCCGCGCGGTCTATACGGAAAATAATGCCAAATTGCAGGCGGAAGCCATGCGGCTTGGCCCCATTGAAGCGCTGTCCGCTGGTGAAGCGGAAACAACAGCGCGCGTCATCGACACGCAGGTCGATCGCGCATGGGATTTGTGGAAGATGCAGGCTGAAGGAAAAATTTGATGCGTATCGCCCGTTTTGATGACAATCGCTTTGGTCTGGTCGACGGCGATGAGCTGATTGATGTCACCGCTGCTCTGAGCGCCCTGCCCACGCAATCCTATCCGTTTCCGCGTACCGATCTGCTGATTGAGAATTTTGCTGTCCTGCGCCCTGCCTTCGAGGCCGCAGCCAAGACCGGCACGCGTCGCAAGATCAAGGATGTGAAACTGCTGGCCCCCGTCGCCAATCCGGGCAAGGTTGTGGCAGCCCCCGTCAATTACAAAAAGCATCTCGATGAAGCGCGCGCTGATGCGGGGATTCACCATCAGCAGCAAGTTGGTGAAATCCAGAAGGTCGGACTTTTTCTGAAGGCCACTAGCTCCATCATTGGTTCGAGCCAATCGGTGCTGATCCGCCATGATGATCGCCGCAATGATCACGAGATTGAACTCGCCGTCATCATCGGCAAGACCGCCAATTGCGTGTCGAAGGAAGACGCGCTGAATTATATCGCAGGCTATGCCATTGGCCTCGATATGACCGTGCGCGGGCCTGAAGAGCGCTCCTTGCGCAAATCGCTCGACACGTTCACCGTGCTTGGGCCCTGGTTTGTCAGCGCTGATGAAGTGGGCAATCCGTCGGGTCTTGATCTGGAATTGACGGTCGATGGCGAAGCTCGCCAGAAGGCCAATACGCGCGATCTCGTTCTGGATGTACCGACCCTCATTTCATGGGCGTCGAGTTTTTATACGCTGCACCCCGGCGACATTTTGTTGACGGGCACGCCCGAAGGCGTTGGCCCCGTTGTGCCCGGCAATACAATCCGCGCCACCATCGCTAAGATTGGCACGATGGATGTGAAGGTCGGTCACGCTTAAGCCGTCATTGCGAGGAGCCAAAGGCGACGAAGCAACCCAGGGGCCTCATGTGCGGCCTTCTGGATTGCTTCGCTTCGCTCGCAATGACGATCACTTAAATCGCGGAAACAGTTTCATTGCATTCTCGCGTTCCACGCTGGCGAAAATATCGGCCAGTTCCGGCATGGTGCGCATGGCAGTGATCTGCTCATCGACATATTCGCGGTGGATGTAGGGCCAATCACTGCCAAACATGATGTGCGAGGAGTCCGTCACCAGACGCAGCGAGGCCATGGCCGCGCGCGAGCCTGAAATCGCCGTGTCGAAATAGAATTTGCCGACATAAGGCTCGACACCTTCCGGCACGCGATCTTTGAAATCAGGTGGGCCATTGGGGTCTTGCTCGGACATGAGTTTCAAGCGCAGCGAAATATAGGGCACGCAGCCACCCGCATGGGCGAGAATCCAGCGGATGTTGGGATATTTACGCATCTGCTCATTGTAGATGAGATTGGCGGCAATGCGCGTGGTCTCGAATGGATATTCCACCACCGAGCCCCAGAGTTTTAGCGTCAGATCATCCACAAAAGCTGGACGCGCCGGATGCACAAAGACATTGGCATGGCGACGATCGAGCTCGGCATAAAAAGCATCCGCTGCCGGATCGCCGATATAAATACCATTCTGATTGGTCAGCATGATAATGCCGTCAGCCTTCAGCTCGTCGAGTGCATAGGCTGTCGCTTTCAGCGCGCCATCGACATGCGGGAAAGGCACAGGCGCGAAGAAGCCGAGCTTTTGGGGATATTTGGACACGAATTTCGCCAAAGCTTCGCCAGTTGTCTGGCAGAGATAGCGCGCATTTTCATCATTGCCGTGGTGCACACCGGCAACCGAGAGCGGATTGACCACCGCGCCATCAATGCCAAATGTGCCCAGATTATCGATCAGCTCATCGACGTTGGAATTTTTGCGCAAAGGGCGTGAGGGATCGGCTGCGCCCGAGCGCACGATGGCCTGTTCATATTCGGGCAGCACGCAATGATGATGGACGTCGATAAAGCGCAGACCAGCGCCAGGACCGTTGGACACAGGCGATTCCTCCTCTTGTTCTTATGGGCCTCACAATAGGGCCTCACAGCCACAATTTGAAGCGTGAAAAGCTCACCAGCACCTTGGCCCCTCGGCAGGGGCGGTCTATGCTCGACCCCAATAAAAACACCCTGGAGGAAAGCATGCCGATAATTGGCAAGGCCCTTGGAAAAACGCTTGGCTGCGCGCTGTCGCTGTCAGCGCTGAGCGCTCTCCCGCAGAGCGCGCAGGCGCAATCCATCGCTGATTTCTATCGCGAGAATGCGATCAATCTGATCATCGGTTTTCCCGTGGGTGGCGGCTATGACATTTACGGCCGCCTCGTCTCGCGCCACATGGGCAAACATATTCCCGGCAATCCCAAAATGGTGCCACAGAATATGATTGGCGCCGGTGGCATGAAGGCCGCCAATTTTATGTATGGCGTGGCGCCCAAAGACGGAACGACGCTCGGGATTATTCCCGATACTGCACCTTCTGAAGAATTGCTCGGCACCAATGGCGTTGCTTATGTGTCGAAGAATTTCAACTGGGTTGGCCGCATCAGCGCCAGCACCAATGTGCAAGTGCTGTGGGCGACATCGGGCGTGAAAACGATTGCCGATGCACAAGCCAAAGAAAGCGTGCAAGGCGGCTCGGGCCCGATGGCGCCTGCTGTCATCTATCCTAAATTGCTGAATGCTTTGGGCGGCACGAAATTCAAAATGGTGACCGGCTATGGCGGCGCGGCCGAAAGCTGTCTCGCGATGGAGAAAGGCGAGATCGACGGCTGTCTGCTCGCATGGTCCACGGTGAAAGCGGCCAAGCGCGATTGGCTTGAGCAGAAGAAGGCGTCCATCGTCGTGCAATGGGGCTCGACCCGCCATCCCGAATTGCCGGATATTCCGACCATGGTGGAACTCGGCAAGACTGCGGAAGACAAGGCCATTCTCGAGCTCTATGCGAGTGCGACGGAAATCGGCAAATCCATTGTCGCACCGCCCGGTGTTACGAAAGACCGCATCACGGCTTTGCGGCGCGGCTTTGATGCCATGCTGAAAGATCCGGACTATCTGGAAGAAGTGAAACGCCTCAGTCTCGATTTCGAACCGTTGAGCGGCGAAAAATTGCAGGCCTATGTGGAAGAGCTGTCCAAGACACCAGCCAATGTGCTCGCCAAAGCCAAACAAGTGCGTGACAATTAAGGAAACCGCCCCGTGTCCACCAAGAAACTTGAACAAACAACAGCGGCGGAAGCCTATCTGACATTGATGGCTGATCGTGGCGTCGATTATCTCTTCGCCAATGCGGGTACCGATTTCGCGCCGCTCATCGAAGCGATGAGCAAGATTGAAATCAATGGCGGCAAATTGCCAAAACCCATCACGGTGCCGCATGAGAATGTCGCAGTGTCCATGGCGCTGGGCTACTACCTCGTCACGGGCAAGCCGCAATTGGTCATGGTGCATGTGAATGTTGGCACGGCCAATGCCGTGTGCGGCGTGATGAATGCGTGGCGCGGCAATGTGCCGATCCTTTTCACCGCAGGCCGCACGCCTTATTCGGAAGAAGGCGGGCTGCTTGGCGAGCGTTCAGGCGAAATTCACTGGCCGCAGGAAATGCGCGACCAAGGCGCCATGCTGCGTGAATTTGTGAAATGGGATTATGAACTGCCCAATACACAGGTGATTGAGGCGAGTGTTGATCGCGCCATCAATCTCGCCATGGCCGAACCGAAGGGCCCGATCTATCTGACATTGCCGCGCGAAGTTTTGGCGACACCGATGGAGAGTTTCTCCTACACCTCGCCCTCGCGTCGCGCGACACCGTCGAGCCCCTTCCCTGATCCCTCAGCCATTGAACAAGCGGCCGATATGATCGCGCGGGCTGAAAACCCGGTCATCATTACGTCGAGCGCTGGGCGCGACACGCGCGAAGTGGCTTATCTCGCAACCCTTGCTGAGAGCTTTGCCATTCCCGTCACGCAGCGCAAGCCGCGCTATATGGCACTGCCCTCCGATCATGAGATGCATCTGGGCTACAATCCTGACGCATTCCTCGACAAGAGCGATTGCGTGATTGTGCTCGAATGTGATGTGCCGTGGATTCCCTCCAAAAAAGCGCCGCGGCCAGACGCCAAGATCATCCATATTGCCGTGGATCCGCTTTATTCGGCCTATCCGATGCGCTCTTTCCCGAGCGATTTGGGCATTTCCGGCGTGCTCTCTGCCACTTTGCCCATGTTGGCTGAGGCTTTGAAACATCGCGCCGGCAAACATCGCGACGCGATTGAAGCGCGGCGCAAGCGTCTGGCGGAAACGCGCGCCAACCAACGCGCGCGTTGGGCTGAGATGCTCGACAAGGGCCGCACGCAAACTCCGCTTCATCCAGCATGGATCACCCATTGCATCAATGAAGTGAAAACGCCCGATACGATTCTGGTGAAAGAAAGCCCGCTCACCTGGGAGCATCTCTCGCTCACAGAGCCCGGCACTTTCTTCTCGTCAGGTGCTGCTGGTGGCTTGGGCTGGGGTCTGGGCGCATCGCTTGGTATGCAAATGGCGATGCCCAAGCGTCGCGTGATCTGCACAGTGGGTGATGGCGCTTATATGTTCGGCAATCCGGTGCCCGCGCATTATGTGGCAGCGGCTGAGAAACTGCCGTTGCTGACCATCGTCTTCAACAATCAAATGTGGGGCGCGGTTAAGCGCAACACGCGCGAAGTTTATCCCGGAGGCTATGCCGCCAAATCCAATCGCGAACCGCTCACCTATTTCGACATTGAATTGGGCTTTGAAAAAGCCGTCGAGACGGCGGGCGGTTATGGCGAGCGTGTCGCTGATCCGGCGGAAATGCCCCATGCCCTGCGCCGTGCCATGGATGTGGTGGAGAGCGGCAATCAGGCCCTTCTCAATGTGATCTGCTCGGGCCCTTGATCGGGCTCGCGAAAAGCCAAGACGGGGTTTTGCTTGCCAAAGTGGCCCCGTTTTTGGCACTTTACGTTCAATGAAAGCGGCGTCCAACAAGCCGCACGCCGGGAGGATCCCATGAAATTCGCCAAGCTCGCTCTTGCACTCACTGCCACACTCGCGGCCCTGAGCCCCGCCAAAGCTGACACGGCTGATTTCTACCGCGGAAAGACCATCAATCTGGTCGTTGGCTATGGCCCCGGTGGCGGCTATGACATTTTCGCCCGCCTGCTCGCGCGCTGGTATGGCAATCACATGCCGGGCAAGCCCAATGTCGTGGTGCAGAACATGCCAGGTGCAGCCTCCTTGCGCGCCACGAATTTTCTGGCCGTGCAAGCGCCCAAGGATGGCACTTATATTGCCGCGTTCGACCGTAACATGCCGCTCATCGCGCTCATCGGCGGCAATCCAAATGTGCAGTTTGATCCGCTGAAGCTGACATGGCTCGGCACTTTGTCAGATTCCACCGAAGATGCGTTCAATCTCTTCGTGCGCAAACGCGATGACATCAAATCCATCGAAGATTTGCGCAAGCCCGGTGGCCCGCAAGTCGCCATTGGCGTGACGAGCGCTGGCGCGACGGACCATGACATTACAGTTCTGCTAAAAGATGTGCTCGGTCTCAACATCCGCGTTGTACCGGGCTATCAGGATTCCAACACGATTGGTCTGGCGGTCGAGAATGGCGAGCTCGACGGACAATTTGTGAATTATGTCTCGACCAAGGTCGCGCGCCCCGCTTGGACACAGGCCAATGGCAAGATGCAAGTGCTGATGCAATTTGCCCGCAAGACGCGCCATCCCGAATTGCCCAATGTACCGACCGCTCTGGAGCTGTCGAAAAACGCCAATGCAACCAAGATGATCGAGCTGGCGGAAATCCCCTATCTGATCGCGCGCCCCTATGCAGCACCTCCCGGCATTCCGGAAGATCGCGCCAAGGCTTTGCAAGAGGCGTTTATGGCCACCGCCCGCGACCCCGAATTTGTGTCCGAGGCCACCAAGCTCAATCTGGAATTGACGCCGCTCAATGCCGAACAGGCTTTGGGCGTGGTGAAACAGCTTGTCGCCTTTGATCAGGCGCAAAAGGATAAGCTGCGCGACATTATGTATGGCGCGGCCAAGAACTGAATCCAGACGGCAAGGAAACAAGAAAATGAAACTCGGCATCTGGTGCCCTGCTCCGCAGACCATCCGCCCCGACCCCGTCACCAAGCCCATGCTGGATGCGCTGACGACACATGGCGGCGGAACGGATGCCAGTTTCAACTATGCGGTAAAAGTGCTGAACCGTGCGGAAGAGCTGGGCTTTGACATCACGCTCATCGCGCAGCGCTGGTTCGGGCCTGATCTCGATTCCTGGATTTTTGCGGCAGCTCTCGCACCTGTCGTGAAAAAGATGCGGCTGATGGCGGCTGTTCATCCGGGCATTTTCGATCCGCGCATTGCAGCAAAAATGGGCGCCACCATCGACCGCATTTCGGGCGGGCGTTTTTGCGTCAATATTGTCAATGGCACGCGCCCGGCTGAACATAATATGTATGGTCGCTGGATTGAATCCGACGATGGCCGCTATCAGCAGATGCATGAATTCATCCGCCTGATGAAAGGCCTCTGGACGGAAGATGAATTCACCCTTGATGGCGATTTTTACAAAATGCAGGGCGGCAAAATGCCCACCCGCTCGGTCATCGCACCCCATCCACCCTTCTTTGCGGCCAGCCGCGCGGAAGACGGCATGAATGTCGTCGCGCAAGAATGCGACACATGGTTTGTCAATTACGACCGCGACCATGCCAATTATGAAGCGAGCCTCAAGCGCATCGCGACGGAAACCGCGCTGATGGAAGAGCGCGTGAAAGCCTATGGCCGCAAGATGAATTACGGCATCAATGCTGTGGTCATCATTGGCGAAACAGAAGAAGAGGCGCAGGCAAAGGCTGCAGAACATGTGCGCGAGGCTGGCAAGGCGCAGGTTGGTGTGTCAGGCGTGGGTGCCAATCTTATTGGCACGCCCAAAACCATTGTCGAGCGCATGAAGCGCTATGAGGACATGGGGATCAGCCTGTTCATGCTGCATTTCTGGCCCATGCATGATGGCCTGGAAGAATTCGGGCAGAAGATTCTGCCCGATCTTCAGCTCAGCTAGGCTTTATTTGGTCGGCGGCACTTGATGGGCCGCGCGATAGGCATCAGCCATGCCGGTGATGATCGCGCGGGTCAGGCCATGCTGCTCTTCGCGTGACAGACGGTCGAGGTTTTCAACAAACCATTTGGCCTCAACTGCGCCTGACTTAATGAGCCCATCCATAATAAGCCCGTTGATGCGCAGGAGCGCGAGCACTTCTGGGCTGATTTGTTCTTTTGCCATAATTCTCTCCATCCCACAGGCGGCCTGTCTAGCATGGATGGAGATACCCCAGCGTCAGAAAAAAGCCATCAACTGCCAAGAACATAGGAGGGACGCGGGGCCAGACCTGATGTGGTAAACTCACGGCGTCGACCCGATTCGGGATCGACCAGCCAAGCTGGAAGGAAACAGCACCGGTGAGCGACGACGATCTTGCAATGGAAGTGCGCCAATTGCGTGCGCTTGTGGAGCAATATGCGGAGGAGATCTCCCGTTTGCGCGCCGATGCGCGGCAGGTGCGTGTCGACAATGGCCTGGCCGCCAATGCGCGCCTCACGCCAGAAGAATTTGCCTTCGCGCGCGAAATGGCCATGGCTGGGCAAACGCCCAGCGGACGCCTGCGCGCTTAATCTGCCATAGCGGCCCAGAGAATTGCGAAGGCCTTAGCCTCTGTGCTGAGGCCTTTTGAAATTTGCGCCAAGGGCGCCAGCTCGGGCTCACAGCCTCCATCACGCCAGACCATGCGGCGATAAATATCGCCAATGATCGCGCTGCGCTCCTCGGGCGCTGGCGGCACATGCCCATCTTCACCGCTTGACACCATCGTGGCGAAGGGAAAGACGAAACGCGCCATCAAGCCACCCTCACGCACAGGCTGGCACAAGGCTCCTTCAATCAGCTCACGCAACGACATGGCAGCCGTCAGCGCGCCCACATGTGCGCAAGCGCGCGGATGAATGACACAGGCACCCGGACCCTCAAAACCCAAGGGCCGAGGATCGATCAAACGGGTGCGTCCATGCTCCGCCAATTGGCGGCGCAGGACAAAGAGATCAGCCATCGCGCCGGCCTGCAGAAACCGCAGATCGCTGAAAAGCAAATCAAAGCCGCCACTCTTTTCCAGATGCGCCACACTATTGTCGATGGTCGCGCAAGTGTGTTGGCCAAAGCGCACGCCCGGTGTGGCAACCATAAAGGCTTGGCCGAGCGCCTGTTGCGCCAGCACCAGATCGCGCCAGGTGCGCGCCAATTCCTTCTCGGGATCAAGCCGGAAAAACTCGATTTCCCAATGGGCTGGCGCATGGTTGAGAAAAGACTCTTGCGTTTGCGCCCAAGCCTGCGGATCGCCATCGGCGGACAGAAAAAAACATTTCATGAAAATCGAATCGCTGAACAGAGACATCAAATATGCCTCATGGTAGCGAGCGGCTTATCACGGGTCAAAAGCGCGATGCGCTCTCCGCACAAGCATTTTCATTTGGGCAGGAAACTCGGATCCGCCATCGCCGCCCAGAGCCGCGCATAGGCCCATGGCTCAGCACTCACGCCTTGTGAGACCATGTCCACATCAGCCAAATGTTGCTCGACGTTTCCATCGCGCCAAATCATGCGGCGAAACAAATACCAGATGAAACCTGTGCGCGTATCAGCCCCCGGCGTGATGGTCGACGCATTGGATGTTTCTTCCAACGACAGCGCGAAGGGAAAAATACACCGCGCACGCAAACGTCCTTCCTGCACCAGCTGACGCAAGAGAAGATCATAGGGCAAAGCCCAATCTTTTGGCTGCGCCGACAAGATTTTGGGAATAGCGCGCGGGTGCAAAATGTAAGATGTGCTGGATGAAAAAGCCCACCGTCTTGGATCAAGCAGACGGAACTTTCCGTCCCGCATCAGCTGTCGGCGTAAAGCGAGAAGCTCGGCCATCACGCCAATCTGCACGATGCACAGATCAGGGAAGAGAATATCCCATGTGTCATTCTGCTCCAGAAGAGCAACGGATTCGCTGATCGTCTGGCAAGAATGAGGGCCAAAGAGAACGTCATCCTCGAGGATGAGAAAAGCTGCGCTTTCCTCGCGCTTCTGCCGCATCAAATCGAGATGGCTGACACCACAGGCGATTTCAGACGGGCGCAATCGTCCCGTGATGTTTCGCGCTCGCACGGCTTGCGTATCAACTGCCGCAAAACGCTCCAGCGACCAATCATCTGGCGCAAAGCGCGCAAAATTTTGCTCCAGAGACAGACGCCGCTCTCTGGCCTGATCGAGATTGATATAAAAACATTTCATCTGGTGCTCGAATCCGTATTGGGCGTCCAAGCGAGAAAGGGGCGCATGACAAAGACGCGCAAATCTGGGAAGAGCGCATTCATGCGCCGATCGATGCTGGTGCCGCGAATGACCGCGCCATTCACGCCCCGCACCTCGACAGCATCCAGCCGCAAGGGAAGCACACGCTGCGCAAGTTTGGCTGCCCCCTGCGGCGAGACGAGATAACAGCACAGGCCGAAAGAATGAAGCACAGGCCGAAAGCTGATGTGTGAGAGATCTGTCTGTTCCAAAATCTGCGCAATGCGCGCCGGTGGCGGATAGCGATCCACAAAGGATGCAAATTCATGCACGCCTTCTGGAGAAAGGGTGGCCAGACCGGCATCTGTATTCACGCCAAAGAAAATCAAATCGAAAGGAAAATCGATCCGCGCGATCTGCGCCTCTAGCTGGGGATGCGTGATGACATCATCTTCCAAAATCAGAATGGCGCGATCGAGCCTTACGGCCTCACGCCAAAGCGCCGCATGGCTGGCGGCACAACCGACCTCACCATCGCTCACCGCACCGGCATCCAAAGCCTCAGCAGTGATCAACCTCTGTGACAAGCGCGCCTCGCGCGACAGGTCACGCCCGCGAATGCCGCGTGCAACATGGAATAACAAATGACGATTAGCCGACCGAAAGGCAGCAAAACGCGGCCCTTGCTCATCAAGCGTGATGACGAAATTTTCTTTGCGCAATGACATTCCAGAATTGAAAATTGGAAAAGAATAAGTCACACCCGTTTCGGGCGCAGGTGCTGTTGGCAATTGTTAAGAGAAATTATTATCTGAATTTTTATAAAAATCATATTTTGTGTTTAGATGTTTTCAGCTTATATACGATTTAATTTCGCTTAATTGAGAGGCCCTATGTCCCTATCCGTCAAAGAGATTGCCCAGCTCCGTAAACTGATCGCCATTGCCGAAAAGATGATTGCCCAGAACCCGGCCCCCAAGCGCGGCCGCCCCGCCAAAGCTGGCGCCGGGAGTGTCACACGCACCAAAAGACTGCGCCGCTCTGGCAAAGAGCTGGCGGCCTTCCGCAAAATGCTTCTGACCGAGCGCAAGAAGGGCACGCCCGTTGCCGAGCTCGCCAACAAGCATGGCATTTCAGCGGCCTATATTTACCAGCTCTGAACCGCGGATAAGACGCCCAATCTCAATGGGCGTTCTTGCGCATGCGCTCCACCATACGCGCATCAATGTCATAGACCTGCGCCACGAGATCATGGGATTCTTGGCCCGTCATCGGGCTCACCGTGAGATCAAGGCGCAGCGCATCTTCGACAAAGTCTTTGTCCTTCATGGTTGCGTCAAAGCCTTTGCGCAGCTGATCGAGCCGCTCTTTCGGCACAGCCTTCGAGACAATATAAGGCCGCCCGACCGCATCAGGGATGGTCATCAGATCGAAGAGCTTTTTATCGTCCTCATTCTTCACCAGATCACGGAAGAAGGGCACGGGCTGATCAAGATTGGGAATCGGCGGCTTGGTGAAAGACACGATGGGCGTGATCTTTTTCTGCTTCACCCATTCCGGCGGATTGCTGCTCCACGCCCCGCAACCACCATCCAATTCGCCGCGCTCAATGGCCAGACGCTCTTCTGCACTGCCGGGATAGCCCAACACATGATGGATCGGCACGCCGAGCAGGTTCTTCATCATCGCGGCATTCACATAGGCTGAGGAGCCTGGTGCTGGCGCGCCCATGGCGACTTGCTTGCGCTTCAACCAACCATCGAAATCTTTCACGCCTGTGCCGTTCCATGAATAGCAAATGCGGTAATCGCGCGAGATCGAACCGACCCAAGCCACATCGATGAATTTGAACTGGATCTTGGCTGCATCCGTCACGGATTCTGTAATCAGGCCGGGATTGAAAGCGGAAATCGTATTGCCATCACGCGGCGCGCCATTGTCGAGCCATGTGACGGATTTGAGGCCCGAAGCGCCGGGCATATTTTGCACCATGACCTTCGGTTGGCCCGGCAAATAACGCCCGTAATGACGCGCCAATGTGCGCGCATACATGTCATAGCCACCGCCGGGTGAGAAACCGACGACGATATTGACAGGCTTGGCTTCACCTTGCGCTTGTGCGGTCAGCGGCGCGGCGATGAGAAAAGCCAAAGAGACAAGCAACAGACCCGGTGTGCGCATGGCATTCCCCTCAAATGGCAATGCAACCCGAATGATGTTTTAGGCAGTCAATTCAAACGGTATTTGCGTCGGGCCAGGGCCCGGCCGCACTTCACCCGTCACAGGATCATATTGACGCTGCGTAATGTCGCCGAGTTTGGTCGAGCGCAGAATGATCGCGACAGACCGCGTCGGCCCGCCCTGCTCCGCATGAATATCGAAAGGCGGCACCAGATCGACTTTTCCCGGCGAGCCGACACTCACTGATGTCATGCGCACTTGCGCAAAATCATCGCGCGAGCGGTCATCAATGCGCTCATAGCGCTCCAGCGATTCCGTGCCACACAGCACGCCATAAAGGACCCAGGCATGAGCATGATCATGCACCGATCCCTTGCGGCCTGGTACGCGTACGACCGCATTGACGGCAAATTCATACTGCTCATCGACATAGAGCAGAAGATTTTTGCGCCCCTCTGTTGAGGGCCAGTCCACTGAACGATCTTGCAGCTCTTGGTTGCCCACAAGCTTTTCGAGCAAAGGCTTGGCTTTTTCCATGCACGAACCAATGTCGGAATCTGACGCCCAGATGGCCCGCAGATCATCAATGAAAGACTGCAAGGCAGGCATGCGTTGAGTGGCCATTTTATTCTCCGTAGCCCGATACGCCGGAACCATCCACTGTGCAGCGGCGCAAGAGGCGCTGCTCTTCTGGCGGGAACCATGTGCGTGCATGAATGGTGGCGAGATTGTCCCACATGACAAAATCATTCAGTTGCCAGACATGCTCGTAGATGAATTCTTTGCGCTCACCGATGTCATAGAGCTGCGCCAGAATGTCATCGCTCTCTGCCGGATCGAGACCTTCAATCGCCTGCGTCATCAAACGATCCACGAAAAGCGATTCACGCCCCGTCGAGGGATGCTTGATGAACAGCGGATGCCAGAAATGCGGCACGCCGCTGATATCGGCCGACAGATCAACTTTCTCATTGCGCTTATATTCATGAATATGCAGCGCGCGGCGGCCCTTCAGCCGCTCCCGCAATTTGGCCGGCACGGCTTCCGCGGCCTTATACATATTGGAGAAGAGCGTATTGCCACCGGTGGAGGGCAGAACCACGCCATAGATGAATGTGTAAAGATAGGGCTTGGACGAATAGCCGGAATCAATGTGGAACCACATTTCGCCATCGCCAAAAGCGCCAATCGCTTTGCCGTTTTCCTTGATATTGCTGACGAGCAGGATTTTCGGATTGACCTGTTTGACGCCCTCCGCCCGCTCTTTCAGCTTGTCGGGCGCGATCTTGCGATCACCCAAGGGGCCAAAGCGCGAAGCAAAGCGTAATTGCGCGTCTTCGGAAATATTCTGACCACGGAAAACGAGGACGAGATTTTCATCCCAGGCTTTTTTCACAAAGGCGAATTCTTCCGGCGTTATATCGCGTGAGAGATCGACGCCTTCGATAAAGGCGCCGCAACCGGCCGGCATTTTCACGACCCGCATATCCATGACATGCTGCATGACAACCTCCCTTGTGATTGGCGGGGGTTCATCCCCGCTCGTTTATTTCACCACGGTCAATTCCAAAGCGCGATCAATGACGGGCCGCTCAAAGCCTGAAATGCGCGTCACCAGTTCCTGCATTTTTTCACCCGTCACAGGGTCCACTTCAATGCCAAGCTTATGCGCTTCTGCAAGGAAGGCGGGATCCTGCACGGTCTTCATGAAGGCGGCGCGCAGGATTTTGATGCGTGCTTCCGGCACATTAGGCGGCGCGACCAGAGGCCAAGCCGTCACTTGTGGCGTGAAGAGAAATTCGAGCGCCTTGCGATCCGTCTCATTCTTGGCAAAATCCATGATGAGCGGCACATCCGGCAGATCGACAGCTTTTTCGAGCCCCATCTGCACGATGATATTGACCTTCTTCTCATCCAACCACGGACGCGAGCGGCTCTTCAGCGAGCCCCATGACCAGCCAAAGCGCGCATCCACTTCGCCCTTTTCCATCGCCATGGTCACATCATTGCCACCTGGATAGCCGGTGATGACTTTGATTTTTGCGCCCGTGAGATTGGTGAAGAGTGTGGGAAAGCGCCCCGTATCATCGGTCGCACCTGTCGCACCTGTGGTGATCTCGCGTGTGTAGAGATCTTTGACCGAGGTGATTTTCTTCGTGTGCCAGACCACGCCGACCGATACTTCTTTCGACGTGCTGCCAATCGGAATGAAGGCACGCGGATCATATTTGGCCGATTGCGGATTGAAGGCGGGCTCCAGCGGATAGCTGCGCGAGAGCATGCCAAGCGTGGTGCCATCCCGCGGGGCCACCGTATAGAGATTAAGAATGGTTTTGATGCCGCCGGAACCGGGAAGGTTTTGCGGCAACATGATTGGATGGCCAGCAATGTGATGGCCCATGTGACGCGACAGCAAGCGCGCTGTCGCATCATAAGTGCCGCCGGCGGCATAGCCGATCAGCACGGTGATGGATTTTCCAGCAAAGAAATCCGCGTCGGCTGTATCAGCTTGTGCGGGTGTTCCGAGCAATCCTAAGCAAGCTGCAAATCCTAAAAGCCTTCGCATGAGCGTCTCCCCTTTCGCTCAACAACCGGCGGAATATCAAACCCTACATCTCGACCTCACAGATCGAGATTGAAGAGCTTGATGGCATTGTCGCGCGTCAAACGCTTGCGCTTCTCATCTGAAAGACCCTTCAGATGATATTCAACCACCTGCCGCGAATGCGGGAAGGTCATATTGAAATGCGGATAATCGTTGGACCACATGCAATTCTTCTCGCCCCACCAGGGGAAGAAGCGCGTACCGACATAATCTTCCAAGAACGTGCCATAGACATGTTCTTCGAAAATCTCTGAGGGCTTGCGCTTGATCGGCATGGGACGATCTTTGCGGAAGCGCTCGAAATAATAATCCCATTGCTGCAGCATGAAGGGCAGCCAGCCGATCTCGCTCTCCGCCATCAAGAGCTTGAGATCGGGATAGCGATCAAAAGCGCCGGAGAAGATGAAATCGAAAAGCGTATTGGCGGAATCATTCGTCTTGGCGTTGGTCGCATCTTTCAGACCCAACACGCCACCCTTCTGGCCACCCTTGATGTAGGAATGGCCCGTGAGGATGTGACAGATGATCGGCGCTTTGGCTTCATTGGCGGCAGCCCAGAGCGGCTCGTAATGGTCCGAGGTGAAAGGCAGGCGGGGATCGGGCACTTGCCAGACCATGCAGCCTTTGAGGCCCATGTTGAGACCGCGATGGAATTCTTTCACGGCGCCCTGGATGTCATAGACAGAAATCAGCGGCGAGCCATAGAGACGCTTCGGGTCCGTCTGGCAGAAGTCGTGCATCCAATCATTATAGAGTTTGAACGACTGCTCTTGGGTCGGAATATCATCCATCCCAAACAGCGCCATGCCGTAATTTGGAAAGAGAATTTCTGCAGCCACGCCATCGGTGTTCTGATCCGCCAAACGCAGATGCGGATCTGTCGCGCCGGGCGGTGAATTGCGGAACGGCACTTTGGGCAGCATGTCCTGCATGTGCTTGGGCAATTCGCGCCAGAGCTCTTCGGGCTCCATGACGTGGGAATCAGTCGAGATCATTTGCGGCATGGCTGCAAGCTCGGCATCCGACAAATGCTCGCCAATCACCGTGCGGCGCGGGAATGTGCGCTGCTGCTCTTCCGACATGCCAGCAAATTTCGAGGCTTCGACGGGCAATTCAGGCATGGTGTCCTCCCAGTTTTTCTTACTTATTGCGCGCCCTCTTGATCAGGGATGCGGCGCGAAGAATTTTCCTTCAGCATAGATGCGTTTTTTCGACGTCTCGCCATTGCGCACGGAATCGCCGATTTTTTCAGAGCCGTCACTGAAGACAGTCTGGCGGGCGATTTCCTTGGGCGTGCCAAAAGGGTTGAGCTCGCCAATGCCTTCAATCGTGCGCTGGGCGCCACCGACGCGCAACATAACCAGATTTTCTTTGGCATCGGCTTCAAACTTGTAAGCAACTTCGCGCGGCAGCATCACGCCTTCGTGCTGGCCAACGACGCGCTGGGTGCCATCGCCAAAAGTGAAGGTCGCAGAGCCTTGCAAGATGACAAAGGCATGGTCTTCCGCGCGATGCGCATGCAGCGCATTCTCGCCACCGCTCGCATAAACTTTGATGCTCAGCCAGAGATTGGGCGCGGTTGCCAAGGAATCATAAGTCGTTCCCTGCTCCAGCAAGGGCAGATTTCGCATGGAAAAAATATAGGCTTCTCCGAGGACGCTCACCGCTTGAGCGGCTTTTTTGACGTCGTCCATGTCTCTCTCCCCTTATGTTTTTTCAGATGCTGATCCAGAAAGCGGGGCCTGTCAAAGGCGCTTTGAGACAGCGAGGGATAAGTCGTTACCCTTTTCCCATGCTCATCATGCGAAATTCGACTTTGGTCTCATGTGCGCAGCATCATCTTTGCTGTGCTGCAACATGAAATGCCAACCCTTGCGCAGTTCTGGGAAAAAATCATGATGGCCGACAACAAGCCGCAAAGGCATGAACGGGAGGGGCACGCATGAAACTCTGGACGCTGGTGGGGCTGACGCTCGCGCTGATCGCGGGACATGATGCGCAAGCGCAAGATGCGGCGAGCTTCTACAAAGGCAAAACAGTTCGCGTTGTTGTCGGATTTTCATCGGGCGGTGGCTAT
>CANGFE010000046.1 GCA_947453155.1 Beijerinckiaceae bacterium | reverse complement strand
TCGCATCTTGAGCGTGTCGTGGACCGCTTTGAAGATGTTGCCAACCACATCAACACCATCGTCGTCGAACATCTCTGATCACAGGAAGGGGATATTCCCGTGTCGACGATTACACTCACCCATCTCTATCTGCTCATTGGCGTTGCGCTGCTGTTCGACTTTTTGAACGGCCTGCATGATGCGGCCAATTCCATCGCGACCATTGTTTCGACGCGTGTCTTGAAGCCGCAATATGCCGTGGCTTGGGCCGCTTTCTTCAATTTCATCGCCTTTATGGTTTTCGGCCTGTCAGTCGCTCAAACCGTCGGCTCTGGCATTGTTGATCCCAAAATTGTCGATCCGTCGGTTATCTTCGGCGCGCTGATGGGTGCGATTGCGTGGAATGTTTTCACCTGGCTGTTGGGCATTCCCTCATCCAGTTCGCACGCTTTGATTGGTGGGCTTTTGGGCGCTGGCATTGCAAAGGCCGGCACAGATGCGGTGATCTTCGCGGGCTTTGCCAAAACAACGGTCGCGATTTTCATCTCGCCGACCATTGGCTTTATTCTCGCGCTCACCTTGATGCTGATTTTTTCGTGGATCTTCGTGCGCTCGACACCGGGCGCGGTCGATAATTTCTTCCGCTATATGCAATTTGCTTCAGCCTCGCTCTATTCCCTGGGTCATGGCGGCAATGATGCGCAAAAGACCATGGGCATTATTGCCGTGCTGCTCTATTCGCAGGGCCAGCTGGAAGGTGGTTTCCACGTGCCCTTCTGGGTGGTGATCACCTGTCAGGCGGCGATGGGTCTGGGCACGCTCGCGGGTGGTTGGCGCATCGTGCATACGATGGGCTCCAAGATCACGCGTCTCACGCCGATGCAGGGCTGCGCGGCGGAAACGGGCGGCGCCATCATGCTGTTCATGGCCACCCATTACGGCATTCCGGTCTCCACCACCCATACGATCACGGGCGCGATTGTCGGCGTCGGCGCCTCCAAGCGTTTTTCAGCCGTTCGCTGGAATGTCGCCAAGGACATTGTCATCGCTTGGTTCTTGACCATGCCCGCCGCGGGCCTGATTGGCGCCACTTTCTACTGGATCGCGCGCAGCTTTGCTTAAGCTGCTGCGTCCACACTCGTAGAGCGTAAATTCAGAAGAGTTCCGCGACTGCGACAAATTATCCTTTTTTTGCAATCACTTGAGTCATTTTTTCACGTTTACTTGGCTTCCGTACTGCGCTAGTTTTGAGGCGAGCTGCCAAGATTGGGCAGCATTGCAGCCCCCGCGAGTATCCCATGGACCATGATCAAGCTGGTGCCGATGATTTCATTCATCTCGCCGCCGAAGTGGCGGCTGCTTATGTGGCCAATAATTCGCTGCCAGCGGCGGATCTGCCTGAGCTGTTGAAATCGATCCACCAATCTCTGCGCAATTTAGCCGGGGCGGGGGCGGGGGCAGCATTGGGGAGCGCCACCCATCAGCAGAAGCCAGCTGTTCCGGTGTCCGAAACGGTCCATCCCGATCACATCGTCTGCCTCGAAGATGGTCAGGCATTTCGCTCGCTGAAGCGTCATTTGGGTACGGCTCATCAGATGACGCCGCAGGATTATCGTCTGAAATGGGATTTGCCGCCGGATTATCCGATGGTGGCTCCTAATTATGCGGAAGCGCGCTCTGAAATGGCGAAGAAGATTGGCCTTGGCCAACGCCGCCCACAGGAGAAGCAGAAGTAGAGGGGCAAAGGTCGCTTGCGCGCAGGGGGCACGTCCGGCATTTTGGGCGCTCCTCTCTCCCCGGATTCTTGCTGATGTCTTTTTCCATCTCTTTTCGTCGCGTCGCGGCGGCTCTTGTCGTTTCTCTGCCGTTCTTCGCGCCACCCGCAATTGCTGGCGATGTCATTCTCGACAATCTGACAAGCCGTGAAGACCGGGGCCTGACGCGCATCGCGCGTGTTGAAGTCATCAATAGCAATCTCACCGCAGATGAGGTGCGCCGCCTGCTCGAAACCTCGGGCGACGAGAAGATGCAGCTCGAATTGCTGTCGCGCCTCAAGGCTGATCGCATGACGATCAATGGCCTGACTTTCTCAGGCGATGACGGCACGATGATTTTTGCGCCCATCCTGATGAGCGGCATTGATCAGGGACGCGTTGCGCGGATCATGCTGGACGGCGTGGATATGGATCTGCGCATGGCAGACACCAAAGGCACCAGCCAACTGAAAGTGCGCGCGCTTGATATTGAACGCGCCGATTTTGCGTCCCTGTTGAAAGCCGTTCTGGCTGGCCGTCCGGAAGAGATTGATTTTCGCGCGGAAAAATTCGTCTGGGCCGGATTTGAATGGTCAGGTGCCGATGACAAGGTGAAAGCCGACGCGCCGGGCGGCAATCGCATGCGCTTGTCGCTGGCTGGCGTGAATGCAACGACGCAATATGACGGCGCCGTGCCCGTGCGCTCCACAGCTGAGATCAATGGCTTTGCGATTGAATTGCCCCCGACCTCTGAAGGCGGGCGCGCTTTTGCGGATATGGGCTACAAGAAACTCGAATTCTCCGTTGCCGGCCAAATGCGCTACGATCCCGCCAAGCGCGATCTCGCCATTGAAAATTATGCGCTCACGGGCGTGAATGTCGGGCGCCTCATCCTGTCGGGTACTTTTGGCAATATTGATCCCACGCTGCTGAGCGGTGGTGTGCCCGAGCAGAAACTGGCCGCGCTCATGCTGGCCAATATTTCGCAGCTCGACATTCGCTTTGTGAATGAAGGCGCGGTCGAAAATGGCTTTGCCTTTGCTGCCCAGCAGCAGGGCAAAACCGCCCCGGCTCTGCGCTCGGAAGCTTCCATGATCGTTGGCCAAATGCTGCCCATGCTGTTGGGCGGTGACCCAGCCGCCTTGCCGCTGGCCCGCTCAGCCCAAGACTTCCTGCGTGAGTCGAAAAACTTCACGCTCAGCCTCAAATCCCGCGGCGCCCCGGTGCCGGTAGCCCGCCTATCGTCGATCAATGATCCCTCGACCTTTTTCGCGCTGGTGGATGTGCAGCTGAAATCGAACCAATAGAGAAAGTTATGCGGCTTTCGCATGAGGAAAACTGTTTCTTGACGAAAGCTTAAGGACCCATGCGCTTTGCGCATGGCTGTCCCCCAGGCTTAGCGCTTGTTGATCTGTCTAGCCAGTTTATATGCAGTGCAACGAAGTAATTCTGCACCGCACCAAACTGGAGATCGAACATGGTTGAGAACCGCGTTGAACTTTTCGCTGTTGGCACTGGCGTCGTCCTGACGGCTATCGCTGCTCTGGTTCCTTTCTTCGCCTAAGAAGAGACGGACTGACAGCCTTCGAAAGAGCCCCGGCATGCCGGGGCTTTTCTTTTTGGCGGGGCTTTGCTTTTGGGTTGACTGCGACGGAACAAAGCGCGACGAGGCGGCAGGATTTTTGGGAGCAGGGCGATGGCGCGGATTTTCATCGATGGCGAGGCAGGCACGACGGGTCTTGGGATCCGCGAGCGTCTGGCCGGCAAGCCTGGGGTGGAGCTGGTCAGCATTGATCCCGCCCAGCGCAAGGACCCGCAGGCCAAGCGTGATCTGATGGCGGGCGTTGATGTGGTCGTGCTCTGCCTGCCCGATGATGCCGCCAAGGAAACAGTCGCGCTCGCTGATAGTCTCCCCGGCGGCGGTCCGCGCATTCTGGATGCCTCCACCGCCCATCGTGTGGCGCCGGGCTGGACTTATGGTTTCCCCGAGCTGACCCAAGGGCAGGGAGACGCCATTGCCCAAGGGCGCCGCATTGCCAATCCCGGCTGCTATGCGACGGGCGCCATTGCGCTGCTGCGTCCACTGGTCGAGGCGGGCCTGCTGGCTCCCACGACTCCGCTGACGATCAATGCTGTCTCCGGCTATTCGGGCGGCGGCAAGGCGATGATCGAGGCCTATGAGGCCGGCACTGCCGAGCCTTTTGAACTTTATGCGCTGGGGCTTGAGCACAAGCATATTCCCGAGATTCAGGCCTATTCGAAGCTGGAAACGCGCGCGCTTTTTGTGCCGTCGGTGGGCAATTTCCGACAGGGCATGATCGTCTCGATCCCGCTGCATCTGGCCGGTTTGGCTGGAAAGCCAGCTGCAGCAGATTTTGAAGTAGCACTGGCAAAGCATTATCAGGGAAGCGTATTTGTCTCTGTTGTACCAGCGGAAGCCAATGGCAAGCTGGATGCGCAAGCGCTGAATGACACAAATCGTTTGGATATTCGCGTGGTGTCCAATGGCCAGCATGGCCATGCCGTGCTGATCGCGCGGCTCGACAATCTGGGCAAAGGCGCCTCGGGAGCCGCGGTGCAAAACCTGTCGCTGATGCTTGGCCTGCCGCTGTGGTAAAAATGTCATAAAGGTGTGTAATTGCTCGTTGGCTCATCACAATAGGCGCACCTAAAAACATGATTTTCTTTTGATAACAAATAGCTAAGTAGCTTAATTAATGTTCGTTATAAGCACTCCGTACTTTGAGCGCCTATTGTTACGTTTGAAGCGCAATCGTATTGTCTGGTTCAAGGCTGCATAACCAGCCGTGAATCGGGGAATTACGGAATGTCCAAGACCTTCAAGCTGGCAGGTTTTGCCGCTGCTTCTATCGTTGCTGCCACCGCTACTGCACATGCAGGCGCCTTCGCTCTGCGCGAACAGAGCGCTGAAGCGTTGGGTTCAGCCTTCGCTGGCGTTGCTGCCGGTAATGGCGGTCTGTCGTCCATGTTCTGGAATCCGGCCACGCTGTCGAAGACGAGCGGTATGCAGTTCACCATCGTCGGCTCGGGCGTCATTCCTTATGCCAATATGACTGACAGCACCGGCGCCAAGTCGGGTGATATCGGTCTCGATGCGGTCGTTCCCGCCGGCTACATGTCCTATCAGTTCAACGACAAGATCTGGCTCGGCCTCGGTCTGAACGTGCCGTTTGGTCTGGGCACGATGGCCCCGAACGACTGGTCGACGGCTGGTCGTTACTACAACCGTACTTCGCAGCTGCAGGCGACCAATCTGAACCCGACCATTGCTTACAAGGTCACCGATGATCTTTCGGTTGGTCTGGGCATCCAAGTGCAACGCACGTCCGTTCGCATGAACAATGCGACGATCTCATCGGTGCCGTCACTGGTTCCATCCTATACCTCGGAACTGCGTGGCTTTGATCCGCTCAGCCTCGGCTTCACCGCGGGCGCAACCTACAAGGTCCTGAAGGGTACGGAGGTTGGCTTCGGCTATCGCTCGAAGATGACCCCTGGCCTGAATGGCGACGCCTACAGCTTCGTTGTGGCTTCTGGAGCAATGGCGAGCGACACCCCGATCCGCTCCAAGATCGCACTTCCCGATGTGTTCTCGTTCGGCGTGCGACATGATTTGACCTCTGACATCACCTTGCTTGCTGGGGCGGAATTCACGCGTTGGAGCGTCTGGCGTCAGTTCCCGGTGCTTAGCAAGGCGACCAACGGCCTCGCTACCACGCTCATCTTTAACTATCATGATGCTTGGATGGTCTCGGGTGGTGGCGAATACAAGTGGAACCCGAACTGGACGTTCCGCGCTGGCACGGCTTTCGAGAAGTCGCCGGTCCAGAACGACAACCGCTCGGCTCGAATCCCCGATGGCGACCGTATCTGGGCGACGCTGGGTGCGACCTACAAGCTCGATGAGCGTATGAGCATTGATGCGTCCTATGCGCATCTCTTCGTGCGTAATGGCACGATCACGCAGACGACTTATGCGGGTCTGGGCGCTTCTTTCTCGGCTGACGTGAAAGCCCACACCGACATCATCTCGATCGGCCTGAACTACAAGCTCGGTGCCGAGCCGAAGAAGGTTGCTACCAAAGCGCTGATCACCAAGTAAGGGCTTGGCACAAACCAAAAGAAAAGGCCCGCTTCGTGCGGGCCTTTTTTATTCGTCACGACTTCACGCGCACATAGTCTCCGGGCGCGTCACAGAGTGGCGTGAGCTTCCCGCCACCCGGTTCGCGAGCGGGGACGCGGTCTGGCGCTTGTGCTTCGATCCAGCCGATCCAATCATTCCACCATGAGCCCGGTGTTTCTGTGGCTTTTGCCACCCAATCATCAAATGAACCTGCGACAGGCGGGCCAGACCAATATTGATATTTCGGTTTGGCTGCCGGATTCACCACACCGGCAATATGGCCCGAGCCTGCCAGCACATAGCGCACATCACCGCCAAAAAAGCCTGCACCCGTATAGACCGAACGGGCAGGGGCAATGTGATCTTCTTTTGCCGCCAGATGATAGACCGGGATTTGCACCTTTTTCAGATCAAGCCGCACACCGCCAAAATCCAAACGTCCCTGCGTCAGATTGTTTTCGAGATAGCAATTGCGCAAATAGAACGAATGGTTGGCGGCTGGCATGCGGGTGGAATCTGAATTCCACACAAGCAAGTCAAAGGGCATGGGTTCTTTGCCCTTGAGATAATTATTGACCACATAATTCCAGATGAGCTCATTGGGCCGCAGCATGTTGAAGGCGGTCGCCATTTTCGACCCTTCTAGATAGCCCGTCTCTTTCATCTTTTCTTCGATGGCTTTGATGCGCACCTGATCGACGAAGAGTTTCAACTCACCCGCATCGGTAAAATCAACCTGCGTGGTGAGGAAGGTGAGGCTGTCGATGCGATCATCACCGGTCACGGCCATCCAAGCGCTCGCAATGGCGAGCAAGGTGCCGCCCACGCAATAGCCAATGGCCGCAACTTTTTTCTCGCCCGAGGATTCCTCAATCTTGTCGAGCGCGGTGAGAATGCCTTCGCGCATATAATCTTCGAAAGATTTGGACGCTTGGCGCTCGTCAGGATTAACCCAAGAGATCACATAGACCGTGAGGCCCTGCGCTACGCACCAGCGGATGAAGCTCTTTTCCGGGTTCAGATCGAGCACATAGAATTTATTGATCCACGGCGGGCAGATCAGCAACGGGCGCTTATAAACCGTCTCGGTCGATGGCGCATATTGGATAAGCTCCATCAGATCATTGCGATAAATAACTTTGCCCGGAGTGGCTGCCATATCGCGACCGAGCACGAATTTTGACGCGTCCGATTGGCGGATCTTCAGCTGGCCTTTGCCTGCTTCAATATCCTCAGTCAGCATTTGCATGCCGCGCACAAGGTTTTCGCCGCTTTGCTCAAGCGTCGTTCGCAAAAGCTCGGGATTGGTCGCAATGAAATTGGAAGGCGAAATGGCGCCTGCAATTTGGCGCAGATAGAATTGCGCTTTTTCGCGTTCAAAAGGCTCAAGCGTATCGGCGCGCGTGATCAGATCATTCGCCCAATCATTGGTGAGCATATAGGCTTGAGCGAGAAAATCGTAGATCGGATTCTTCGTCCATTCCGGATCAGCAAAACGTTTGTCGCCGGGATCGGGCGCGCGAACGGGTTTGCTGTCTTCGCCCGACATTTTGCGCAATGTGTGCGCCCAGAGTTGGAGCATGTCGCCGGAAATTTTCGTCTGCGCTTCCATCGCGCGCGAAGGGTCGGACAGCCAATGTTCGGCGACATGACCCAAAGTCTTCACCGCATCCTCAACCTGATCGGCCATATCATGATTGGCGCGGCCATCTTCAACGGGGCGGAAATAGGCGGCCGCGGCCTTGCCGCCTTGCTCGACCAAGCGCGCCAGATTTTGCGAAAGCGCTGTGAAATCGGGAACCGGCATAGTGCCATCGCCAGCCACGGCATGGGGGGCAGCACCCGCTTGGGCGGCGCTGGCATGGGGCTGGGCTGTTTGCGGGCGGTCGGCGCCGGTCATTTTTGCCTCGGGAGCCTGGGCGCTTGGGTCTTTCAATGCGCTATCCTGTGCCGGGGTTGCGGCGCTGGCGCCGGTCGCTCCGACCTTGTCCTTGCTCATCTTATGCCCCGTTCCCCTCAGGCCTACCAGTCACATCCGGGATAGGCCGAATTCCTGCGCGGATCGTCGAATGAACACTGGCGCCGGTCCCGTTTCGGACATAATAGGTCTTTATTCATTGTTCGCACCAATGATCAAATGGATTGAGGCGGGGGCGGTCACGCTCCGGGGCTTTTTCTAAGGAACAGGTGAGACGGGCTCATGACGGCTTTTCTCGGGACAGATCGGAAAGTCTTCTTACAGGTCTTGGCTCTGGCCCTCGGGCTGGCCATGGCCTTTGGTGGCGCCATCAACCAGGCGCGGGCCGAAGATGAGCCGGGCTGGCTGATGAAAGCTTTGGGCCTGCGCACAGAGACCCCGGTTTCGCCGCCTTTCGTGCAGAAAACACGGCCTGCCAAGGCAGATTTTGTGCCGGTCCACACGCCGCGCGTGGGCCCGACCAGTAAGCCCATGACCAAGGAACAAGTGGTCTCGCAGGAAAAGTCGCTGGAATCGTCGCGTCGCTCCCATGACAAGATCGCAGGTCGCCGCGGTACCGCGCCCGAAAAATCCGTGGCCGAAGGGCTGGAGCAGGGGGCCGATCGCAAGCGCAAGCCCGAGGAATGCGTGGGTCTGACCTGTGCCAATCCGAGCTTGCTGCCCGCCCAGCCGGGTCGCGAATATCGGTAAGGATTTTTTGAGAATATAGACCCCCATCTGGCAATCAGTTAGACCGGAGCGGTCAGGTTTTAAGAGGAAAAGGGACGATGTCGGAATTCCACCGCGTGCGGCGTTTGCCACCTTATGTGTTCGAGCAGGTAAACCGGCTCAAGGCCGCCGCTCGTGCCAATGGCGCCGACATTGTGGATCTGGGCATGGGCAATCCCGATTTGCCAGCCCCCAAACATGTCATCGAAAAGCTGGTCGAGACGGCGGGCAAGCCCCGCACCGATCGCTATTCAGCCTCCAAGGGTATTGCCGGTTTGCGCAAGGCGCAGGCGTCTTATTACGAGCGCCGCTTTGGCGTGAAGCTCAATCCCGATACGCAGGTCGTTGCCACACTCGGCTCGAAGGAAGGCTTCGCCAATATGGCGCAGGCCATTACCGCGCCGGGCGATGTGGTGATTGTGCCCAATCCCTCTTATCCGATCCATGCGTTCGGCTTCTTGATGGCAGGCGGTGTGATCCGCGAAGTGCCGGCTGATCCGACACCGGAATTTTTTGTGGCGCTTGAGCGCGCCATTCAACATTCGATCCCGAAGCCGATTGCCGTTGTGTCCTGCTATCCGGCCAATCCGACAGCGAATGTCGCGTCGCTTGATTTCTACAAGGATCTCGTGGCTTTCGCGAAGAAGCATGAAATCTTCGTGCTCTCCGATCTCGCTTATGCGGAAGTCTATTTCGATGACAATCCGCCGCCGTCCATGTTGCAGGTGAATGGCGCGAATGATGTCTGCGTGGAATTCACCTCCATGTCGAAGACATTTTCGATGGCCGGCTGGCGCATGGGTTTTGCAGTGGGCAATGAGCGCCTGCTGGCAGCTTTGGCGCGCGTCAAATCCTATCTCGATTACGGCGCCTTCACGCCGATCCAGGTGGCGGCTGCGGCTGCGCTGAATGGCCCCGAAGATTGCATCAACGAAATGCGCGCGATCTACAAGAAGCGCCGTGACGTCTTGGTGGAAAGCTTTGCTGCGGCCGGCTGGGATATTCCGGTGCCGCAGGCGACGATGTTCGCCTGGGTGCCATTGCCGGAAAAATTCCGTCATCTGGGCAGTGTCGAATTTTCGAAATTGCTGATCGAAAAGGCCGACGTCGCTGTGGCCCCGGGCATTGGCTTTGGTGAGCATGGCGATGGCTTTGTGCGCCTTGCCATCGTCGAGAACGAGCAGCGCATCCGTCAGGCCGCGCGCGGCATCCGCCGCTTCTTCGACGGGGCGGATACGATGCTCCATAATGTGGTCGAGCTGAAAAAGCCGGCTTGAGTGAGGCGGGCCTTGAGCCCGCCTTTTTCTTACCACCACGCTGGGGGCCGCTCTGGCCCCGCAATGGCGGGGGAGAAGGGGCGCTAAACCTTGAAAGCCGCCCCGAAACATTGCAGAAGAGCGCATCCCGTCGTGGGGCCTCTTGAGGGGCCCGCGGCTCCCGTCAGGCCCGGAACCCATCATGGCTGAACCCCTTCGCGTTGGCATTGCCGGTCTTGGCACCGTCGGCGCTTCCGTTATTCGCCTTCTTGAACGCCAAGGGGCGGCTCTTGCCGCCCGCTCGGGCCGCGCCGTCAAAGTCACGGCCGTGTCCGCACGCGACAAGTCGCGTGATCGTGGCGTCGATGTTTCGAATATGGTCTGGTTCGATGATCCGGTGGCGCTCGCCAAAAGCAGCGACATCGATCTCTTCGTCGAATTGATCGGCGGCGATGAAGGCCCCGCGCGCGCTGCCATTGAAGCTGCGTTGTCGTCCGGCAAATCGGTCGTCACAGCCAATAAGGCGCTGCTTGCCAAACATGGCATGGCGCTCGCCAAAATGGCCGAAGACAAGCGCGTCGCTTTGGCGTTTGAAGCTTCTGTCGCCGGCGGCATTCCGATTGTGAAGACGCTGCGTGAAGGTCTTGCTGGAAATGCCATCAGCCGCGTCTATGGCATTTTGAACGGCACCTGCAATTACATTCTCTCGCGTATGGAACTCGAAGGCCTCTCCTTCGAAGAATGTCTCAAAGACGCGCAGCGTCTGGGCTATGCAGAAGCCGATCCGACTTTCGACATTGGCGGTTTCGACACAGCGCATAAGCTTGCCATTCTCACCTCGCTGGCTTTTGGCACCGCGGTGGATGCAGAAGCCGTGCATGTCGAAGGCATCCAGTCGATCACGCTCGCTGATTTGAAAGCGGCCGAAGAACTCGGCTATCGCATCAAATTGCTCGGCGTTGCGCAGCGCACCGACAAGGGTATCGAGCAGCGTGTGCATCCGACCATGGTGCCGAAGTCCTCCTCCATTGCTGAAGTCATGGGCGTCACCAATGCGGTGACCATTGATGCAGATGCTGTGAAAGAATTGACGCTCGTTGGCCCCGGCGCTGGCGGCATGGCAACAGCCTCTGCCGTTGTTGCCGATATTGCCGATATCGCGAAAGGCATCCGCTCGGCACCCTTTGGGTTGCCCTCGAGCGCACTTGAAAAAGCGTCTCGCATTCCAGTGCAGCGTCATGAAGGCGGCTATTATATTCGCCTCACCGTGCATGATCGCCCCGGTGCAGCAGCAGCGATTGCGACGCGCATGGCGGAACGCCAGATTTCGCTGGAAAGCATTATGCAGCGCAAGCCCGTGCCAAAGCGTGGTGCAGCAGCAAGTGCGTCAACCGAGGCTGTGCCTGTGGTGTTGATCACCTATGCCACATCTGAATCCACCATTCGCGAAGCGCTCGAGGCTGTTGTGAAAGACGGCTATATTGCAGGCGCTCCGCAAGTCATCCGCATCGAACGCGAATAATTTTCCAAAAGGCCCAGAAGGACCGAACATGACCGATCTCGTTATCAAGCAGAAGGATATCATCGAGCGTATCCTCACTCTCGAACTCGTGCGCGTGACAGAACGCGCCGCAGTTGCAGCCGCGCGTCTGCGCGGTCGTGGTGACGAGAAGGCGGCTGACCAGGCGGCCGTGGATGCGATGCGTCGCGAATTGAACCGTCTCCCGATTGACGGCACGATTGTGATCGGCGAAGGCGAGCGCGATGAAGCCCCGATGCTGTTCATCGGCGAAAAGGTCGGCACAGCGACAGGCCCGAAGGTCGACATTGCTGTCGATCCGCTCGAAGGCACTACGCTCTGCGCGAAAGATCTTCCCGGCTCCATTGCCGTCATGGCGATGGCTCCTGCGGGCTCGCTGCTCAATGCGCCCGACGTTTACATGGACAAGATCGCGATTGGCCCGGGCTATCCGAAGGGCACAATCGATCTCGACATGAGCCCAGAAGAAAATCTTCTGTCGCTCGCCAAAGCCAAGGGCGTGAAGCCGTCAGAAATCACCGCGCTTATTCTGGAGCGTCCGCGCCACCAGAATCTCGTCGATGCCTGCCGCAAGGTCGGTGCCGGCATTCGCTTCATCACCGATGGTGACGTGGCGGGTGTGATCTTTACCGCGCAGTCGGAATCAACCGGCGTTGATATTTACTTCGGCACGGGCGGTGCTCCTGAAGGCGTGCTGGCCGCGGGCGCTCTGCGTTGCGTGGGTGGCCAGATGCAGGGCCGTCTCATTCTCGACACCGAAGAGAAGCGCGAGCGCTCTTTGAAGATGGGCATCAAGGACCCGAAGAAGAAATACGACATGACCGAACTGGCGTCGGGCGATGTCATCGTCTGCGCGACGGGCGTCACCACGGGCCCGCTGCTCAAGGGCGTCACCTTTGGCCGCGAGATCATCGAGACCGAAACGGTCATCTATCGTTCGGTCACAGGCACAGTGCGCCGCATCCATGGCGAACATCGCCAGATGGAGAAGTTCCGCCTCGACTAATCGGTCGAGACCATAAAGGTAGATGAGAATGGCGGGCCCAAAAGCCCGCCATTTTCTTTTCTCCCCGCTATCCCACAGACTGCCTGCTCACGCCTGTCACCCACCTGTGGCATAAAAGGAGGCATGAACCCGTCCGCCGATTCCAATCCCGGTACTTTGCCGCGCCGCCTTTTTCTGGGCGTGGCGCAATCGGCTTTGGGCCGCGCTTGGCGGGATCGATTAGATTTGGAAGCGCAGGGCAGGGCGCAGGCCATTGTGCAATTGCACGGCCATCCTGATTTGCTTGCGCGCGTCCTCGCGGGCCGCGGTGTGGCGCCTGACGATTGCGAAACATTTCTCAACCCGACCATTCGCGCCTTGATGCCCGACCCCAACACATTGGTGGGCATGGAGGCTCTCGCGGCGCGTCTGGCACAGAGCATCACGCGCGGCGAGAAGATTGCGATCTTCGGCGATTATGATGTCGATGGGGCTTGTTCATCTGCACTGCTCGGAGACTTTCTGTCGGCGTGCGGCACGCCATTCATCATTCATATTCCAGATCGCATTTTTGAAGGCTATGGCCCCAATGTCGAGGCGATCAGAAAACTCAGCCAAGATGGCGCAAAACTTCTGGTGACAGTCGATTGCGGCACGACCTCTTTTGAGCCGATTGTCGAAGCCAAAAAACTTGGTCTCGACACGCTCGTGATTGATCACCACCAAGCACCCGAAATTCTTCCCGATGCTTTTGCCATCGTAAATCCCAATCGCCAGGATGATCTCTCGGGCCTCGGACATTTATGCGCGGCTGGCGTGGTCTATCTGGTCATCATCGCCGTCAATCGCCTGCTGCGTGAGGCGGGTTTCTTTAACGCAGATCGTCCCGCGCCTGATCTTCTTGCAGAGCTTGATCTGGTAGCGCTCGCGACCATTGCCGACGTTGTGCCACTCAAAGGATTGAACCGCGCTTATGTGTCCAAAGGTCTCGCAGTCATGCGCGGTCGCGGACGTATGGGCTTGCGCTCATTGTTTGATGTGGCGCGCGCCGATGGTCCGCCCAAACCTTATCATCTGGGTTTTCTCATCGGTCCGCGCATCAATGCGGGCGGGCGCATTGGCGATGCGGCCATGGGGGCCAAATTGCTGATGATGAAAGATGAAGAAGAAGCGCAACGCATCGCTGTCGAGCTTGATCGTCTGAATGGCGAGCGACAGGCCATTGAAGTGCAAACAGTCGCCGAGGCTGAGGCGGAAGCTCTGGCCGCGGGTCTCGATGACACTGGCGCATGTGTTGTCACAGCAGGCGAGGGCTGGCATCCCGGTGTGGTTGGCCTTGTCGCGGCGCGGTTGAAAGAGAAATTCCGCAAACCCGCTTTCGCCATTGCGATGAATGGCAAGTTGGGCACGGGGTCGGCGCGTTCTATTCCTGGTGTTGATTTGGGCCGCGTTGTGCGTGCGGCTGTGGAGGAGGGCCTCCTCGTCAAAGGTGGCGGCCATGCTATGGCGGCTGGCCTGACGATTGAAAAAGACAAACTTGTCGATTTCCGCGTCTATCTCGAGGCGCGTCTCGCCGAGATAGTCGAGTTGGCACGCGCGCAGGATGCTTTGTCGATTGATGCAGCACTGACGGCTGCGGGCGCGACGCCAGAGCTGGTGCGGATGCTGGAGGCAGCAGGCCCCTATGGCTCGGGCAATCCCGAGCCCGTCTTCGTGCTGCCAGACCATCGGATTGCGAAGGTCATCCCCGTTGGGACCAATCATTTGAAGATTCGCGCCGTGGCCGGCGATGGCGCCGGGATTGATGTCATGGCCTTCCGGGCAGCGGAATCGCCTCTGGGCGCGGCCTTGAAGGCTCGTGAGGGCCAAGCGGCGCACCTGGCTGGCACGCTCTCTTTGGACAGCTGGGGCGGGCGCGAGCGGGTGCAAATGCGCCTTCTCGACATGGCGGTGCCTGAGCGGCGCTAAACAATCGGAAAAAGTGAGGCTTTCGTTCAAGAAAAGCCCGCGCGAGGCTTGCCAGAGCGCGGCTTGCCGACTATACCCCAAGCCGTTCGAGAGGCGTCCTAACCGCCTCTCAGGAACTTTTGCGCGACCTTCGTCTATCGGTTAGGACGGCTGCCTTTCACGCAGCAAAGAGGGGTTCGATTCCCCTAGGTCGCGCCATTTCCGTACAAAACCACGAACATTTCCTGCATTTATCTGCCGTCCCGCGATGACGTCGGACAGAGATGCTTTTTCCCCGATGATGCGGACCTTTTGGTCGTCGACTTCAATCCTTGAGATGACTGACCTCAGATAGGCCTTGCGGGCCTGAGTGTCGCCGCTGTCGAGTTTGTCACGCATGAGCTTTGAAAAAGCCTCAATGCGTTCTGGAGTGACACTTGAGCGTTGGCGGGCTTGGGTATCAATCCTGTCCATTGTGGCTTGGACGATGTCCCGTTCGTTCTTCAGGATCTTGATGCGTTCTTTCAAGTCGGTGTCGAGATCAATCACCCCTTCTTCAATCGCGCGATAGAGGCGGGCGAGTTTATCCTTCTTTTCTCTCAACTCGCCCTCAAGAGATTTACGGCGGCCTGCGACGGCCTGATCTTTTTCGGAGCGCCGTTCCATTAAGGCTTCGAGAATGACTGTCAGGCGTTCTGGGACGAGAAGTTGTTCTTTGACGTTTTGAAGAACAAGTTCATCCAGTTTAGGCATTGGAACGTGTCGTCCCGTGCAGGCGGACTTGCCTTTTCTTTTACAGCCGCTGCAGCTGTAGTAGGTGTAGCTCTTATGGCGTCGTGTTGTTCCGGTGCGCGTCATGCTTGCCCCGCAAGTGGCACAAGTAGCGAGGCCTGAAAGCAGGGTTGGTCCATTCACGACGCGCGGCGGGGTCACTCGCGGATTGTTCATCGCAAGGCGGGCTTGAACACGCTCAAACAAATCCATCGGGATAATGGGCGGAACGGGAACGTCGACGACGAGTGAGGGGTCGTGCAATTGACCGGTGCGGGAGTTGAGTTTGCCAAACGGCCATTTGCCGGTCGCATAACCCGCATTGGTCAGGATCTTGTGCAGGGGACCAAGACCAAATGTTGAACCAAGGCGGGTTCGATAGCCGTTGCTGTTTAGCCATTTGCATGTGTCTTTGATACCGAGTGGGCCGGAATGCCCGTCACCCTCTGTATAGAGCTTGTAGATTAGGCGGAGGGTTTCTGCTTCAACTGGATCAATATCAAGCTTCTTCTTGATTTTGGACCCACGCTTTTCTGCATCAACGATGCGATAGCCTAATGGCGCGCGCGCTCCGTTCCAAAACCCTTGTTTGGCAGATTCCCTCATCGATCGAATGACATTCTTGCCATTTTCGCGTGATGTATATTCGTCAAAGACACCTATGATTTGGCGCATCAATTCTTGAGATGGATCGTCGCCGGTCGGTTGGGTCACAGAGATGACCTCCACGCCCTGCTTGCGCAGTCGACGGATAGTAAGCTCCATTTCTGCGCCATTGCGATAGAAGCGCGAAAAGGCATGAACACAGATTACGTCAAAGCGGTGATCTGGGGAGGCTGCTTCTTCCAGCATGCGTTGAAAAACAGGTCGCCGATCATCGGTGGCCGATGCTCCTGGCTCTACGAACTCTGATGTGACGATCCAGCCCTGCGCATCGCAATAGCGTTTCGTCAGGTCTCGCTGTGATGGGATTGAAACATCGCCTGCCGCTTGGCGGCCTGTGCTCACGCGCAAGTAAAGGGCAGCCCGCTTAGATCCAGTTTCATTGGGGGCAGGAGGAGTTTTGAAACTCATTGGATCACCTTCTGGACGAGCCTATCATTGGGCAAGTTTGGAAAAAGCCTGTAGCTCGTGAGTGTGTCAGACAATCTCCCGTTTTTCTCAGTCTCGTAACAGGCGCTCAAAGTCTTCACCCAGAAGCTGACAGATAGCTTGCAGTTCGGCTGGGGTAACAAGAGTAGTCTCGCCCAATTCGCTCGCGACATCGGGTAGCCAGCGGCATTCGATTTTTCGGTTACGGGCGCGTTGATTGAGGGCGCGCGGCAGGGCATTTGGAGCTCCTGTTTGTGGAGTTCCGTTTTTCTGGGTGTGAGCCCGATATGTCTTTTTTGCCCTCGGCATATGGCAGACATGGCACGGTCTACGAGGTAACTCGATTTAGGAAGTCCAACAAAATGGCCGGGGTATTTTATACTTTCTGGGTTCATTTCTTCTTTGCCCCATTGGTGCCAGTAGCGGAGTAGAGCTCTTCTACCAATTTTGGGATCGATGGGCCGATTGTCATGCCTTGAAGTCCACATGCAGTGAGAACTTGTTCGCACAGAACAACGAACTTCCCGTTCGGGCTTTTGGCCGCAAGCTTGCCCAAAATTTCTTCTGAAAACAGGATCAATATTCGGACGAGATGTTGGCGATAGACGAGGGTAGGGCGTTTTTTTGAGCCATCAGTGTTCAAGAGCCGCCAGGTTACGAGAGTGGTAAGCAGGTCGCTGATGTAATGCTCAAACAGCTCAGGTCCATGTTTTAATCCGACGGCTTGCAAAATAGGATGCAAGAAGGAATTTATCTTCACAAGATCGACTTTACCTTTCTCTGCAAACTCGAAACTGATTTTACGGTCAATCGATGAAGAGATGGATTTTTCACCCAAAACCTCTTTCACAAAAGCTGGTGATGAACGGGTTCCAATCATCTCCAGAGCATCAAAGGGTAGATAGTCGCTCAAATAGCTTTTGCTTCGGGTGATTTCATAATCGAGTTTGGTCAAGACTTTTTCGAGATTGCGCATCCGGGCAATCAAGTCTTTCCTCTTCTGAGGAGAATGATTTCTTTGCTTATAGAGATTGATCTGTGAAAAAGCATGATCAACCGCATGGTATAGCGCTGAAGCCTGTTGCGCGGTCAGCCGCATTTCCTGCGCAATTGCCCCGATTGCTCCTTCAGATGGGCGTTTAATTTCGTAATCTACTTGCGTTTCACTTTTCATGGTGGAAAGTTTTTTATTATTCGTCTTCATTAGGGCCTCCCAGACTGCGGATGACCTTAACAAAATTGCGGTGCGCTTGCATGGCCGTTGCTTGCTGGTAATAGCGCTCGGTTGTTGCGGAGGTGCGGTGCCCTAATAGAGGGGCGGCAATCCGCACATGGGCTGGATCGGCTATTGCCATGAGGGTTGCTGCAGCATCACGGAATAGATGCGGGTTCATTGGTGTCCCAAAAGCCTCTCCGGTACGAAGGCAGATGCGATCGTAAATGGCGATCTGGGTCATGGGCGAGCCGTCTTTGGATACCCAAAGTTCATGGCTGACAGGTTTTGTCCAACGCCCCGTGCGCGACATCAGATAAGGGCGATATTTTTGGAGATATTCGTCGAGGGGCTCGATGAGATCTTCGGCTACATAGAATTCCTGCTCGTTGTAGGTTTTGGTTTCTTTCTCATTGAGGACTAGTAGATAAATGCCCCCCATGGGAATGAGGTTTTCGCCGATCTTGCTTTCGGCAATGTTGCGTCGTCGGAATGGGACATAGGCTGTCATAGCAATCATGAGCCCATCTCGAAAAAGAATGGCAGCCTCAAGTTCATCGGCTGACTTTGCTTGGTCCATAAGGTTTTTGCCGAGGCCTACCAATTCGTCAGAGAGTTTGAGGTGCTTCTTGGAGCGCGCCGGCTTATGGTGGGCGCGGACTTTGGCGGCAAGCTTATTGATAAATGACCACTTACGATCGGGATCAAAGACTTTTGCGGCTTCCCCTAATTCCTGCAGGCGGCTCATGATCGTCTGGGTGCTATTACCTAGCCCTTGTAGGCATTGCACATAGGCGATGACCCGCCCGCTCGTAATGCGTTCTGCTGCTTTAAACGAGAGTGCATCTTTGTCGTTAAAGTACAGAAAGGTCAGCCAGCGCCCATAGCCTTGTTGTGCTTTGAAATTGGAAATTTGGGCATGATTGGCCCGGAGGCCTGCATCAAGCGACAGAATATCTGCCGGCTGGCAGGCCTGTTCCCAGATCTGCCTATCATCGTCTGGCCAGTCCTTCGGCTTCAGACATGCACGTTCCGGCGCTTTGCCGCGCCCATAGGGACCGCCACTCATGATTTGCCTGCCTTGTTCCTTGCGGCCCTCGAACGAGGAGGGCGCACGCGTTCAGGTAGTTTGCTTGATTTGCGGCGTTCATTGAGAACAGAAGCGAAGTGCAATCCCGCTGTTTTGTTCTCTGCTCCAGCATAAGTTGATGTTGTTGTATTGATTGAGCGGTGACCTAGAACTCGGCGCATGACTTCATAATTGCCTGGGCGCACATCCAGATACATCTTTGTTCCGGCATGGCGGAATAGGTGCATATTGAATTGAAGACCAAGGTAATCATGGATGGTCTTCTTCACCTGTCCAGATAATGTCCCGGCACTTTTGGGCCCGGCACCCTCCCCGGGAAATAAAGCGGTTGTCTCAGCGCGCAATAGGTGAGGCCGATATTCGCGCACATACCATGCAACTAATTCTTTGGTTTCTGGCGGAAACTCAAAATCAATGGGCTCATCATTTTTGACATCATCGCTATCGAAGACGAGGTAGAGCCGTTTTCCGCGCTCAATGAGGTGCTGGTCAATATCGATTTCGTGGATATTCTTACGCCGCACGGGCATGATTTGGAGGATTGCAATTGCGGCAGCCGTCTGGGCGCGAATTGCACGACGCTTGATTGGGCTTTTCGTGTCCTTCTCGACGTCTTCCCTGATTTTGAAAGGCAGCGATAGAAATTTTTGAACCACCTCTGGATCATCGAGCGGGCGCAGGCGCTCACGGTTCTTTGCCGTCAGTTTCTGACGACGATTTTTTTGATTCAAGCGGCCGCTGATCTTCGCATATGGGCGCAGGGCGTCTTCATCGAGTTTGAGCCAATATTTAGCGACCGTTTTTAAGAACGAGGCCATATATCCAGACTGTGGGGATGGCTGTCCGCCATTCCGGTCCAAGAAGAAGCGCAAAATCTGTTGGAAGCGATCGAAGCGAACGAGGGCTTCAAGGGACACAAGTTGTTCACGCGGGATGCCTTGATGGACGGCGGCGGAGGCTGCCATGCGCAATTGACGTTCGCGCGTCTCAAGCGTCGCGGGGCGCGCTGGTTTGTTGGGGCCATCCTCTTCAAGGCTCGTCATAGCCAGACGTCGAAGATAGGCTTTGGCGTCGTCATGCAGAGAGGCGGGGAAGTAATCCCAAGGAAAGGTGTAGACTTCACGTTTAGCAAGGCGCGGGACTGAGACCTGCGGCCAGCCAGGGATCTCACGCACGCAAGCGTTCCACGACCAGATAAGCGTATCCCACGTTTTTTCTGGGTTCGTGCGGAGGCGGTCTTTACAGATTGCAATGCGATAGGCCTCCAGATCCACAATGGTCAGCTGATGGGGCGAGACCCCGAGTTCGCTGAAACGGCGCATCAGAGGCAGGAGGCGGGTACGGCGACCAAATTCCAGGTGGTCAGCGAGGGTCTGCCATTCCGGTGTCAGGGGCGTGTAGCTGCGACCTGGAAGAATGGGAGTAGCCAAGGCCAAAGCTTTCCCGAACAGGCTGCGGATATTGTTCCAGCGACCCTGGCCGACCCCGGCTAGCTGATGGGAGACCGTCTCCAAGCGGCGGCGCAGGCTCTGTGCGTCTATGGGCAAGAGGGCTGGATCGGTTCCAATGACTTTGGCTACCTTGCGTACCGCAGAGGCCATATCAGCCTTGGCCTTTTCAGAGATATCTGCCTGGGAAATTAGGGGAAAAAGGTCGGCGAGGGTCTTTCGTGAAGTTGGCTTCGTGGTCATTCGTGGCCTCGTTAGGTCCGTGGTGGACAAATGGCTAAAAACGTTATTACACCAACTAGCAGAACAATGCGTTTCTGGTGGTAACCTAATAACGAAGATGGAAATGGCTATTCATCGCCATCCTCCTCTTTGATTTTTTCGGGCTGTATCTGAAGGGATAGCGGCGGCGGCGATGAAGCGCTCGATCTCAGTGCTCTTAATGCGCACGAGGCGACCAATACGGATCGCAGATAATGTCTTTGCCTTGATCAGGCTGCGCACGGTCTTCTCTGAGATGCTCAGACAGAGAGCAGCCTCATCAACGCGCAGAACCGTTTTTTTCTTGGGAGCCTGCTTTTTGGTGCTGTTGGCCGCGGTTGGGTCGGCAGCGTTGTATAAGGCCCAGATGGGGACCGTGGCTGCAGAAGGAGGGGATTTGGGTGCGCGTGCCATGCTGCCCAAGAAAACCTCAGACAGGAATTTCGTAAATCTAATAAGGGGCTTAAAAGTTACGACGCTTTTTGGATGTTGAGCGTTGAGTGATCGCTCTCATTGCGCAGATACTCTCCATGTTTTTTAGGTAAGCAGTATGTCTCGATTGAGAATGCTCTAAGGCACTCTGTCACGCGGTTAACGCTAACATTTCAGCGCATTCATCTGCATCTAGTGATGCGCAAGCTTGGTTACGGAAAATTATACCGGTTTTAATTATAGATTTTTATAAAAGCTCTATTTTAAAGGGACTACACCTTTGTAAGCATATGGTATCAAGCCATTTTTTTTATATAGAAATCAGAGACCAGTTCTTATGCTCAAAACTATAATAGGCATTTCTAAAAATCGCTAATTTACAGTGTTGAATACCGTTTAGCGTTCGTACATCGTCTTGCAGTGTAAACAAAAAAAGCTGCATGAGGGGTCAAATGAAGGCATCCGGTGATAATGGCTTTATTGACCCCAAGTCTCCTACGCGCGGCATTTATTATGATGTTCGCATGGGCCTCTCAATAGCTGATAATCGAACTCCGACCAATCGCTCCTCCCAGGCGATTTCAATTGAACAGTTGATCGAGAAATTCACTTCCTCGAACGCATTTTCATTCGCTGGACTTTCTTTCATTTCCCTTTTGCTGGCTGGGTGTGGTGGCGGTGGCGGCGGCGGTGGTGGTGGAGGCGGTTCTTCTTCGTCTGGCGATGAGGGCCGCGTTGCGGATGGATACATTGCTTTTGCCACTGTGTTTCGTGACCTCAATGGCAACCGCACCTTGGACGCAGGCGAGCCAAGTACAACGACGGACAAGGATGGCCGGTTTACCGGACTAACTGGCACGGGTGGTTCTATCGTCGTTAAGCCAACGGCCAATTCAATTGATATTTCGACGGGCCTCCCTTTTGCAAAAATTATGAGCGCACCGGCAGGTTCAACCGTTGTGAACCCACTGACGACGGTTGTGACCTCCATCATGGCCAACGGAAATGTGGACCAAGCTACAGCTCAGTTGCAGCTCGTGACCGCCTTGGGTCTTGATGCGTCGTTAGCGTCCAAGCTGACCAGCACGGATCTGATTTCGAGTGCTGTATCTGGTTCGGGCGGGATTACCGCGGCGAGCGCGCTCCAAGCACAAGCGGCTGCCGCGAAGGTGGCAGCGTTAATTGTTGTTGGCACATCGGCCATGACCGGCACGGGTTCAGCCGCGGACGATGGCAAGAAGATGATTGATGCTATCGCCTCTCAGCTTGTGACTGCTGCCCAGTCCAATGCACCGATCGATCTGTCTAGCGCATCGACTTTGAAGACTATTCTAACTTCCCCAATAGTAAATTTGGATGCCACACTCGCCCAGTCTGCCTCACAGTCGCTCGCCAATATCAACAAGGCGATGGACACTCTGGTGGCCAATGCATCCGGCGCGACCGCATTGACCACGATTGTTCAATCTCAAATCGTTGCCATGAAAGATTTGGCGAATGATGTGAAAGATGGAGGTCTTGACCCAGCAAGTTTTTCTGCGACAGCTCTCGAAGACAAGATTACCGCAGCTGCAGATGAAGTTCAGACCGTTCTGGATCAATCTTCTACGACCATTGCATCTCCTGGCCGTCCCACTCTTCTCTCTGGGGCCGACGCGATTATCAATGCGCAAGAAAAAAATGCAGGCTTTAGCGTTTCCGTTTCGCTTACTGACATTAAAGCAGGCAGCAACCTTGTATTGAAGATCCTTTTTGACGGTACGGAAGTCGCAACAAAATCTCTTCTGTCGAGTGAATTGGGGAATACGGCATCTGTCCAGATCGAAGGCAGGAAACTGGCAACGATTACGGATGGAGCCCACGTCCTGTCCGCGCGCGTCGATTCAGAATCCATGCAAGGTGCGACGTCTAATCCTCTTGTCCTGCGATTTGATACTAATGTATCGGCGCTCTCGGGTGTTGCGATCGACAGCGCAGATCTGACTGGGATTTTCGTCGGCGAGCTCATCACGTCTAAGACGGCAGGCATTACGATCTCGGGCAGAGGCGAGAATGGTGCTAAAGTCACTATCTTTGACGACAAGAATAACAATGGCATTTTGGATAGTGGTGAGACGCTGGCGTCAAACATTGAAGTCGGCGCATCTGCCTATG
>CANGFE010000045.1 GCA_947453155.1 Beijerinckiaceae bacterium | reverse complement strand
GGCATTTCTTCCAGCACAATCTCGCGCACGCGCTGTTCATGCTTGGGGTGCAAGAAGGAGAAGAGCAGCGAGACAGCGACAGATGTCACCTCCGCGCGCTTGAGCGGCTGCAAAGCTGCGCGCAGAGCTGTCTCGTCGAGCGCTTCCAGCACCTTGCCTTCAAAGGACACGCGCTCAGGCACTTCGGCTGTCAGTGACGCGGGAACCAGCAGGCTCGGGCGGTCATAGAGAATGTCGAAAATCACACCCCCGTGCGGGCGCGATTGCTCCTGCACTTCATAGACGCCACGAAACCCCTTGGTGACGAGCAGGCCGGTTTTCACACCCTTGCCTTCGAGCAGGGCATTGGTGCCCACCGTCGTGCCATGGCAGAAATAGGTAATGTCATCGGGCATGACGCCCTTGTCGATGAGCAGCTGAACGCCTGCCAGAATGGCGCGCGAGGGATCATCCGGCGTCGAGGGAATTTTCGCGATCGAGACTTCGTCGGTCTCTTCGTTCACATAAACGAAATCGGAAAACGTGCCCCCCGTGTCCACGGTGACGCGATACTGGCCCATTGGCTTCTCCTTGGCCCCTTGTCAGGCCGCTCTCCCGCTTATGGCGCGGGCGTGAACGGCCGTGGGGCGTTTCCTCTCTAGACGTCTTTAGACTCAAGATTAGGCCAAGGGTGGCCTGCTCCACAATTTTAGACTTTGTGTAGGGGAGATAAACCTGTGCTTAACCTGCAACCTGGTCGAGCAGCGCCTTCACCAGAGGGTTTTTCAGCGCGCCTTTGCGGTAAATCGCCGAAAATTGCAGCGCGCCCACGCGCGGCCCCAAATCGAGCGCCTGCACATGGCGGGATAAATGGCGCTCGATGCACAAAGTGTGGACGATGGCAGGCCCCACGCCCATTTCCACGAAAGTGGCTGCGGTCTCGCAGGTTGGCACTTCAATGAGCGAGGCGGTGCGGTCCATTTCCTTGCGCAAGTTCTTCTCAATCAGCTTGCGCGTTACGGTCGATTTCGGCGGCACGATCAGCCGTTGGCGCGCAATATCGGCCAGCGAGGCTGGTTTGCGCGCGCGACCAAATTCCTGCGGGTTATAAGCCAGCGACAGGCTTGTTCCGATCAAGGCTTTCTTCTCGAGCGAGCGCGGCAGATCAGGGAAAATACCGAGCGAGAGTTCAACCTGTCCGCGCTCCAAAGCCTCCAGCGCTTCGGCTGATTTATAGACGCGAAAGCCCAATTCCACTTCCGGAAAGCGGGTCAGAAAATCGCGGATTTTGGGCGCGAAATACCAAGCATGGTCGCTGCCCACTGAAACGGAGAGGCGTTTGTGGGGCGTGGGCTTGCCCTGTAACGTGCCCAGAGCCTGTTCGGCGCGTTCGAAAATACCATCGACCTCGCGCAGGAATTTCTCACCCGCGCGCGTCAGCAGCAGCCGGTTGGGCAGGCGTTCGAACAGGTCAAAACCCAGATCCTCTTCAAGCTTGCGGATTTTGCCTGAAATGGCGGGGATGGTCTGTTTGAGCTGTGTGGCCGCCACCCGCAGGCTGCCCTTGCGGGCCACCAGTTGAAAGGCGCGCAGGCGCTTTAGGTCAAGCGTGTCGAGATCGAGCATGGGCACAAGTGTGGACCGGGGAGGGTGTGGATTCAAGTCTGCCATGCGGCTACACTCATCACCTCCAGCGCAACGACTTCATTTGGAAAGCCCCTTGATGACCGCTTATCCCCGCGACATGAAAGGCTACGGCCGCAATCCCCCCGATCCGAAATGGCCGGGCGGGGCGAAGGTCTGTGTGCAATTTGTCGTCAATTATGAAGAGGGCGCGGAAAACAACATTCTGCACGGCGATGCCGCGTCAGAAGCTTTCCTGTCCGAGATTGTCGGCGCCGCGCAATGGCCGGGCCAGCGTCACTGGAATATGGAATCAATTTATGAATATGGCGCACGTGCCGGTTTCTGGCGGCTGTGGCGTTTGTTCACGGCGCGCAATATTCCAGCCACCGTTTACGGCGTGGCCCATGCTTTGATGCGCTCGCCCGATCAAGTGCAAGCGATGAAAGAAGCCGGTTGGGAAATCGCCAGCCACGGCTTGAAGTGGATTGAATATAAAGACTTCCCAAAAGAAGAAGAACGCGCGCATCTGATGGAAGCGATCCGCATCCACACAGAGGTCACAGGCGAGCGGCCTCTGGGTTGGTATACGGGCCGCGCCTCCATGCAATCAGCCGAGCTGGTGATGGAAGAGGGCGGCTTTCTCTATTCATCCGACGCTTATGCCGATGATCTGCCCTATTGGGTGAAGGGTCCCAAAGGTCCGCATCTCATCATCCCCTATACGCTGGATGCGAATGATATGCGCTTTGCTACGCCGCAAGGTTTTAATGCGGGCGAGCAATTCTATTCCTATCTGAAAGATTCTTTCGATGTGCTGCTGGAAGAAGGCCGCGCGGGCTTTCCTAAAATGATGTCGGTGGGTTTGCATTGCCGTCTTGTGGGTCGCCCGGGTCGCGCAGCCGCGCTCGCGCGCTTCATGGATTATGTGCAGAGTTTTGGTGACGAGGCTTGGTGCGCCACGCGTCTTGATATTGCGCGCCATTGGCACAAGCATCATCCGGCGTCCTTCTGAATGGATCAACGCGGCCCCCTTTTGCGGAATATGTTTTCAGCCGCTATTGCGGCGGCTGATCCCGCACTTTGCGTGCCCAGACATTTGCCCGCACCACCCAAGGGCCGCACGATTGTGCTGGGTGCCGGCAAAGCTGCTGCGAGCATGGCCAAAGCGGTTGAAGATCATTGGAACGGCCCGCTCGAAGGGCTTGTTGTCACACGCTATGGCCATTCAGTTCCGTGCCAGCAGATCGAAGTGGTGGAAGCTGCCCATCCCGTACCTGATCAAGCGGGGCGAGATGCAGCGCAGCGCATGTTGCGCCTCGCGCAATCGGCAAGCGTTGATGATCTTGTACTCTGTCTCATTTCGGGTGGTGGTTCGGCGCTGCTGACTTTGCCGGCTGACGGCGTGAGTTTTGAAGACAAGCAAGAGATCAACCGCGCCTTGCTTGCCAGTGGTGCGGGCATTTCTGAGATGAATTGCGTGCGCCGTCATCTGTCGCGCATCAAAGGTGGGCAATTAGCGGCTGCTTGTTATCCCGCGCGCGTTGTCTCGCTCATCATTTCTGATGTGCCGGGCGATGATTTGGGCGCCATTGCATCCGGCCTGACTGTGCCGGATGCCTCCACGCGCGAAGAAGCACAAGCCATTTGCGCGCGTCTTGGCATTCAAGCGCCAACATGTGTCGAAACGCCAAAACCCGGCGATCCCGTGTTTGCGCGCGTCGAAAATCATCTCATCGCTTCGGGCCTTGCTTCGCTCAATGCAGCAGCAGATGTCGCGCGCCAAGCGGGATATGAGCCGCTGGTGCTGGGCGATTTCATTGAAGGTGAAGCGCGCGAGATCGGTCTCGTCATGGCGGGCATCGCGCGCCACATGGCGCGTGAGGGAAAGCGTTGCGCGATCATCTCGGGTGGCGAAGCGCGCGTCACGGGTGCCAAGAGCGGGCGGGGCGGGCGCAACAGCGAGTTTCTCTTGTCACTCGCATTGGCGCTTGAAGGCACAGATATTTGCGCGCTCGCAGGCGATACAGACGGTATTGATGGGTCTGAAAATAATGCAGGCGCGCTGCTTTTGCCGCAGACTTTGTCGCATCTGCGTGCAAAGGGCCATGATCCTCGCGCGCTGCTGGATAGCCATCGCAGCTATGATGCTTTCGATGCGACGGGCGGGCTGATTGTGACGGGCCCCACGCTGACCAATGTCAATGATGTGCGGATCGTGCTGGTGGGCTAGTCAGCCGTCATTGCGAGCAAAGCGAAGCAACCCAGAGGCCTTACGTGAGGCTTTTCTGGGTTGCTTCGCCTTCGGCTCGCAATGACGGTCTCTGAAAGATCGCGCGACCCCCACCCCAACCCTCCCCCTTGAGGGGAGGGGCTGGGGGTCTGCGCCTCTTGGGCATTGGCAAGATCAGCTCACCAAGCTCGCCATAAGCCCGGCCACTCTTTAAACTGCGCCATAACAAGAAAGACGAATCATGGCCGATCCCGCACCTGAAGAGCTCGCGCCGCCACCCTCGCTGTTCAAGCTGGGCAGCGTGCTGTTTTGGATTGGCGTCTTTTCGTTCGGCGGTGGTCTGTCGGGCTGGATTCATCGGCAAGTCGTGCATCGTTATCGCTGGATGACGAATGATGATTTCCTCTCCGGTATTGCGCTGGCGCAAATCGTGCCCGGTGCCAATGTCACCAATCTCTGCGTCTATGTCGGCTATCGCATTCGCGGCGCATGGGGCGCGACCATGTCGCTCTTCGCGCTCATGTCCGGCCCGACCATTCTCTGTGTCTTCGTCGCCATCCTCTATCACTATGTGCAGGATTATCCCGTGCTGCATGCTTGCGTGGATGGTGTGGCTGCTGCCGCCGTTGGTCTCAACATTCGGCTCGGCATTATCGGTACACAGCGCATCCAGCGCATGCGCCGCATCGCGCCGATGATTGCCATGGTCGCCACCTTTGTGTCGGTCGGCGTCATGGAATGGCCGCTGGTTCCCGTTGTGCTCATCATCGCACCATTGAGTGTCGCCGCCGTCTGGCCGCGCAAGGGAGGAGGGGCCGCACATGCGTGATGATTCCTCACTCTCTCCCTATCTCGCTTTGATCATGGTCTTCGTGCCGCTTTCGCTCGTGGCGATTGGTGGTGGCCCGTCGATTTTTGCGCCCATTCAAAAAGAAGCGGTCGATGTTCATAAGTGGATGAGCGCCCGCGAATTCATCGAAATTTTCGCTGTGGCGCGCGTTGCGCCGGGGCCGGGCTCGATGCTCGGCACTTTGATCGGCTGGAAAGTCGCAGGCTGGGGCGGCGCTATTGTCGCAACATTGGCGCTCTTTATTCCCTCATCCATCCTTTGCTTGGCTGTCGCCAAAGTCTGGAACCGCTATCGCGGGCGCGAATGGCATGCGGCGCTAGAGATGGGCCTGGCGCCCATTGGCACAGGCCTCATGTTTGCTGGCGCCATTGCGATTTTCCGCATGGCTGAAGCGGGGCCGCTGGCCTGGGGTCTCGCCATCTTTGTGGCGCTCATGCTCACATGGCGGCCGCGCGCCCACCCCTTTGCGCTTTTGGGCATTGGAGCGTTGGTGTTCAACTTGCAACTCTGGCTCGCCCATATGGGCTATTTGCGCTAGAACAAACCTACGGTTTTCTCAAAAGAGGATGGGTCAAAATGACGGTTGTGAATGTCATGGGTCTGGAAGAGCTGCAAAAGGCTTTGGCTGCCGACACCATTCATCTCGTCGATGTGCGCGAGCCCCATGAATATGCCGCGGGCCACATTCCCGGCGCGCTGAACATGCCGCTCTCGGCTTTTGTTCCTTCAGATTTGCCCAAGGACAAGCCCGTTATTCTCTCCTGCCGCTCGGGTGCACGCACTTTGCAAGGCCTAGAGATGGCGCAAGCTGCGGGCCGAGCTGACATTCACACGCATTTTCAAGGTTCGATGAACGCTTGGATGGCCGCTGGCCTGCCGGTTGAACACGGCTGATCTGTCACGCGCTTGTGAGCGTAATTGTTGAAATGCCTTATTTGACAGGCATAAGCTGGCCTATTGTGAAGAGGCGGCGTGAGCTGCCATCAGGGGAGGGTTTCCGCATGATCCGTGGAATGTTTGTTGCCGCCGCGCTCGTCGTTGGTCTGTCATCTGTCGCCGCACTCGCGCAGAATGCGACCATTGCTGAGCGCCAGCAATTGATGAAGGGCCTCTCCCAAGCCGGTCGCGCGCCCGGTGCAATGCTCAAGGGCGAGCAGGCTTTTGATCTTGCCGCCGTGCAGACCTCGCTGAAGACTTTTGCTGATACGGCGAAAAAGGCACCGACCCTTTTCCCGGTTGGCACAGAGACTGGCAATGAGACGGCCGCTCTGCCAAAAATCTGGTCTGACAAGGCCGACTTCGATGCCAAATGGGCGAAGTTCGGTGCGGATGCAGAAGCGGCTCAAGCCTCCATCAAAGACGAAGCGACTTTTAAGGCAAACTTCCCCGGCGTTGTGCGCGCTTGCGGTGGTTGCCACGAATCTTATCGCGCGAAAAAGAATTGATTGTTTGAGATCAAACAGCCTCTGTTGATGTTTTCATCAAAGAGGCTGTTTTCTCAAGATGCTTCTGCTGCTTAAGGGGGAGTATCGTCATGAAAAGATTTTTTCCTGATTTCTTCTTACTGCTCATGGCTGGCTTGGTCGCTGTGTGGTGGCTCACGCGACCCGCGACGCTGACGGCGACTGAAGCCGTTGGCCTTGATCACACGGGCGATATTTCCAACGGCGGAATTGTTTTCAACGCGGGTGGTTGCGCCTCTTGCCATATGACGCCTGGCCAAACCGACCGCAAAAAAATGGGCGGCGGCCTCGCTTTGAAAACAGATTTTGGCACTTTCATCGTGCCGAATATTTCATCTCATAGGACAGACGGAATTGGTGCGTGGTCAGCCATGGATTTGGCCAATGCCATGCAGCGCGGTGTATCCCCGAAAGGCGAGCACTATTATCCGGCCTTTCCCTACACAACTTATGCGCATGCCAGTATCGACGACATCCGCGATCTCATGGCTTATCTGCGCACGCTGCCTGCCGTGGAAGGCAAGACCGCGGGACATGATTTGAAGTTTCCTTTTTCCATGCGCCGCTTTGTGGGTGTTTGGAAGGCGCTCTTCCTCAACACGTCGCCGATTGTCGAGAATCCCGCAGAATCCGAAGCTTGGAATCGCGGCCGCTATTTGTCTGATGCACTCGGTCATTGCGCAGAATGTCATTCGCCGCGCAATCTGCTGGGCGGCATTGTGCAAGCGCAGCGCTATGCGGGCGGTCCAGATGCGGAAGGGCGCGGCTGGGTGCCTAACATCACGGCCAAAGGTTTGGGTTCGTGGTCGAAGGCTGATGTCGCGGAATTGCTGGCCTCAGGCTTCACGCCAGATTTCGACAGTGTTGGGTCTTCCATGGCTGACGTCGTAAAGAATATGGCCGCTCTGCCCAAATCAGATCGCGACGCCATGGCCGAATATTTGAAAAGCCTGCCCGCGGTGGATGGGCCGCCGAAGCCGGCGAAGAAATAAGCGCTCTTCCGTCATTGCGAGCGAAGCGAAGCAACCCAGGGGCCCCACGCGCGGCCCCTGGATTGCTTCGTCGCCTTTGGCGCCTCGCAAGGACGGCAGAAAAGTGCGGTCCTCGCTTTTTGACAGCCTAGCTCTGACAGCCCATGGTGCCGGCCGAAAAAGTGAAGCGGAATCATGCTCGTCGGCATTGCGGCCAAAATCATCTCGACCTTGCTCTTCTCGGGCATGTTGGCGCTCGTCAAATATTACAGCGCCTATCCGATTGCTGAACTCGTCTTCTTTCGTTCTGCCTTCGCGCTGGTGGTGCTCGTCATCTGGCTGTTGATGCGCGGTGATTTCCCCCGCGCGCTTTATACGAAATGGTTTTCAGGCCATCTCGTGCGCTCGGTTGCGGGTGTGGGCAGCATGTTTCTCATGTTTGCCGCCTATGGCATTCTCCCGCTCGCCGATGTGACCGCCATCGGCTATGCCGCGCCGCTGCTCATCGTCGTCTTTGCAGCTCTTCTCTTGCGCGAAAAGGTCAATGCCGGTCGCTGGGCTGCCGTCTGCGTGGGCTTTGCTGGCGTGCTTGTCATGCTCTGGGAGCATGTGGGCGCGGGCCTTCATTCTGCCAATGCCATTGGCGCGCTCTGCGCTTTTGGTGGCGCGGCGCTGGTCTCTATCGCGATGATCCAGACACGCCGTCTGACGCGCACCGAAGATACAGGCGCCATCGTTTTCTATTTCCAAGGCACCACCACCTTGGCGAGCTTGCTCATCATTCTGCTGGCTGAAGTCTGGCCCGTGGAATGGTTCCTCGGCCCCGTCCTTCATTCGCAAATATGGGTCTGGCCAGAGGCCGCACATTGGTGGCCACTCATCTGTACGGGTCTCTTGGGCGGCGCCGGACAGATTTTCATGACGCAGAGCTATCGCTTCACGGATGCCTCCATCGTCGCCTGTTTCGATTACACATCGATGATCTGGGCGCTGGTGCTGGGCTTTGTCATGTTCGGCGAATTGCCGGCCCCCATTGCGTTGATCGGTGCAGCCATTATCGCGAGCGGCGGATTGCTCGCCATTTTCAGTGAACGAGCCGCCCGACGGGTCTAAAAATCGTTCGTTATTCCAAACAAAATCGGTTAGTCTCCGGAACGATATCGCTTCAAGGAGTCGAGAAAGCGCCATGGGTGTCGAGGGTCGTGACAAGGTAAAGGCTCTGGAGGCGGGTGCGGTCGCTTTGTCAGGGCAGCTCGGCAAAACCGTCCAGCGGTTGCGCAAAGCCTATAATCTGTCGCTCTCGGAATTGTCCGAACAATCGGGCGTGGCCAAATCCATCATCAGCCAGATCGAGCGCAACGAGACCAATCCGACGCTGGCCACCATCTGGCGTCTGGCGCAGGCGCTTGATGTCTCTATTGAGCGCGTGCTGCAGGCGGCCGAAGACGAGCCTTTCATCGAAAAGACCAATAAGGGCGAAATGCCCATGCTCTTTTCTGACGATGGCAAATGCCGCTTGGGCATTATCGGCTGGATCAAAACCGTTGAATGGCTGCAATGGTATGATTTCCATGCGGAGCCGGGCGGCATTCTGGAATCTGATCCCCACCAGCGCGGCTCCATCGAATGTCTGTCGGTCATTTCCGGCGAGCTCGAAGTGGAAGTCTCTGGCGTGATCGAACAGGCCAAAGCGGGTGACACTTTGCGCTTTCGCTGTGATCGCCCCCATGTCATCCGCAACACGGGCAAGAAGCCTGCCCATGCGACCATGGTGTGTATTCTCAAAGCCGCTGTCATGGAGTGAGCGGAGGTTTTCGTGCCCACGCCGATGCTGGAATATCGGATTGAGGAAGAGGGGCCGGTTTTCTCCGAGCTCTGGTTGCTCGACGATGTGCCGCATCGCGAAGATGGCCCCGCCTGTATCATGCATCGCAAGCAGGATGGCGCCGTGGCCTTCGAGCTCTGGTATGAACACGGCAAATTGCATCGCGAAGGCGGCCCCGCCGCGCTCTATTATGATTGCGAGACGGGGCGCGTGAGTGAAGTTCATTATTTCCGCAAAGGCGAATTGTTCCGTGCTGATGATGGGCCCCAAACCATGACATTTGACGCGCAAGGCCGGCTGGATCGCGCGCTCTGGTATGAGGGTGATGACATTGGTCAGCTCACCTGGACGCGCTGGCTGTGGTTGACGCAAGCGCGTGGCGGTGCTGCCAAAGGCGCAGGGGGAGGGCGCTGATGCCAGCCAAACCTGCCTTCACGCCCAAAATTGTTGGTGAACGTCTGCATCTCATCGTGACTGGCGAATGGACGATCAATGCGTCCGCCGAGCTCGAGCGCGCCGCGCGCGACTTGCTGGCTGCAGCCCACGGCGCCCTCAAAGTGACGATTGATCTCGACAAGGTCGGGCGCATCGATACGGCAGGTGCATGGCTCGTTGATCGTGTCCGCACAGATCTGCAAGCCCATGGCATTGACGCCGAATATGGCGTGACGAAACCCGAATTCGCGCTGCTTTTGTCGGAAGCCAAATATCAAGACTTTCCAAGCCCGCCGGAAAAGCAGGGAAATATTTTCACCAATATTCTCGCCGATGTTGGCGAGACAGTGATTGGCGTGTTTCATAACTTCATGCTCGGCGTCACTTTTTTGGGCGAGGTGATGCAATCGCTGATCAAGGTGCTTCTCAACCCCGCGCGTTTTCGCACGACCTCGGTGGTCTTTCACATTGAGGCCTTTGCCTTTCGCTCCTTGCCGATCATTGCGCTGATCAATTTTCTCGTCGGCTGCATTGTCGCCCAGCAATCGATCTTCCAATTGCAGAAATTCGGCGCGGCGACTTTCGCTGTCGATCTCATCGGCATTCTGACGCTTCGCGAATTGGCGGTGCTGCTCACCTCCATCATGATCGCAGGTCGCTCGGGCTCGGCCATTACAGCTGAATTGGGCTCGATGAAAATGCGCGAAGAGATTGATGCTTTGCGCGTCATGGGTCTCAATCCGATTGATGTGCTGGTCATGCCGCGTATTCTGGCTTTGTTGATCAGTCTGCCTTTGCTGACGTTCCTGGCCGATATTGCCGCAATTTTCGGTGGCCTGCTGGTTGCTTGGATTTATGGCGACATTAGTCCGGAAGTTTTTCTGGGCCGATTGCAATCAGCCATTGCACTCAACACATTTTTGGTGGGACTCATCAAAGCGCCTTTCATGGCCATGGTGATTGGCCTGATCGCGGCGATGGAAGGTTTGGCCACCCAAGGGTCAGCGGAATCGCTCGGCCGTCAGGTCACGGCCTCGGTCGTCAAATCCATTTTCATGGTGATTGTCGTTGACGGCATCTTCGCCATGTTCTTCGCAGCTATTCGCTATTGAGGCGCGCATGAGTGACACATACGCCATTCGCGCTCGCGGCATTACCATCGGATTTGGCGAGAAGATCATTCTCGAAAATCTCGATCTCGATGTGCGACGTGGCGAAGTTTTGGGCTTTGTCGGTGGCTCGGGCACAGGTAAATCCGTGCTCACGCGCGCGATCCTTGGCCTTGTGAAGCAGCGCGCCGGCACGATTGAAGTGTTCGGCCAAGATCTAGCAGGCCTCAACCTTGAACAGCATCGCACGATGGAGCGGCGCTGGGGTGTGCTCTTTCAGCATGGCGCGCTTTTCTCAGGCCTCACGGTCCGCCAAAACATCCAAGTGCCGATGCGCGAATATTTGAATCTCTCGCAAAGCCTGATGGATGAACTCGCCATGCTGAAAATCCGCATGGTCGGCCTCAATCCCGATGCTGCGGATAAATTTCCATCCGAATTATCTGGCGGCATGATCAAGCGTGCAGCCTTGGCGCGTGCGCTCGCACTCGATCCGGAAATTGTTTTTCTGGATGAGCCGACATCAGGACTAGATCCGATTGGTGCGGCCGAGTTCGACGAGCTCATCCGCACTCTGCAAAAGACACTTGGCCTCACCGTCTATATGGTCACGCATGATCTCGACTCGCTCTATTCGATTTGCGACCGCATCGCCGCGCTCGCCGATAAGCGCATTGTCGCGGAAGGCACGCTGGAAGAGATCTTGAACGTCCCGCACCCCTGGGTTCAGTCCTATTTCCATGGGGCACGGGCGCGGGCGCGGGGGCCGTGATCTTGAAAGGGCCACGAAAGATTGCGACTGTGAGCGGGATTCGGGGATCGTATGGAAACCAGAGCTAATTATACGCTGATCGGCGCTTTCACCCTGGCTGTTGTGCTGGGCGCCTTTCTGTTCATCTTCTGGTTCTCGGGTGGCCCGAACAAACAGGCTGGCCGCGATCAATATCGCATTGTCTTTACGTCCTCTGTCTCAGGCCTGACCCGCGGCTCGCAAGTGCTTTTCAATGGTTTGAAGGTTGGCGAAGTGGTCACAATTGATCTCGCGCCCGACCCATCTGAAGTCTATGCGCAGATTGAGGTCGACCGCCGCACGCCGGTGAAAACCGACACACGCGCGCGCCTTGAATATCAGGGCCTCACAGGTGTGGGCTCGATTGCTCTGGCGGGCGGGTCGGCTGACGCGGCGCGTCTGGAGGGCAAAGACGGCAAAGTGGCGGAAATCCGCGCCGATCGCTCCGACTTCCAAAACATCGTCGAGACCTTGCAAGAGCTCACCAATAAAGTGGACCGCGTGCTGGGCAGCGCCGATCCGCAGCGCATCGGTCACGTGATCGAATCTCTCGACCGTTTCGTCACAACGCTCGACGACAATCGCGACAATGTCGCCGCAACACTCAAGAATGCAGCCGAACTCACAGCCAAGCTCAATTCGTCTGCTGAGCGGTTGGAAGCCTTTTTGGGTGGCAAGAAGGGTGAGGGCGGTGTCTTCGATGAAGTCACAGAAGCCGCACATTCCTTGCGTAAACTCGCGGATAATCTCGACCAGCGGACAAAGGAAATTTCGGCCGGCGTGAAGAATTTCACCGGCCCCGGGCTCAAGCAATATGAGGCGCTCGCGCTCGATGCGCGCAAGACTCTGGATGAAATCAACCGGACCGTGCGCTCCATTGGCAAGAACCCCGAGCAGGTGATTTTCGGCGCTAAGCCTTCAGTCCCCGAATATGGTCGGTGAGCCGCCAATTGTTGCGCTGATCACCTTGCTTCCGCCCCCCGGCTTATGTTCTTTGGCAGGTGAGCTTGGAATCACCCGCCGGAGCCTTGCGTGACGCTTTCACCCATTTCCCGTTGGATGCCCCGCCGCATGGCGGGTGCTTTCGCACGGGCTCTGGGCCTGACGGCCGCGCTCACGCTCACCGGTTGCGGCTCGGCCCCTCTGGCGACTTTTGACCTCTCGGCGCCCCGGATAGATTTGAAGGCACGCGCGCTCAAGGGCGTGCTCGTCATTCAAGAGCCCGCAGCGCCAGCCCCCGCCGATAGCGACCGGATTGCCGTACGCACGGGCCCGTCCGCTGTGGCGGTCGTCAAGGGCGCGCAATGGGCTGAGCGCCTGCCACGCCTGCTGCAGTCGCGCCTCATCCAGACATTTGAAAATGCGAAGCTGATGAAAAGTGTCAGCCGTCCCGGCGATGGCGCGACCCCTGATCATGCGCTGGCCTGGGATGTTCGTCGCTTTGAAGTGGACGCGTTGGACAATGTGGCGCGCGTCGAAGTCTCCGTGCGTCTGCTGGATACAGCGGGCAAGATTGTAGCCGCGCAGATTTTTACGGCAGAGGCGCCGGGTGAAGCCGGCGAGGGCAGTCTCGCCGCACAAGCGCTGGACGCCGCGAGCCACAATCTCCTGCGCCAGATTGTGACCTGGGCCGCAGGGCGCGTTTAAATTCCGAAAAGTTTAGCCAAGGGGCCGCACCCAATCCCCCTCTCCCTTGAGGGGAGGGGCTAGGTGTGGGGTCTACGGGTCTTTCCGATGAGCCGCGAAAACAAAAAAAGGCGGGCCAGAGCCCGCCTTTTTCATTCAGTCGCAATCGACCTTATTCGAAATGCCCCGCCGCATGGGCGAGCATCGTATAGACCTTGCCCGTCTCCGACGTGAGATAGGTGCGGGTCAAAACACCATCGCGATCTTCGCGCGAGACTTCTGTCAGCAGGCGTTCGAATTCGCCCGTGTAGCGCTCGATCGTTTCGCGGAAGTCCGGCTCCGTGCGGTAACGGCGGCGGATTTCATCAAACATCTGCTGGCCCTGCGGCGTATAGAGGCGGCGCGAGAAGAGATTGTTCTCGCCGCGATTATAGCGCTCCCACAGATCTACAATCGCCTCATGGTTCACCATGCGGGCAATGTCGAGCGAGATGGCGTCAAGCGAGGTTGCAGCCGGGCGCACGCGCTCGCGCACTTCGCCTTCTTCACGTGATGCACGCGCCAGTAAATCAGAGAGCCAGCCGGCGCCCTTGTCCTGCTGAGGAGCAGGGGCGGCAGGCTGCGGCTTGCGCAGATTGGCGACTGGTCGACGCACGGGCGCCGGTGCGGGCTCTTCCTGACGTTCCGGGCGATAGGCATCAGCCATGCGCACGGTCTCGACGGGACGAGGCGGTTCCGGCAGGCGTACGGTTTCTGTCACGCGCGGAGCAGGTTCTGGCGCACGCGGTGTTTCCACACGGCGCGGTGCGGCAGTCGCGGTCACAACCGGCTCGACAATGTCATAAGCGCGGCCGGAGCGGGCGATAATGTCCGTCAGTTCGTTCAGCGCCTTGATTTGCTCAGCGACAACACGGCGCATGGCCGCAGCTTGTTCAGCTGTTTCACGCGGCAGTTCGACAGCGCCACGGCGCAATTCGTTGCGGGTTGTTTCCAACTCGCGCTTGATCTCGGTCGAAATGCCATGGATTTCGCCCGAAGCGCTGCGGAAGCGTTCCAGAGCGGCCCCGAAAATATAGGCCATTTCAGCCTGTGTTTCGGAGAGGATTTGGCGCAGTTCTGCGGAAGCTTTTTCCTGCTCATGGGCGCTCGATGTGCGCACTTCATCATATTGCGAGGCAATGAGGCCAGCGGCCGATTGCGTTGCATCGGTGATGAAGCCGCCAATGTCACGGGCGCGGGCTTCGGCACGGCGGAAAGCATCATCCACGGACACCGCGAAAGTGCGCATGAGCTGATCAAATTCCTGCGTGCGGATGTTCATGCTCTCAATCGTCGTATCAAGCATGGTGCGACGCTCGTCGAGCATATGATCGATGTCATGCTGCTGCGCGGCAACCTGAGAGGCGATGCCGGAGAGGTAAGAATTCGACTGTTCGATGCGCGCTGCCACAGCATCGGCGCTTTCCAGCGTCGTGACGGCTGTGTCGGTGAGGGCATGAACCTGCGCATTGACCGTGTCGATGGCGTGGGTGAAGTCCATGACGCGCGAACCCAAAGCGCTTTCGACGCCTGTGAGATTTTCGTTCGTCTGGCCGACCACTTCCGACAGGAAGGTCGAGGTGCTGCGCAGCTGTTCGAGAACCGTGACGATTTCCGTCTGCAACTGATCCTTGGTGGCAACCAGCTTTTCGACAGAAGCGGTGGCGGCTGTTTCGACCGCAATGCGCAGACCCGCCGACGATGTGTCGATGGCTTCGCGCAATTCTGCGCCCTTTTCCGAAAGCTGCTGGGTGATGGCCGTACCACGCGTTTCAATCGCATTGGCCACCGTCTCGCCAATGGCGGCGAGTTCATTGGTGACATCGGCGCCACGCGAGGCGATGAGGTCAACCAGCATCGGGCCTTGCGTTTCAATGAGCGACTGCAATTCAGTGGTGCGGCTCGAGATAATGTCGTGCAGCGCATCGCCGCGCTCACGCATCCGATCCGTAAGCTGCGACATACGATCTTCGAGATTGTCGGTGACAGCGCGACCGCGCTGTTCGATATCGTCGGAGACCGTGTTCAGGCGGCCCACAACGCGTTCTTCGAAATTGGCGATACGCGTGTCGAGGGTCGAGGCAATGTCATCGGCGCGACCGCCGAGCGTGGCATTGATTTCCGAAGCCTTGGCCGACAGCGTCTCGGTGAGGGCAGTGGAGCGCTCGACCAGAATATTGTCGATCTCTTGCGCCTTGGTGTCGAGCGCATGGGTGACCTGACGGCCACCTTCGCCAAGCACTTTGGCCACTTCAAGAGCGCGTTGGGCCAGCGTCTCATTGAGGGACTTGGCGCGCGCATCCAGACCATTGTCGATCTTGCTGATGAGCGTGTCGAGGGTGGAGGCAATTTCCTGCGACTTGGACGAGGTGCGCTCTTCAAAGTCACGCACGCGGTTTTCAAGCAGCGAGGCCGTGGCTTCTGAATGCGCATCCAAACGCTGGGTGAGGGCGGCGCCATGCACGGTGAACGTGTCTTCAACCGCAGCAAAGCGGCCAGCCACATCTTGCGTGAACGTATCGGCCTGGCGCGCGATGCGGTCGGCGAGAGACGAGCCCTGAATGGTGATGGCTTCTTCCGCCTTGACGAGGCTCTGAGCAATATCCGTGGTGAAACGTTCGCTATGTTCGGCAATCTGGCCCGCGAGCAATTCGCCCTGCGAGGCCACAGCATGTTCAAAGGCAACGAGGCGTTCGGCCATGTCGCTCGAAATGCGGTCGCCGTTGGAGACAACGCTCAATTCAAATTGCGCCAGACGATCGGCGAGGGCTTCCGACACGCGGCCACCTTGCGTCAGCACGGTGTTTTCAAACACGACCAAGCGGTCAGCCACATGTTCGGTCACGCGGTCAGCATGGACGCCAATCGCGGTGATCGCATCTTCCGCCGAGGTGATGAAGCGGCCGGTGAGTTCGTTGACTTCACGTTCCAGATTTTCCGACAGCTGGACGTGATGATTTTCGAGCTGGGCTGCGAGCTCATGGCCCGACGTATGGAACAATTCATAGACCGTGTTGGCGCGGTCCGAAATGAGTGACGAAATGCGCTCGCCCGTATTGTTGATACGGTCTTCGAGATTATTGCCGTTGAGGGCAATTGTATTTTCAATCTTGTCAGCCGACTCGGTCAGACGATCGGTGATGCGCAGGCCCGTTTCATCAATGCGCAGCACAACATCATTGCCGCGTGTTGACAGATCGGCAATGAGCGCATCGCCTGTGGTCTTGAGGCGCGTTTCCAGCTCATCAATGCGCGAGCCAATCTGGTCGCCAATGGCGAAAGTCGCCGTGTTGAGCTTGTCGGTGACCGTGTGGCCCGTCTCTTCGAGGCGAGTGACAATGTCGGAGCCATGCGTGGTGATGCGGCCGACGAGATCATCGCCTGTGCTCGCCAGAGCATGGCCGATCTGCTCACCCTTTTCGCCGAGCAATTCGCTGACGCGCGTACCCGCTTCGCCAACCTTTTCAGCAATAATGGCCGAGGCATGTTCGAGATCGCGTGACAAAGCTTCATGCGCGCCCGAAATCGCCTGACGGACGCGGTCCGCATTGACGACAATGGCTTCGCGCTCAGAAGAGAGCTCGTCGATCAGCGCGCGGATGCGGCGCTCGTTTTCTGTGTAAGAGCGTTCCAGCGTCGAGACTTCGGCTCGCACAACTGTTTCGAGTTCGCTGGCACGCGCGAGTGCGCGTTCAATGCCATCTCCCATGGAGGCGACTTCGCGGCGGATGGCCTGCGAGAGCGTCACAACTTGTTCAGTGGCCACCGATTCAGGTTCGGCCAAACGCATGGCAACTTCGGTCAAAGCCTGCGCGGTGAGACGCATTTCCTGCGTGCGGCGCATCATCGAGGCGGTGACAAAAAGGAACAGCACCGGCCCAAAGGCGGTGAGTGCCAGCATGATCACTTGCGGCAGGTTGAGGGCGGCGACAGGTCCAAGTGTGGTGGCATAAAAACCAACCAGCGCCAGCCAGCCAGCTGAGGCGACCATGGCAAAAGTTGTCGGCGTTGAGCTTGGACGCGTGTTGAAAGCTTGCAGCAATTGGCCCACCGAGCGGCGGTCATCATTGGCAGCAGGCGTTGAAGGCAAGGGGGCAGAGGCAGCAGGCGCGGCGGTTGCGGACGCAGCGGCTGTGGGCTCTGGGCTCTTGTCTTTGGTGCGCGCGTCATCGCGCGGGGCGCGGCGCGCAAGGCGCTCGGCGTCCACCGGCTCATTCACGCGCGGAGCGGAATTCTGTTTTGAGGCTTCTAGAACAGGCTCTTGTCGCGCGGGCTCCGCGCTTTGCGCCAGATTCAGCGCTTCTTCGATCGCAGACAGCGCCGCTGCCGTCGGATCCTGGGCCTTGGGTTGTGTGGCCATCATGTGCCTCTTGTACTCACCGCAACTCCGGCAATTGCCGGCGGTCATGAAACTTTGCGCGCGCCCGTCTTCATTGGGCCTCGGACGCACGAAGGTCCCATTAACCAATCGTCAATGTACCGAAATCCGCGCCCCTTAGGAACCTTGGTGGGCGCCTATTCGAAAACAGCGTTAACGCTCGTTTCATGTTGGGAGAGGAGAATGTTGAAAGAATGGCGGCAAATGCGCCCGCCGCAAGATCGGCTGCTGAGCGCGCCAGTCTGTTTTTTGATTTGGAGTTATTTTGAATGTCGCAGTCTGCGTCTCGACTTAATAAAGAGCTAGTTCAACCCTATACGGCTCCTCGGCCAGCCCCCGCCGGCTCACGGCCGACGCTCGACCTCGTCCATCTGGCGCGCCAGTCTCTTGGGGATAAAGATCGGGAAATCGAGATTTTGGCCCTGTTTGACCAGCAGTCTGGCCAGGGTTTGGCCCGTTTGGAGGCTCTTTCGGGGCGGGACGGGGCTGTGGCGGCCGATTTGGCCCGGATGCTCGCGGCCTCAGCTCGGATCGCCGGGGCCTTTGCCGTGGCCTCTGCGGCTGCGGTCTATGAGGCCGTGGTCCTGTCCTCGGGCGAGGGGGATGCCGGGGCCGAGGCCTTGAACCATCTCAAAACCGAGGTCACCCAAGTGCGCGAGGCCATCGGGGCGCTGCTCGCGCGCTAGGCTGGCTTGCAGGGCTGAGATGCTTTAATCGAAAGCTCTCGTTTTCGCGGCAAGGGTTGCGACATGTTTCAGATCACTTTCATCGACAAGGCCGGACAGGCGCGCACGGTTTCCGTGAGCGAAGGAACGAGCGTCATGGAAGCGGCGATGAAAAACTCTATTCCCGGCATTGAAGCTGAATGTGGCGGCGCCTGCGCTTGTGCCACATGCCATGTCTATGTCGCAGACGATTGGAAAGACCGCTTGCCGAAATCGGAAGGCATGGAAGATGACATGCTCGATTTCGCTTTCGATGTGCGTCCCAATTCACGCCTGTCCTGCCAGATCAAAATGACAGCAGAACTCGACGGGCTTGTGGTGCATACGCCTGAGCGTCAGGGCTGATCAGCGTAAATCATCGGGTGTGACAAAACGTTCAAGTTGGCCCGAGCCCACTTGCACATCGTCCCAGCGCGCAGCATCAAAATCAATCACGATGAGACCGGCTGTCGGCAGGCCGTCTTGCAATTGCTCGCGTGCCGCCATCGCGTTGGGTGAAACCATCTGCAAGGCATAATCGTGAAAGCCGGGATTATGCCCGACGCAGAGCAGGCAGCCCACAGAGTTTGGCGTCAGGCGCATCAATTCCAGTAAAGTCGGCGGCTCAGCGAGATAGAGGCGTGGCTCTTCGAGAATACGCGGCTTGCTTCCCGCAACGTCCAGCGCCAGCGTCAGCGTTTCGCGCGCGCGGCGCGCCGTAGAGACCACAGCAAGATCGGATGTGAGCTGTTCTGCCGCCAGATAATCGCCCATCAGGCGCGCTTCGGCGCGGCCCGCCAAAGTCAGCGGGCGTTCACTATCTCCGCCGCCCGCATGGGCTGCGGCTTGAGCATGGCGGAGCAAGATCAATCGCAACATAGGCTGAGCCTAGCAGCTTTTTTGAGCTTGGCGATTGTGCGTTGCAGCGCATCAGACGCGCACCACCAGCACGGAACATTTGGCGTGACGGACCACCGTCTTGGCATTCGAGCCCAAAAGATAGGTGGACATGGCAGGGCGATGCGAGCCGATGACGATCAAGTCAGACCCGCGCGCATCAGCCTCTGCCAAAATCTCGGGATAAATCCCGCCTATGCGCACCGCTGTTGAAATGCGATCGCGCGGCAACGGCACCTTATCCGCGATATGATTGAGAGAAAGTTCGGCATTGATACGCATGTCCGCATCAAAATCGGCGGGCACATAATCCATGAATGTGGCTGGCAGGAGTGTTTGCACATTGAGCAGGCGCAGCGCGCCGCCTGATTGCGTGGCAAGTTCTGCGGCCTGTTCGATGGCAGCCTTGGCAATGGCCATTTCAGCCAGATCAACCGGCACAAGAATATTGCGAAACATGGCGCGCGCTCCTGTTGGCACGAGAGCCATCATGATCTCTCATGCAAGGAACGCTTTGCGTTGCGTCAAAGCTGCGCTGTATTTGAAAAAAGAAAGGCGGCTCGAAAGCCGCCTCTTTTTACGCTCCGGCTTTGGTTGCCAGAAGGTCTTCAATGGCTTTGAGAGCCGCCTCGGCTTGCGCGCCATCCGGCCCGCCCGCTTGCGCCATATCAGGACGGCCACCGCCACCCTTGCCGCCCAGCGCTTCAGACGCGACGCGGACAAAATCCACCGCATTGAAGCGGCTTGTCAGATCAGCCGTCACGCCGACCACAACGCCAGCCTTGCCATCGTCAGCAACGCCCACGATGGCCGCAATGCCGGAGCCCACTTGCCCCTTGGCTTCATCGGCCAGCGACTTCAGATCTTTCATCTCAACGCCGCTCACTGCGCGCGCGAAAAGTTTGACGCCCGCAATCTCTTTCACAGCATTGTCGCTGCCAGAGCCGCCGCCACCCATGGCGAGCTTCTTGCGCGCTTCGGTCAATTCGCGCTCAAGTTTTTTGCGCTCTTCGAGCAGCGCATTGAGACGCTCGGCCGCATCATCAGCCGGTGTCTTCAGTAAGGCCGCAAGACCATGCAAGGCACGCGATTCTGAATTGAGGTGATGACGCGCGCCATGGCCCGTCTTGGCTTCGAGGCGGCGAATGCCCGATGCGACAGCGCCTTCGCTGACAATGGTCACCAGACCAATATCACCCGTGCGCGACACATGCGTGCCACCGCACAATTCCACCGAGAAGGGACGCGGGCCATTGGGGCCATCAGCCGTGCCCATGGTCACGACGCGCACTTCATCGCCATACTTTTCACCAAACAAAGCGCGTGCGCCCGATTGAATGGCTTCATCCACCGCCATCAGGCGCGTGACGACCGCTTCATTCTGCAACACAACTTGATTGGCAATCTCTTCGATCTGCACGAGTTCATCGTCGGTGATCGGCTTGTTATGCGTGAAGTCGAAACGCAGACGATCGCCCGACACCATCGAGCCCTTTTGCGCGACATGATCGCCCAGCACCACGCGCAAAGCTTCATGCAGCAAATGCGTGGCCGAATGATTGGCGCGAATGGCCGAGCGGCGTGCATGATCGACATGCAATTCGAGCGCGGCGCCCAAAGTCACTTTGCCCTCGAGCACTTTGACTTCATGCACGAAGAGATCGCCGAGCTTCTTTTGCGTGTTGGTCACGGCAACCTTCACGCCTTGCGCGCTCATCACACCCGTGTCGCCGACCTGACCGCCAGACTCGCCATAGAAAGGCGTTTGATTGACGATGATGACGCCCGTGTCGCCCGCGTTCAGCGTGTCGGTCTCTTTGCCTTCGCGCACAAGCGCTGCGACAATGCCTTCCGCCGTTTCCGTGCCATAGCCCAAAAACTCTGTCGCACCGTGCTTTTCACGAATGCCGAACCAGACGGTTTCGGTTGCCGCTTCACCTGAGCCTGACCACGCCTTGCGTGCTTCTGCGCGCTGGCGCTCCATCGCAGCATTAAAGCCGTCGGTGTCGACATCAATCTTGCGCAGACGCAAAGCATCCTGCGTCAGATCAAGCGGGAAGCCGTAAGTGTCATAAAGCTTGAACGCGACTTCGCCTGAGAGCTTGCCGCCAGCATCCAACGCTTTCGTTTCTTCATCCAAAATAGACAGGCCGCGCACCAGCGTTGTGCGGAAGCGGCTTTCTTCTGTCTTGAGCGTATCGGTGATCGTGGCTTCCGCGCGAATGAGTTCGGGATAGGCCGTGCCCATTTCGCGCACCAGCGCGGGAACGAGCTTGTACATCACCGGCTCTTTGGCACCCAAAATCTGCGCATGACGCATGGCGCGGCGCATGATGCGGCGAAGCACATAACCGCGGCCTTCATTCGACGGGTTCACACCATCGGCGACCAAGAAAGCAGACGCGCGCAAATGGTCGGCAATGACACGGTGGCTCGCCGTATGTGCGCCGGTGGCGGAAACGCCGATGACATCTTCGCCCGCGCGGATCAGCGCCTTGAACAGATCGATTTCATAATTGGAGGTGACGCCCTGCATAATGCCGGCGATGCGCTCAAGACCCATCCCCGTGTCGATAGAGGGCTTGGGCAATTCAATGCGCTCGTCCTTCGTCACCTGCTCATATTGCATGAAGACGAGGTTCCAGAATTCCAAAAAGCGGTCGCCATCTTCGTCAGGCGAGCCGGGCGGTCCGCCCTTCACGCTCTCGCCTTGATCGTAGAAAATTTCAGAGCAAGGACCGCACGGACCCGTGTCACCCATCGCCCAGAAATTATCGGACGTCGGAATGCGGATGATGCGCTCATCCTTGAAGCCTGCAATCTTCTTCCAAAGATCAGCTGCCTGATCATCCGTATGATAGACGGTTACGAGCAGACGGTCTTTGTTGAGACCATATTCTTTGGTGATCAATTTCCAGGCGAGCGAAATCGCTTCTTCCTTGAAATAATCGCCGAAAGAGAAATTCCCGAGCATTTCGAAGAATGTGTGATGGCGCGCCGTATAGCCGACATTCTCGAGGTCATTGTGCTTGCCGCCGGCGCGCACGCATTTTTGGGCGGATGTGGCGCGCGTATAGGGGCGCTTTTCAACGCCGGTAAATACATTCTTGAACTGGACCATGCCCGCATTGGTGAACATCAGCGTCGGGTCATTGCGGGGCACCAGCGGCGATGACGCCACCGTTTCATGGCCATTGGCCTTGAAGAAATCGAGAAAGGTCGACCGGATTTCGTTGACGCCGCTCATCTCGTTTGCGCTCGCTTTAAGCCGTAAAGAGCCCACCGGAGGCGGGCTGGTTGGTCCATCAAAATGGCTTGAAGCGGGAAGGCTTTCACCCCGTTTTCAAACCGCGCCCGTTCTAGCGTCTGGGGGGACTTGAGTCGAGGGCTTGAGGGTGACCGTACCCGCGAGAAGCGCCTCTGTTTTGACAGGCGTTTCTGGATGCATCGGCGGGAGCGGGGAGGGGTGATCAGCCGGGGCGCTGATGGAAGCTTGGCGAGATCAGGAAGTAAGCTGGACGGATCCGGCCAAGGCTGCGGGGGGGACCTTCCGCAATCTGGCTTTGGGTGGCGTGGGCGGCAACCTGCCAAGCCCTCGGATCCGTCCAGAATAGAAACTGCGCGCCAATTAGGTCGCAGGTCGGGCCCATGGAGGGCCATTTGATGGAAAGCGCTCGAGATGGCTCCGAGCGCTCTCCAAAATTCTTATTCGTCGCCGTTGGCGTCCGGCTCTTCCGTGCCGTTTTCCAAAATCTTCTCGGCAATCAGGCCAGAATTGGCGCGGATCGTCTGTTCGATCTTGGCCGCCACATCCGGATTGGCCTTCAAAAAGGCCTTGGCATTTTCGCGGCCCTGACCCAGACGCTGGCTGTCATAAGAGAACCAAGCGCCGGACTTTTCGACCACACCGGCCTTGACGCCCAGATCGACCAATTCGCCCATTTTGGAGACGCCTTCGCCATACATGATGTCGAATTCGACCTGCTTGAAGGGCGGGGCGACCTTGTTCTTGACCACTTTCACGCGGGTCTGGTTGCCCACCACTTCTTCACGATCCTTGATCGCGCCGATGCGGCGA
>CANGFE010000044.1 GCA_947453155.1 Beijerinckiaceae bacterium | reverse complement strand
TTGGTGCCATCCGGTTCTTTTTCAACGTATGGTCAAAAACCGCCAAGAGCGTGGCGCTAAAATCGTTGTTATTGATCCGCGCCAAACGGCAAGTGCCGATGAAGCAGATCTCTTTCTACCCATCGCGCCCGGTATGGACAGCGTGCTTTTTTCGGCATTGCTGGTTGCTATTGCAGATCGCGGATTCATTGATGAAGCCTATATTGGCGCGCACACCAAAGGTTTTCCGGAAGCTCTCGCATCCGCGCGTCAATTAGCGCCTGATCTTACCAGTGCTGCGCGCAAATGCGGCGTTTCTCAAGAAGCCCTGACAGAGTTTATCACACTGTGGCTATCCACCCCGAGCACTGTCACGGCATGGAGCCAGGGCGTCAATCAATCTGCGCAAGGCACAGATAAAGTTGAAGCCATGATCAATTGCCATCTGGCGACAGGGCGTATCGGCAAACCCGGCTGCGGACCCTTGTCACTGACAGGCCAACCCAATGCGATGGGTGGACGTGAAGTCGGCGGGCTTGCCAATATGCTTGCCGCCCATATGAATTTTCAAGCAGCCGACATTGATCGCGTGCGCCGTTTTTGGAACGCGACCTCGATGGCAAATCAGGAGGGCCTCAAAGCCGTCCCCATGTTTGATGCCATTGCGCGCGGGGATATTCGCGCCCTTTGGGTCATGGCCACAAATCCGGCTGTCTCGCTGCCACGCGCTGATTTTGTGCGCCAAGCCCTGCACGGTCTTGATCTTTTCGTCGTCTCGGAAGTGGTGCGCTCGAATGACACGCTGAATTGTGGCGCACATATTCTGTTGCCCGCTGCAGCTTGGGGTGAAAAAGACGGAACCGTTACCAATTCTGAAAGGCGCATATCTCGCCAACGGCCCTTCCTCGCCATGCCGGAAGAGGTTCGCCCCGACTGGTGGATCGTCTGCGAAGTCGCTAAACGCTTAGGCTTTGACAAGGCCTTTTCCTTTTCTTCGGCTGCTGAGATTTTTGCAGAGCACGCAGCTTTGTCGGGTTTTGAAAATAACGGATCACGTGATTTCGATCTGTCGGGCTACTCAGCCTCAGAAAGTCAGTATGAACGCATGCAGCCCTTTCAATGGCCACTGCGCCAAGGTGAGGAACCGCAGACGCGCCTCTTCTCAGAAGGCGGGTTTTTCACACCCGACAGGCGCGCTCAATTTCATCAGCTTGAAGAACCTGCTCTGAAAGACGCGCCTGATGATATCTACCCGCTTTTGCTGAACACGGGGCGTGTCCGCGATCAATGGCACACCATGACCCGCACAGGATTGTCGCAACGGCTTAGCCATCATCTGCCAGAGCCATTTGCAACGCTTCATCCTGATGATGCAACTCAGCATCAAATTTCTGATGGCGGGTTCATTCGCATCACCTCACGCTATGGCACGGCACTGTTGCGCGCACACGTCAACGAAGGACAACGCAGAGGTGAAGTGTTTGCACCGATTCATTGGACCGCAGAAACATCTTCGCATGGTCGCATTGGCGCCCTTGTCCAGCCCGCGACCGATCGCTATTCGGGACAACCAGAACTCAAGGCCACAGCCATAAACATTGCGCCTGTTCATTTCGCCTATGAGGGGTTTCTGCTCTCGCGCGAAACCATGGCATTGGATCCAGACATTTGGTTTTCACGCGTGACGATTGATGGCGCACAAGGGGCGTTGCTGGCAACAGATCTGAATTTCGAAAAAATCCATGCGCAGTTGCAAGACCTGCTTGACGATTGCACCATGGCTGAATTTCACGATGAAAGCTGCGACGAACATCGCCTTGCCTTTTTCAAAGATGAACGGATCGAGGCCTGTCTTTTTCTGGCTCCCGCCGGAAGAGAATTAAGCTGGAACGGGCTCAAGGCTTATTTTGCAAGCGACAAATTGAGCGGGCTAGAACGACTAGCTGTTCTTTCAGGGCAGAGTGCGGCAGGCCTTACCGATTCAGGACCTGTGATCTGCGCCTGCTTTGGCGTTTCCCTCAACACCATTCAGGAATTCATCGAAAAGGATCAAGTCACTTCTGCCGAGGAGATCGGTGTGCACCTGAAAGCAGGAACCAATTGCGGATCTTGTCTCCCCGAATTACGCCGTTTGGTCAAAGCATCTCATTGAATAAAGCACAAAAACAAAAAACGCCCCGGAGTTTGTCACTCACGGGGCGTTTTGATGTGGTGTTTGTATTTGTAGGATTTGGTTGCGGGGACCCGCTACCACCTCTACCGAACACTTTTAGGCCCTGAGGGCAATGACCGACCTCCCATCAGTAATTTAGCTCAGCCGGCACTTTCTCCACACTTTAGGCAGGCGTGACGACTTGTCAGCCATCCACCGGCGAAATTGATTGCCGTTCAATGACGCCGCCGCTGTGTTGAAGTCGCTGATTTACAAAACCAGAAATCTATTCCCTCAACGGAATAAGACTTAAGCCAGATATACGTCAGCGCGTATGAGCAATCTGCTCTCGCTCAATCTGGACAACAATTTCAGCGACCTTGTTCCAAACATGATCACCCTCGTGATCATCCTGACGTTTGCATGCAGCTGCACGTTCGCGTGCATAATGCTCTGCCTTACGTCCATGGCTTACACGAAGAGCCTTGGCGTGGATCTCAATGGCTTGCTCAAGCGAAATATTCATACATCACCTCAAAACGCGACCCGTGATGTTTCCTCAAATTTTCTTTTTGCTGGACTGGTTTTACCGCAACGTCAAAGCTGTGTCACGGGGGGCGTTTAATCCCCAAAATGAGTCGTCATAAAAGTGTCATATCTAACAGCTAGCGGTAAATTCCAATCTCTGAGAGCACGCCATGACACGCATGGACAAAGACTTTTCCATGCTTGGCAATGCCAATGAGCAGCGCGGTCTGATTTTCGCCTTTCATTTTTCAGAGGGCGAACAGGGGCATTACGAAACATTCCCTGATTACAAAGAGATTGCGGTCGGGGGTGGCTTTTGGTGGGTCCACGCCCATCTGACCGATACGCGGTGTCGCGAATGGATCGCAACCCAAAATTGGCTCACCGACGAAGCCCGCGAGATCCTTCTCTCCCATGACGTCCACGACCGGATTGAAACGGATGAGGGCCAATTGGCCGGTCTTTTCGTGGATGCCAAACTCGACTTCGATGGCGAAGACGAGGAAATGGCAGAATTGCGTTTCGTTCTCGCAGATCGCATTCTCCTGACAGGTCGCCGCCGCTCCTTACGCTCGGTTGAAAATACGCGCATCGCCATCGAACGTGGCAAGTTGATCGAGTCACCACTCGAGCTTCTCGAAGAGATCGTTGATCGCGAATCCGATTATATGGCGAAAGCTGCCAATGATCTTGGCCGCGAAGTTGATGTCATCGAAGACAAGATCATGGCGGGCTATGTGAATGATGCGCGCGCCGAGACGCCTCATGTGCGCCGCCGCGCGATCAACCTGCACCGCCAGATGTCACGCCTGCTGGTCCTGTTCCGGCGGGTCGAGCGTGCGCCTGCGACACGCCTGCCCGCTGATCTGCGTGATGCTGCAGGGCGTATCGCGCAGCGTCTGGAATCGATTTATCAGGAAGTCCATTCCTCACAAGACCGCGCCAGGCTTCTCCAAGACGAAGTCTCGGCCTATCTCGCCAATGAGACCAACAAGCAGCTCTATGTCTTGTCCATGTTGACCGCCTTGTTCTTGCCGGCAACCCTTGTCACGGGCTTTTTCGGCATGAACACAAAGGGCCTGCCCTTTGGCGAAGATGAATTCGGCTTTTGGTACGCTTTCGGCATTGCGGCCATCGCAGCCGCCCTCACTTATTTTGCTTTGCTATTTATCCTTCGCCGACGCAGGGCTGAATAAGCGTCATCGGGGCTTCATATCTTTCCGACAATTGTCGGAAGATCTCTCTCGGAGCCTGACATGCGGAATTTTTTCCAGCGCGCTTTATGCCCCGCTTTTGCAGTCTTGTGCCTCACCAGCCTTGCTCAAGCACGCGATTTCTATCAATGGGTTCAATATGTCCCAAGCGGGCTCGAAGCGCGTGCGGTGACCGATGACCCCGCATGCCCAGAGGCGACGATTGACGGGCAGCCCGTCAAAATGAGCGATCGCTCGACGCCCGGCTCGCAATATCCGGTTCGCGCTTGCGCCCTCCCCTTGCCGAAATCCGCGAAACTCGTAACGATCAACGGCATCCCCTCACCTTTGCCGAAAGATCGCCCCAATAAAATCTTGGTCGTGGGTGACACGGGCTGCCGGTTGAAAGGCACGCAAGTGCAAGCCTGCAACGATATGAGTCAATGGCCATTTCGTCTTGGCGCTTCGATGAGCGCGCATTTCAAGCCTGACCTCGTCATTCACGTCGGCGATATGCACTATCGTGAAAGCGCTTGCCCCACCGGCAATCTCGGCTGCGCGGGATCACCCTTCGGTGACACATGGCAAGTCTGGAAAGAAGATTTCTTTGATCCAGCGGAAGCTCTTTTGAAAGCTGCCCCGTGGGTGATGGTGCGTGGCAATCATGAAGAGTGCGAGCGTGGCGGTATTGGTTGGGCGCGCACACTCGACCCATATCCTTATGAAGCCGTAAGCGGACGTGATGGGTGCCTGGGCCCCAAAGCTCCCTATACGGTGGATCTAGGCGGGCTGCATCTCATTGTGATGGATGTGTCCACTGCAGATGAAAAGCTCAATGCAAAACAGGTGGACTATTACCGTCCGCAATTCGAGCTGGCGAAAAGCTTATCCGGCCCGGTGTGGTATGCGTTCCATCGTCCACTTTGGGCAGCTGAAAATCTCCGCAATGGCGTTCCCGAAGGCGACAATCAAACGCTCGCGGCTGCGGCCAAAGGCTTTATGCCAAATAATGCGCAAGCCATTCTATCCGGCCATCATCATGTGTTTGAAGTGATGAAATATGAAAATGATCTGCCGCTGCAGATCGTTTCCGGCCATGGCGGTGATGATCTATCGATGCGCGTTCCTAATCCAGTTGTCGGACTTGAAGTGAATAGAGAGAAAGTCGTCGCGGGCGTGAGTAACCCGGGCATTTTCGGATTCTCCATGCTGGAACGCGATCCAACTGATCAGTTCGGCACCATTTGGAAAATCACGGGCTATGACGTGAAGGGGCAAGCCTTTGCGAGCTGCCAACTGAATCAACGCCAACTGGCCTGCAAATAAAAAAGGCGGCCTAATGGCCGCCTTTTTTCATCTTTCAAGCACGCACGAACATGGCTGGGCGTTCAGACTCCGCAAAGGCGCGCACCCACATGGCGCAAATGCCTGAACGCACGACATCGTCGATAGAAAATTCGACAACCGGCACTGGAAGGTCTTGTCGGCCAACCAGATCAATGGCCATACGCAGACCCGATTCCTTTTCCAGATCGGATTGCGCCACATCGCCATTGATCACAGTGAGGCAATTCTCACCAATGCGGGTGAGGAACATTTTCATTTCCGTAATCGATGTGTTTTGCGCCTCATCGAGGAGAACAAAAGCCTCCTTCCAAGTGCGGCCGCGCATGACTTCAAAGGGCACCACTTCAATATCGCCATTCTTGATCGCCAGATCATAGACGGCTTCACCAAGCCGATCTCGAATAGCATCCGTCACAGGCACAGCCCAAGGGGCGAATTTCTTTTCCATCGAGCCGGGGAAGAAGCCGAGCGAACGACCACAGGGAACATTCGGCCGCGTGAGAATGATTTTATTGACCGTCTTGAGACGATAAAGATCAGCGGCATAAGTGGCCGCGAGCCATGTCTTGCCGGTGCCGGCCGGCCCGAGAACGAAAACCTGTTCAGATGTGCGGAGATGACCCAGATATTCCGCCTGACGCCGGTTCATGGCGATGATGGGAGGCGGCGAACGCTCTTCGGTGAATTTATTTTTCTTCTTTTTGTTCAAGTGAATGATGGTGGCTTCTTTGATTTCACGCAGACGACGCTTTTCCCGGTTTTTGGCCATTGCCGCAAGCCCTATGGGTTAGGCCGGACGGAGGACCGTCCGGTCGATGAGAGAAAGTGCGCGAGAAGAATCGCCGGGCAATGAGCCAGGTTGGCAGAACGGGGAACGATCGGACGAAGCCGGACATGAAACCCACAAGCACAACGACGAGACAGGATGATGAGAACTGATTCCTGTGACGATTTGGTGAAGTGATGGGACTTGGCTAAAGTTCTGAAGACAGAGGATCAGGAGAGTTGAGCTATGACGGGAGAAGTCATTTGCGTTGCGGCACATACTAGCCACGCGTTCAGCAAAACACCCGCCAAAGAAATTCATGTCCTCAAAGGCCTCGGCGTTGAAGGCGATGCCCATTGCGGCGTGACGGTCAAACATCGCTCGCGCGTGGCCGCCAATCCCGACCAGCCCAATCTGCGGCAGGTCCATCTCTTTGCGGCTGAAATGCTGGATGAGCTCGCCGTAGAGGGCTTTTCTGTGCAACCTGCGGATCTGGGCGAAAACATTACGACGCGCGGAGTGGATCTCATCCATCTTCCGCTTGGTACACGTTTGCAAATTGGCGAAAGCGTGCAGCTTGAAATCACAGGCCTGCGCAATCCCTGCAAGCAAATTGACAATTTTCAGAACCGACTCATGCAAGCAGTCCTAGGCCGCGATGAGGCAGGAAACCTCCTCCTGCGCGCAGGCGTCATGGCCATTGTACTGGAGGGCGGCAACGTGCACTTGGGTGACAAGATCCACGTCGATCTGCCACCCCTGCCTCATCGAAAACTGGAGCGCGTTTAAGCGCCCTCGTATTTTTCCAAAAAAGCCTCGATAGGCAAATGACGAAAATCGCCCAGTCGGCCACGCAAAGTCGCATGATCCCAATCCCACCAGGCGAGCGCTTGCAGACGTTCGCCAATCTTCTCGGGGAAACGACGCCCAATCACTTTGGCCGGGACACCACCGACAATTGTGTAGGGCTCAACATCTTTCGAGACGACAGCGCCCGAACCGATTACAGCACCGGTTCCGATTTTCCGACCTGCCAAAACGGTCACACCATGACCAATCCAGACATCATGGCCGATGGTGACGTGATGTTCGCGACGCCAATCAAAGAAAGATGCCTCATCAGCCTCGCCCTCAAAATAGGCGCTTGCCCGATAGGTGAAATGCGATTGCGAGGCGCGCCACATGGGATGATTTCCTGGATTGATCCGCACCTGCGCAGCAATGGAGCAGAATTTTCCAATTGTCGTGTAAATGACATCTCCATCATTCACGATATAGGAATAGTCGCCCATGCTGGTCTCGGCCATTTTGGTGCGCGCGCCCACTTCCGTATAGTGACCCAGAGTGCAATCCCTGACAGCGGCTGTCGGGTCAATCACAGGGTTCAGTCCGAGATTTTTTGCAGCCATGTCAGTGCCTCCTGAGAATCGTCAATCCACGCAAGGTCGCCTTGTCCTCGTGGTGGGCCCTTCGGGAGCCGGAAAAGATGCCTTGATCGAACGCGCCAAGCTCGCCTTTGCAAGCGACAAGCATTTTGCTTTTGCGCGCCGCATCGTCACACGCGCAGCTATGGCCGAAGACCATGACACGATCGACACAAGTGCTTTTGATGCAGCCGAAAAAAGCGGTGCTTATCTCTTGTCCTGGCACGCGCATGACCTGGGGTACGGCCTGCCCATTGAATTGAAGCAAGACCTGGATCAAGGCCGGATTGTTGTCGCCAATGTCTCGCGCGGGGTTATTCTTGCTGCAGAAGATTTGGGTTATCCGGTTCATGTTCTGCATGTCACCGCGGATCCTGTGATCCTTGCGGCGCGCATCGCAACGCGTGGTCGTGAAAGCATGGCAGAAGTTCGCGCCCGCTTGGGCCGCATTGTCCCGCTTCAATGGCGCACGGCGCATGTGGTTGAAATTCGCAATGAGGGCACGCTGGAGCATGGCGCAGCCCTGTTCATCAACGCGTTGGCGCATTGCGCGGCGCCAGAAGCGGCGCACGCCGCACAATCCTGAAACGGCCATCCCGCCGATCCTGTCGGAACAAAGCGATGGAATCGACAGCGACTGGTCCTTGACCAACACAAGCCGCAAACAGGCTCTTCAACTCGCGCTCAGCCTTGGCACATTCCTCCGGGACCAAAGGTCCTGTTAGCGTCATGTGGAAGCGGAAATCTTCGAAGACATAGGGGTAACCCCATTCCTGCAAATATTGCTGTTGTCGCTCGCTCAAGGGTGAAGACAAGCGACGTGCGAGATCGGCCTCGCTCAAAGGTGCCCGCAGGGCATCGAAATTGCGCACGGCCTCTGCCGCTAGCCGACTGATCTTGCCTGTCTCACCCACCGGGACCAAAGCCACGAAGGTCCCAAGGCAACAGACACGCAAACCCTCAATGACGAATGGCTTCTGCTGCGCGGCAAAGAGATCGAAAGCCGCGAACAGCTCTTCCTCATGCGTGCCATCACGCAGATGAAAGGGAGCTTTCAGCGTGGCATGAAAACCGTATCGACGAGGCTCTTCTGTTCTGTCCCACCACTCATCCTCGGTCCAGAACGTTGGAACAAGCGGGTCGCAGCCCAAAGCAAGAGATGCGTCATAAGACAGAATGGAACTGCCAAAGCGCCATAAGGCGCTTGCGGGATCGGGCGCAAAATAAATGGCGAAACGAGAGCCTCCATAGGGCATCAAAAAGCTCTCTCCCCCGCGCTCCACAGACCGCGCACAACCGGCGTCTGGCCAATCAGGCCGAAGCGCAGAATGTCGGCGCGCAGGCCTTTACGCAAGCGACCCCGATCAGTCAGACCGAGCATATCCGCCATATTGCGCGTGACCATCGCCATGGCCTTGGGCATGGGCATGGCGTGATCGAAATGCAAGCGCGTGACTGCTTGCAACAAAGCACTCGGCACATAATCGGAGGAAAGCCCGTCGAGCAAACCATCGAGCGTGAGTTCAGTGGCAGAGACACCACCGGAATGCGAACCACCACGGACCACATTCGGCGCACCGGCGACTGTGCGCATGCCTTTGGAATGCGCGTAACGCGCAGCTTCCGGCGTCGTCGGAAATTCGGAAATATTCGCGCCGGCAGCCACGCCCAAATCAACGTCGGCTTCCGTCGTGTCGTCATGCGTTGCGAGCGGAATATGGCGCGCTTTCAACATTTCCACGACGATCGGCCAGTTTTTGGCAAAGAGCGCAGGGCCTGTTTCCATGCGGACTTTCACATCCGTCTCGAATTGTTCGAGCGTCTTCTCACCCGAACCAAGATTATAAGTCTTGAGATGCTCGATATTGCGCCATTGGCGCTGACCGGGCGTGTGATCCATCAAGGACGCGAGCTTGACAATCGGCTTGCCGAGATGTGGCTCCAGATCTTCCACAATATTCTCAGCCGGAACTTCACAACGCAAATGGATGTGATGCTCCACACGGAAAGCGCCCGTGGCATTGCCCTGTTCGATGGCCGCAATCATCAGCGGGAAAATGGTGCGGCGATAATCTTTCGAACCATAAATGGAACCGCAGCAAATGGAATCATAGACGGTCGTGATGCCTGCTGATGCCATTTGCGCATCATGCGCAATCGCGCCTGCCAAAGTATCCGGCCAGAACACTTTCGGGCGCGGGACAAAATGCTTTTCCATATTGTCGGTGTGCATTTCAATAATGCCGGGGGCAACGAAATCGCCACCCACATCAATGGCCCCGGGTAGCTTCGAGCGACCCTGATCGACGGCAAAAATTCCCGCAGCATCAAAACAGACCGTGCCCTGAATGACTTCGTCATCAAGAATGACCCGGGCATTGGTAAGGATGGTCTCGCTCATGCGGCCTCCGCGACAGTGAAAGATTGGATATCGATACGCCGTGTGCTGGCGCGTTCGCGAACCTGCTCATCATGGAAAATACCGATCAAAGCCGAGCCCGATTTGCGGGCCTCTTCGATCAGCGAAATAACGACTTCACGATTCTGCGCATCCAGAGAGGCCGTCGGCTCGTCTAACAACATGACGGGTGTGACCGAGATGAAGCTGCGCGCAATATTCACGCGCTGCTGTTCGCCGCCCGAGAAAGTTGCGGGCGCCAGAGACCAGAGACGCTCGGGAATATTGAGGCGCGCGAGCATGTCAGCCGCACGCTTGGAGGCCATATCTGGCGCCATGCCACGCGTTACCAGCGGCTCTTTGACAATATCGAGAGCGGAGACGCGCGGGATCACACGCAAAAACTGGCTGACATAAGAGAGCGTATGGCGACGAACATCCAAAACATCGCGCGGATCAGCGGAAACAATATCCACCCAGCGATCCTGATGAAAGATTTCGATCTTTCCCTCGGAGCATTTGTAATTGCCGTAAAGCAGACGCAGCAGGGTCGACTTGCCGGCGCCTGATGGCCCATGCAGTACGAGACTTTCACCAGCGGCGACCGAAAAACTGACGCCACCCAGAACCGGCAGGCAGACGCCGCCCTGATTGTGCAAGGTAAAGCTCTTGCCGACGCGCGTGACACGGACGAGTTCGTTCATGGGGTGGCCCTCAAGACAAAACGGCAGAGGTGAGAAGCTGCGTATAGGCATGCTGCGGATCATCCAGAACCTGATCGGTCAGACCCTGCTCGATCACAGCGCCGTCCTTCATCACCATCAGGCGATCTGTCAGGAGGCGCGCGACAGCCAGATCATGCGTGACAATGACAGCAGCAATATTCAACTCGCGCACCAGCGAGCGCAAAAGGTCGAGCAATTTGGCCTGGACGGAGACATCAAGCCCGCCAGTCGGCTCATCCATGAAGACGAGTCTGGGCTCGCTCACCAGAACGCGCGCAATCTGCAAACGCTGCTGCATGCCGCCTGAAAACTGGCGTGGCAGATCATCAATGCGTGCCGGATCAATTTCGACACGGCGCAACCACTCGGTCGCCGACGTACGGATTTTGCCATAATGGCGATCGCCGCGATCCATCAGCCGCTCGCCGACATTGCCGCCAGCTGACACATCCATGCGCAGACCATCGCGCGGATTTTGGTGAACGATGCCAAGCGCACGGCGCATCACAGCGCGCCTCTGCGGCTCCGACAGATTATGGAGATCGACCATTGTGCCATGATCATCGAGAAGAACGCGTCCGGCTGTAGGCTGATCAAGACCAGCAAGGCAGCGCAACAAGGTCGACTTGCCTGAGCCCGACTCCCCGACGATGCCGAGGACTTCTCCGGGCCAGAGACGAAAATTTACATCCGCACAGCCAATGCGCTCGCCATAGAGGCGCGTGATGCCAGATACATCCAGCACTGGATGGCTCGCTGCCTGCAAAGATTGCCGGAAAAGATCGAGACCATCGCTCATGCGGTCTCTCCCTTGGCGCGGCGATCTTCGCAATGATCGGTGTCGGAACAGACAAACATGCGCGAACCGCGATCATCCGTGATGACCTCGTCGAGATAGGAATCGCGCGCGCCACACAAAGCGCAGGGCTGCGACCATTTTTGCACTGTGAAAGGATGATCCTCAAAGTCGAGGCTTTTCACTTTTGTATAGGGCGGAATGGCATAAATGCGCTTTTCACGACCAGCGCCAAAGAGCTGAAGCGCGGGCATCCGATCCATTTTCGGATTGTCGAATTTCGGAATGGGCGTGGGTGAGGCCACATAACGATCATTGACCATCACCGGATAGGAATAAGTCGTTGCGACATGACCAAAGCGCGCAATGTCTTCATAAAGGCGCACTTGCATCAATCCATATTCTTCCCAGGCATGCATATTGCGCGTCTCGACCTCGGAGGATTCAAGCTTGCGCAAGGGTTCTGGCTGGGGAACCTGATAGACAAGGATTTGATCATCCTTGAGTGGCTTTTCCGGAATGCGGTGACGCGTCTGGATGATCGTTGCATCCGTGACTTTCTGCGTCGTCGCCACGCCTGTGACGCGCGCAAAGAAATTGCGGATGGAGACCGCATTGGTCGTGTCATCGGCACCCTGATCGATGACTTTCAAGCAATCGCGCGGACCGATCAGCGAGGCTGTGATCTGGATCCCGCCTGTCCCCCAACCTCGCGCCAGAGGCATTTCGCGCGAACCGAACGGCACTTGATAGCCAGGGATGGCCACGGCCTTCAAAAGCGCGCGGCGGATCATCCGCTTCGTCTGCTCATCCAGATAGGCATAATTATAATTGGGATCGTGCCCGATTTCAGTCGCGAGGGCGCTCATGCCTCAACTCCTTCGCGTGTCGCAGCCGCTTTGGCGCGCCGCTCTTCCTGCTCACGACGGATTTTACGAATGAGCTCGAGCTCGCCCTGAAAATCGACGTAATGCGGCAGTTTCAAATGTTCGACAAAGCCTGAAGCTTCGATTGTGTCGCAATGGTAGAGAACAAATTCTTCCTGCTGCGCAGGATAAGACGCGCCTTCCCCGAAATCGCGCGCCTTCAAGGAGCGATCAACAATAGCCATAGACATGGCTTTACGTTCGCTTTGGCCAAAGGCGAGCCCGTAGCCGCGCGTAAATTGCGGCGGCACGTCGGATGAGCCCGTAAACTGGTTGATCATCTGACATTCAGTCAGCGTGATATCGCCAATTTCAATTTCAAAACCAAGCTCTTCCGGACAGAAAGAGACAGCCACTTCACCCATGCGGATTTCACCAGCAAAAGGATGGTTGCCGCCAAAGCCGCGCTGCACGGAATAAGCAAGGCCGAGCAAAAAGCCTTCATCTCCACGCGCCAGCATTTGCAAGCGTGTATCGCGACCAGCCGGAAATTCGGCTGGATCGCGCGTAATATCGGTGGGTGCCGGATCGCCCTGTGGCGCAACTTCAGCCTCCATCAAACCTTCATCGCCCAAAATATCGGGAACGCGCGGCATGGAGACATCCAGCGGCTGCGCGGCCTCAGCTACTTGCGCGGGCACATGACCATCAGCCGCCAGCGTGAAGTCGAAGAGACGATGCGTGTAATCATAGGTCGGGCCCAAAATCTGCCCACCCGGCAAATCTTTGAAAGCGGCCGAGATGCGGCGACGAATGGCCATTGCACCCGTGTCAATCGGCTGCGATGAACCAAAGCGCGGCAATGTCGTGCGATAGGCACGCATCAAAAACGCTGCTTCCACCGCATCGCCCTGTGATTGTTTGAGCGCGAGTGCCGCCAAATCCTCATCATAAAGCGAACCCTCGTTCATGACGCGGGCTGTGGCGAGCTTCATCTGCTCGCGGATTTGCTTGACGCCTATTTCCGGAACATAGGGATTGCCGCGCCGCGCCTGCGCGACAAGATCATGCGTAGCTGCAATGGCTGTTTCACCGCCCTTGACTGCGACATACATCAGCGTGTCTCCGTCAGAATGCGCGTCGTGCGCGGCAGACCGGCCATGGCATGGCCAGCGACCAGCAGAAAATCGAGGCCAAGCGGATAGAGTTTGTGATTATCCTGCGCCGCTGCCACAAAGCCCTGCGGCAGACCAACCGGTGCAATTCGAATCTGATGCTCGATTCCCGGCCCTTTGAGCGTCAGCTTCTCGCCGCCACACAAAGCATCAGCACAGACAATCAACGTCGTGGAGCGATCCGGATAGCGCGGGTCGCCCTGCGCAAAATCCGTGAGCGCGGGATCATCGGAACGGCCACGCAAAAGACCAAAGCTTGCTTTTGCGGGATCATCCGTCACGGAACAATTGGCATGAAAAGCTAGCCAACGCGCCACATGAGAATTGCGCAAATCAGCATCCAACCAGACTGGCGTATCCTGATCACACAAAGACAAAAGCATCGCGAGCACGTCATGAGAGACCTGCCCCGACCCTTCAACTCCCACTTCGGGAATGGCGACAACAGTACCGGGCCGCGACAAAGCATTGAGAATGGCGCGAAACATGGCTTGCGAGCCAAGAACGGGGTCGCGGAAACCACGACCGGGCAAGAAGGGCGCGTTCATCAATCCCCCCGAACCATAGTGAAAAATTCAACCTTTGTGGCTGCCGCACGGCGGCTTTCGGTTTCGCGCTTGCGGCGCTGCAGATCGGCCAGCGGCTGGATGACTTTGCTCATCACATGACCGCGGCGTTCTTCATCCTGCAAAAGGCAATCAAGCGTCGCAGCCAGCATCGCCTTGTCCTTGTCGCGCCCGAGCGCATAGGAAAAGCCGAGAGTTTCGCCGTAACGCACGACGCAACGCGTCATAGTCGCCTCACCGGTATTGAAGCGCTGGCCACCGCCACCGGCGCGAGCCTCCAGCATCAAAGTCCCCGTCTCCGCCGCCTTGACGACATCAACAGTCGGCAATTCGACCTGTGCTAAAGACAAAGCCGCGCGCAATTCCTTCAGAGAGGCGCGCGCAAGCACGCCTATCCAAAAGGCCCGCGCCTCTTTCTGATTGCCATTCGCCCTGAAATCGTCCACGGACCACCTTTGTCAGGAAATTGCATCACGAAACTGTCGCACGACTTGTCTAGACATGTTCCATGACGGGGTGATGACATGAGTGACAGCGACGAGATGCATCGAATGGATGCGCAGGAAATATCCACAACCTGGAAACGCATTGCTGATGAAATTGCAGGCGAGCTGACACGCGGCGCCTATGCATCGGGGGATGCCCTGCCGCCCGCGCAAGATCTCGCGCGCGAATATGGCGTCCACCGCCACACCGTTCGCCAAGCCTATCGTCATTTGCAGGATTTAGGCCTTGTCGATATCCAGCAAGGGCGCGGCACATTTGCCACCGGAACACCTCTGCCCTATCGCATCGGCAAACGTGTCAGTTTCCGCGAAAACCTTAAAGCCTTTGATCTGGAAGCAGAGAGCCGCATCGTCGCCAATGATGTCATGACGGCCTCGGCTGATCTTGGGCGGGAACTTGGCGTGACGAGCGGTACGCCGCTATGGCGCATTCGCATGGACAATGAGGCCGGCCAATCTCCCCTCTCGCTGAGCACGCATTATCTGGTCTGCAGCCGCTTTCCCAATCTCCCGCGCCGCTTGGGTGAATGTGAGGGGTCTTTCACCAAAACATTCAGCGCCTATGGAATTGACGCCTATGAGCGCCAATCGACCCGCATTTCGGCCCGCCTTGCCACATTGATCGAGGCTGACATTCTCGACATGGAACCGAATGCGGTTATTCTCACCGCCCGCTCAGTCGATTCGAGCGCGGGCCAGGCCCTCCAGATCGTGGAATCAGCCTTTCGCGCCGACCGGATCGAACTCCTCGTCGAAAACGACTGAAGCTTCACGGGACTGTCACATCCCCCGGTCACTTTGCCCTCAAATGAGGGGGCAAAAATGAGCAATCCATCCGATCTGCGCAGCATCCTGGCACGCATGCATAATGAAATCGTCGATGGCCTCGACGAAGAGCTGGAAATGGAGATTGATGACGAGCGCCTTGATGCGCTGATCAATCCCGACACGCGGCACGAAAAACCCGGCACGGATCTCGACCGCCACACCTATTTCAAAGAATTGCTCCGGCTCCAGAAAGAGCTCGTGAAACTCCAGGACTGGGTCCAGCATAAGAAGCTGAAAGTCGTCGTTCTCTTTGAAGGCCGCGACGCAGCCGGCAAGGGCGGCGTGATCAAACGCATCACCCAGCGCCTCAATCCGCGCGTGGCCCGCGTCGTCGCTCTGCCAGCACCCAACGACCGTGAGCGCACACAATGGTATTTCCAGCGTTACGTGGCCCACCTTCCGGCGGCGGGCGAAATGGTGATGTTCGATCGCTCTTGGTACAATCGCGCAGGCGTTGAGCGTGTCATGGGCTTTGCTGATGAGCCTCAAGTAGAAGAGTTCTTCCGCGACGTGCCAGAATTTGAAAAAATGCTTGTCCGCTCCGGCATTGTGCTCGTCAAATATTGGTTCTCGATCACAGACGAAGAGCAGCAGGCGCGCTTTATTATGCGCATCACAGATCCGCTGAAACAGTGGAAGCTCTCTCCGATGGATCTGCAATCCCGCTCACGCTGGGAGGCCTATACGAAGGCCAAGGAAGATATGCTGGAGCGCACGCATATCCCTGAAGCGCCATGGTGGATCGTCAATGCGGTTGACAAGAAAAAGGCGCGCCTCAACTGCATCAATCATTTGCTGCAGCAGATTCCCTACGAAGAAATCCAGCACGACATGCCGGAACTGCCGCCACGCACACGCAATCCGGAATATTATCGAGCACCTATAAAGCCCGAGCTTTATGTTCCGGAGAGTTATTAAGGGGATTAGGCGATCAGATCGGCTTTGCGCCGCTGATCGCCGTCCGCAGCCGCGATGAAATAAAATCGATTGCGGCCACGACCACGAGCACCATCAAAACAAGAAAAGCGACGCGCTGCCATTCCAGCGTGCGGATTTGCTCTGAAAGATGCAGCCCGATGCCGCCCGCCCCCACAATGCCGATAATCGTGGCGGAGCGGGTGTTGGATTCGAAATAATAGAGAACCTGCCCTGCAATCACAGGCAAAATCTGCGGCAAAATGCCAAAGCGAAATTCCTGCGCCGCTGTCCCGCCCGTCGAGCGAATGCCCTCAACAGGCTTAGGGTCAGCCGTCTCGATTGTCTCCGAGAACAATTTGCCGAAAGCCGCAAAATCTGCGGTCGCAACCGCGAGTACGCCAGCGAAAGGCCCAAGTCCGACAACGCTGATCCAGATCAGCGCCCAAATCAGCGTATCAACACCGCGGATCGTATCGAATGAGCGGCGCAAGACAAAGCGCGTCACCCAGAATGGCAAGACATTACGAGAGGCTAAAACCGCGAAAGGAAATGCCAGAACCGCAGCAAGCAAAGTACCCAAGAGCGCAATGGCCAATGTCTCTCCAAGCGCATGGAGATAAGTCGCAAAAAGCGGCCCGGGCTCGGGCGGAAACATCAGGACAGCAAAATCACCGAGCTTGCCAATGCCGCTGACGATGCGCGACAGCGAAAAATCGGCTTCGATCAATCCGAAAACGAGCAAAAGGAAGCCGAGGAATGTGCCGGCAAAAATTATTTGGCGCTGGCGAGCACCCAAACGCATCACCTTGTGATGGCGAGCGGCTACGTCACCCAAGCGAGAGAGATCAAAAATCTGCGCCATGATCAGCCTACCCGATTGAGGCGTTTGAGAACGAGGCCGGTCATAATATCCAGCACGAAAACCGTCACGATGATCATGACCAAAAGGGCACTGACATCTGAATAATAAAATTTACGCACCGCCGTCAGAAGTTCCTGACCAATGCCGCCCGCCCCCACAAAACCCATAATGGAAGCGCCGCGGAAATTGACCTCGAAGCGCAGCAGACTGTAGGTCAAAAAGCCCGACCAGACTTGCGGCAAGACACCATAGAAAATCGTCTCGGCACGAGAGCCGCCCGTCGAAATAATTCCCTCAACCGGCTTCATGTCGATATTTTCGACAATCTCCGTATAGAGTTTTCCGAGCGCGCCCAGCGTATGAATGGCGAGAGCCAGCACCCCCGCCATTGGCCCCAGGCCAAAGGCCAGCACGAAGATCAAAGCAAAGACAATCTCCGGCACCGTGCGGCAGAATTCCAGAAAGCGGCGGGCCACCCAACGTATTGTCGGTCCCGCCAGATTGGAAGCGGCGGCAAAACAAGTGAAGAATGCAATGGCAGCACCCAGAAGCGTACCCGTATAGGCAACCAATAAAGTCTCGCCGAGCAACTTCGACCATTTGATCAAGCCCCAGTACCATTCAACCGGATCGCTGAAGACGGGCTGGCCATCGTCGAGCGTAAAAATGCGTCCGAAATAATTGGTAAAGGTGCTGATCTTGCTTACCAGCAAAGCAATGTCGAAACCGACCCACCAACCGCCTAGCGCCACAGACAGCACCAGCACAAGTAGGCCGACAAGAACACGAATGCGACGTGCAAATAATGCCTGCCGATAGGCCCGCATCAAAGGAGCCAGCTGACGATCGGGAAGATGCTGGATGGCTATGGTCATGATGAAAAAAAGGCCGGACGCGCGAACATGTCCGGCCCAATCCTGACTTAGGACTTTTTGCGACGAAGAGTGTCAACAAATTTCACGAGGTCGACAACCGGCTTCCAATCTTCGGTCTTGGCCGGAGCCCAGCCTTCACGATCCATTTTGCCGTCATAGATTTTGTCGGCAGCGGCCTTGTCATTCTTGCGCAGATTGAAGAATGCATCGGCAATCTTGGACTTCAGATCGGCGGGCATATCTGAGAGATATGCGAGCGGCCCGTTGAGGATCGGATCGGACTTAGCAATGATGCGGAAGTCTTCATATTTCATCGGCGTGCCATCGGCATTTTTCAGCATGCCCTTGGTGATCATACGCACCAGATAGGAATCCTGATCGTCCGTCCAGGCATTGGCGGCCACATCAACCGTGCCCTGCACGAGTGCGAGCACTGCATTTTCATGGCTTCCCGTATAGACAACCTTGCCGAAATAGGCTTCCGGGTCGATGCCCTTCTGATCGAGGGCGAAGCGCGGCACATTATTGCCCGAGGTCGAATTGGGATCGACGAGACCCAGATTCTTGCCCTTCAGATCTTCGATCGACTTATAGAGGCTGTCCTTCTTCACATAGAAGACAGAGTAATAGCCCTTCGAGCCATCAGCATTAACATCGATGCCGAAAGCATCAACCTTCACGCCGGTGATCACCGCACGGGCAAAAGAGGCTGAACCATAGCTGGCAATGTGAATATTTCCGGCGCGCTGCCCTTCAATGATGGCCGCGTAATCATTGGCCACACGCAGGTTCACTTTCACGCCGAGCTGCTTGGACAGATAATCCACGAAAGGCGTGTAGCGCTCGATAACACCCGTCGCATTTTCAGCCGGGATGATGGCAAAGGTCAGTTCTGGATACTTTGCCTTCCAGTCCTGCGCGGAAGCGCCGAGCGTGGAAGCAAAAAGCATAGCGGCGGCACCCGCCAGAATATGTCTGCGATTCGTCATCCGATTTCTCCGTGGTGACAGACGTTTTTCAGGCCGCAACAGGTGTGGTGACAGCCGGAAATGGAACGGGTGAGGCAGGTTCAAGAACTTCGCCTGCTTCCAAACCGTAAAGATTGCGCGCAACATCATCCGTGAGCGCGGCCGGCGCGGCATCAAACACGACCTGTCCAGCCGACATGCCGACAAGACGGTCGCAATAGCTGCGCGCCAAATCCAGAGAATGAAGATTGCAAACAATCGTAATGCCGAAATGCTTGTTAATGCGCAAAAGTGCATCCATCACAGCTTTGGTGTTGCGCGGATCAAGGGAAGCAATTGGCTCGTCAGCCAGAATAATATCTGGCTCCTGCACAAGCGCGCGACAAATAGCAACGCGTTGTTGCTGGCCACCAGAAAGTTGATCCACACGGCGCGCCGCCAAGCTCGCCATATCAAATTGCTCGAGAGCAGACAAAGCCATAGCCTTGTCCGCATCACTCCAAATGTTCAACAGCGAGCGCAGATGAGACGCCTGCGACAGGCGACCCGTAAGGACATTGGTCATAACGTCCATGCGTCCGACAAGATTGAACTGCTGGAAAATCATGGCGCAAGAGCGGCGCCAAGCGCGCAGCTCCGCACCCTGCAAAGCCGTTACATCGCGGCCCTCAAAAAGAATACGCCCCGAACTGGGATCGGTCAGACGATTGACCATACGAAGGAGCGTCGACTTGCCTGCGCCTGAGCGTCCGATAACGCCCACAAACGAACCCCGTTCGATTTTCAAGGAAACATCGCACACCGCTGCAGATGCGCCATAAGTCTTGGTCAGGCCTTCGATCGCAAGCATCACTTGTCCCTCTGGTCTAGACCACTCCCATACCGACAGCCCGCGACAGTTAAGTGACACTCACAAAAAGCTGAGACCCTGTGAAAAACTCCGTCACAAGACTGTCATCACTCCCGCCTAGCCCTCGGGCGTGATTGGAGTTTGTGATGCTCGAAATTTTATACGGAAAGATTCTGACGCCTGCGGGCTGGCGTCACGAGAGCCTCTTTGTCGCAGACGGACTCATTGCCAAAGAGGTAAGTCGTGCTGCGCAGCTAGATGCCAAAGGCCTAATGATATTGCCGGGCATGATCGACATTCACGGCGACGCTTTCGAGCGTCAAATTATGCCGCGCCCGAATGTCGCTTTTGACCTCGGTCTTGCCATGCGCGACACCGACCGGCAATTGGTCGCCAACGGCATTACAACAGCCTATCACGGCGTGACCTCCTCCTGGGAGACGGGCCTGCGCCGCATCGAGAATGCACGCGCGCTTGCTTTCATGATTGCAGATTTGCGCGGGCGCACGGCCTGCGACATGCGCTTTCATTTGCGGCACGAAGCCTTTAATCTTGAAGGCGAAGAGGAAACTCTGGGCTGGATTTCAGACGGCCTCGTCGACGCTTTGGCCTTCAATGACCACATGCGCGGCATTGTCATGGGCAAGCCGATCAAAGCTTCCAAATTGCGCGACATGGTCGCTCGCTCCGGCCTCACGGAAGCCGAATTCATGGCACTCATCGACCGGACTCTATCGCGCGAGACAGAGGTCAACGGCTCATTAACGCGACTGGCTGAAGCTGCGCGCCGCAAAGGCATTCCGCTTCTCTCCCATGATGACCGTCATGCCGAGGATCATGCCTTTTTCGGTTCGCTCGGCTGCACGATCAGCGAATTCCCGACGACAGATGAAGTCGCCGAACTCGCCACCAAAGACGGCAAGCACACCGTCTTTGGTGCCCCCAATGTCGTCAGGGGCGGGTCTCACACAGGCTGCCCGACGGCGGCCGATATGGCAGCCAAGGGCCAATGCACAATCCTGGCGTCTGACTATTATTACCCAGCCCTATTGGAAGCGCCCTTCCGGCTTGCGCGTGACAAGCGTCTCTCCTTTGAGAAAGCCTGGTCACTCGTTTCTGAAAATCCGGCTCGCGCTTTGGGATTGGCAGACCGCGGCACGATTGAGGCCGGCAAACGGGCCGATTTGATCGTCGTGGACCCGCAAGCCGACGGGCCACGCCTTGTTGCCACCATTTCCAATGGCGAGATTGCCTATCTATCCGACTGGACGCGCCTCAAAGCGTAACGTGGAAACTCACGCCGTGACGCTGGAAGCCGAGGCTCTCATAAAAGGAATGCGCGCGCACACGCCGCGCATTGGATGACAGAACCAATTTGTAGCACTTCTTGTCCCGCGCCATATCCATAGCCGCGAGCATCATATCGCGCCCAAAGCCGCGCCCCTGCAAATCGGGATCGACCACCACATCTTCAATGACGGCTGACGGCGCACCGCAATGGCCGAGATTGAGCATCATGAGCAAAGCAAAGGTGCCAACAACACGCCCGTCCACCTCTGCCAGATAGATGCGATAATCGGGGTAATCAAAAAAACGCGCATAGAGCGCCTTGGCCTCTTCGATTGGCAAAACCTGTCCATCATCGAAATCAGGCTGGGCGTAGAGGCGCAAGACCTCGCCAAGATCATCGGGATGCGCTTCACGAATTTTGAGCATGATCACACCGGCCGACGCAGCGCTGCCAGAAAACTATAACCACGATAAAGCGAAATGAATTCGCAATTCAATCCGCGCGCCTTGGCAAGCGCCCGCAAAACAGGCTCAAAATCATCGCGTGGCGTGACATGAAACAGCGCGAGCCAAACCCGTAATATTTTACGGAACCAAAGAGGCAGACCACGCTGATCACCAAAATCAGCAATCATCAGGGCTCCGCCGGCAGGCAACATTTGCGCTGCATGATCAAGCGCCTCTATCCACTCGGGAATCATCGAGAGCGTGTAGGAGAAATAAATCCGCTGGAAATTGGCGGCGCCAAAAGTTTCCACCGGATCGAAACATGTCGCATCGCCATGGGCGATGCTGATGTGGTCGATGCCACCCGCGGCCAGAATAGAACGCCGCGCCTTTGTCAGCATGACGCGGGAAATATCAATCCCGAACAAACGCGCATCCGGCCAGCGATGCATGGATTGGATGAGATTACGGCCTGTACCGCAGCCAATTTCCAAGACACGTGCGCCGGGAGGTGGCGCGAGAGATTCGATTAGGCGGTCACGACCAAGCAGATAATAGGCGCGCGTGACATCATAAAGGCCGGTCTGCCAGCCATAGATGCGATCCATTTCAAAAGCAGCATCGCTCATTGCGGCATCTCCCGCAGTTCATAAAGGTGGAAGGCCCCGTAAATAGCCGAACGGTCGCGTGCATGAAGAATATCGGAGCGCGCATCTTTGCGCTTCCAATGGCGCAAAATCTCATCACTCACGCGGCCAGGCAGAAGCTTTTCATTGGCAGCCGTGCGGAAGATGACCCGTGAACCGGGGCGGGCCGTGCGGGTGATCTGCGACCAGAGCGCGTTTAGATCGGCATCATTCATCCAATCCTGCGCATCCAGCAGCACATAACAATCCATGCTGCTGGCTGGCTCACTCGCCAGAAAATCCGTCATGGACACCTGACGGACATCGACACGATCGACGCTATTGCGAATGGTCTGAAAATTCTCGACCTGCAAATAGGGCGGCACAGGTGCATGGGCACTTGATCCATAGGCACGCCCAAAAGCCTGCCAAGCAAAGTAATTTTCTTTGAATGGAAAATCACAAGCGAGTTTTTGAACGCGCGCCCGCAAGGCCCCGATCATGCCATCGGGATGATCCGCTGCAAGCGCCCGATATTGGGCGGGCGGAATGCCAAGCCCGTAAAGCGAAGCTGGCTGGCTGGCCAGAAAGCGGATCAAGCGGCTTTCAAACAGGGGCTTCAGATATTTCTCAAAAGCAGCTTTTTGCTCTTCCGCCGTTTGCGCCTCGAGCATTTTGCGCAAATCCACGCCGTGCAAGCGCGAGACCATGTGCGTCATACCGATGAATGTCCCCAACAGCCCATAGCGATAAAAACCACGGGCAAAGCGGGCAATACGGGGGCGCCCGAGCAAGTCGTTTTTATCCCAATAGGCGCGCGTCGCACCATCCAGCCGGGCCGCGAGATACGACTTGTAAGCCTCCACATTGCGCGGATCATTGGCCTGCGCGAAGAAGCGATGGAAGGCGCGATGATCCGGCATGTGTTTGATCGCAGTCATTTTCAGGCGATTCAGCGCCACATGGCTCGCGTTGAGATCAACGGCCGTAATTTTTTCTGGCTGCGCTGTCAGGTAGCTCGCGACATTACATCCGCCCGAGGCAATGGCCACAACCCGATCCGTTTTCCGGATGCATAGGGCATCCATATCAACGACCGGATCCTCCCAGATCTGCGGATAAACCAGACCACTGAAGAGGAGGGTAAAGAGCCGCTCGAGCAAACCCTCAGAGGAGAGAGCATTATTGCGATGAACGGCTGCGGCTAGGGCCGCGCGCGACTGACTGGCCCCTAGACCCGACGAATCCATG